>WFNH01000077.1 GCA_015488685.1 Marinosulfonomonas sp.
CCGCTACTCTGGGTGTTGCTGGGCGGGGCGGGGACTGTCATTGGCCCGCTGATCGGCGCGTTGTTCATGTTCTATCTGATCGACCTGTCCAGCGGCGTGACCGACGCCTATATGCTGGTGGTGGGCGTCGCGCTGGTATTGCTGACCCTGTTTGCGCCCAAAGGGATGATGGGGATGGTCAGGGAAAGGTGGTTGAAATGGCTGCCGTGACTCTGCTGTCCACCCGCGATTTATGCCGCCATTTCGGCGGACTGCGGGCCGTGCGCGATGTGGATTTTGACCTGCCACAGGGTGAAATCCGCGCCCTGATCGGCCCGAACGGGGCGGGGAAAACCACCTTTGTTTCCATGCTCTGTGGTCGCATTCCGGCCAGCAGCGGCACAATCACCTTTCAGGGGCAGGACGTGACCCACCTGCCCGCGCATAAACGCATCTCGATGGGCATGGCCTATACGTTCCAGATCACCTCGATATTTGGCAACCTGTCGGTTTATGAAAACGTGGCATTGGCCGTGAAGCACCGTCTGGGCCACGATCACGCAGCGCTGAAGCGCGAAACGCTGGGCGCGCTGGCCCGTGTCGGGCTAAAGGCACGCGCCGGTCAGGTGGCGGGCGATCTGGCCTATGGCCATCAGCGCCTGCTGGAAATCGCCATGGGGCTGGGGCAGGAGCCGAAATTGCTGATCCTTGACGAACCCACACAGGGGCTGTCGGATGGCGAGATCGAGGAATTCATCGCCCTGATCCGCGAGGTTTCGTCCAATACCACCGTGTTGTTGATCGAACACAACATTCCCGTGGTGATGGCGCTGGCCGACACAATCACCGTGCTGAATTTCGGCGAGATCATCGCCGAAGGCACGCCCGCCGAAATCCGCGCCAACACGCATGTGCAAGAGGCCTATCTGGGGGGATGATGCTGGAACTGCACGACATAAACGCCGCTTACGGCAAGGTGCAGGTGCTGCACGGGCTGTCGCTGAATGTGGCCGCAGGGGAAATCCTGTGCCTGCTGGGGCGCAATGGGGCAGGGAAATCCACCACCATGAAAGCAATCATGGGGCTGGTGCCGATCAGTGCTGGCTCAATGCAGCTTGAGGGCCACGAAATCACCGGATTGCCCGCCCATCGCGTGCCCAGACTGGGGATCGGCTATATCCCGCAGGGGCGGCGGCTGTTTGCGGAAATGACGGTGGCCGAGAACCTGCAAATCGGCCTGATGACCCGTAGTAAAGGGGCCGAGGTGCGCGAACAGGTGCTTTCGATGTTCCCGCGCCTGCGTGAACGGCTGCACCAGCGGGCCGAAACCCTGTCGGGGGGGGAACAACAGATGCTGGCCACCGCGCGGGCCTTGTGTCTGGAACCCAAAGTGTTGTTGCTGGACGAGCCGACCGAGGGCTTGCAACCCTCGATGATCTCGCTGATCCGTGATGTGGTGGTAACGCTGAAAGAACAGGGCGTGGCGATTATATTGGTGGAACAGCGGGTGGATGCGGTTCTGGAAGTGGCAGACCGGATCGTGTTCGTGGAAAACGGACGTGACGCAATGACCGTAACGCCGGATCAGCTGCGCGCCGACAAAGGGCTGTTGCAGCGGTTTGTCGGGGTTTAGCGGGCATCGCCCTGATCAACGTCTGATTTTACCGTGCGGTAAAATTGATATTTGACTCTTGGCTTCCACTGACGCTTACTTAACGTCACCTGTCCGGGGACATGTGCCATATCAAAACAAACGGCCGGCCCCGTGGTGTATATTAAAGAATTTCCTTGGGAGGAGACGAATATGAATACTATATTCAAACGCTTTGCAGCTGGCCTGATCGTCAGCGCAAGCCTGACAACATCCGCAATGGCCGCCGAATGTATTGCCCCCGCGAACCCTGGTGGCGGTTGGGATTTTACCTGCCGGACCATTGGCAAAATCATGTATGATATTGGCGCAGTAGACGCCCCTATTCAGGTCACCAACATGGCCGGTGGCGGTGGCGGGCTTGCCTATAGCACCGTTGTGAATGAACGCAATGACGACGAAGACCTGATCGTCGCAGCCTCAAGCGCCACTGCCACGCGTCTGGCGCAAAATGCCTATGGTGGAATGACGGCAGATCAAGTGCGTTTTCTGGGGGCCATCGGGGCCGATCCCGGCGTGATTGCCGTTGCCGCTGACAGTCCTTATAAAACGCTGACGGACCTGCTGGACGCGGTCAAGGCCGACCCGAAATCTGTTACATTTGCCGGTGGATCGGCTGTGGGCGGGTTTGATCACATCAAGGTTCTGATGGCACTGGGACGGGCCGGTTTCAATGATATCCGTGCGGTGAAATACATCGGGCTTGATGGTGGCGGCGACGCAATCACACAGGCCATCGGCGGCCATGTTCAGGCCGTAACAGGTGATATGTCCGAGGTCGTGGGCTTCCTTAAATCCGGCGATATCCGGGTTCTGGCGGCCTTTACCGACGAACGCATCCCCGGCTTTGAGGACATCCCTACAGCCAAAGAACAGGGCATTGATGTCGTCGCTGTAAACTGGCGCGGATTGTATGTGCCCAAAGGCATTTCCGACGAAGCCTACCAAAAATGGTCAGATGCATTGGCCAAGGTCGCGGCATCAGACGAATGGCACGAAGCCATGGTTTCGCACGGTTTGGCACCCTTCACCAAAGTTGGGCCGGATTTCCAGAATTACGTCAATGGCGTAATCGGGGAAATCGCCCAACTGTCGCGTGATATTGGCGTGATCAAGTAAACGGACCGCACCATGAGCGACCGCATCTTCGGTCTGGTGATCCTGATCGTGGCGCTGGGGTATATCTTCAGCGCCACATTGATCCAGACCAGCTTCCTGTCTGATCCCGTAGGGTCAAAAACCTTTCCCTATATCATTGGCGGCTGCGCCATTGTGGCCGCTTTGGTGGTGATGTGGAAACCCGAGACGGACCCGTATTGGCCACCTGCGATCACTTTTGTGCGACTTGGTTTGGCGGTTATTGTGCTGGTCGGTTATGATTATACGCTGAAACCATTAGGGTTTATCATCCCGACGACATTGGCTTCGGGGTTGCTTAGCTATCAAATCAGCCCCCGCCGGCTCCCTGCCGTTCTTACCGGCGTTGGCCTGTCCGTCGGGTTGTTTGCTGTCTTCAAATTTGCTTTGGGGCTTGGGCTGTATGCCTTTCCCAAGGCGTGGTTCTAGGCGCGGAGATAGATATGGAAACCCTGTCCCTGCTGATGGACGGCTTTGCCGTTGCACTGACCCCGACAACACTGTTTCTGGCCGTCATCGGCTGTATCCTTGGCACCATCATCGGGGCCTTGCCGGGGCTTGGCCCAAGTAATGGCGTGGCCATCCTGATCCCGTTGGCGTTCTCGTTGGGGCTGGATGCGACGGCCTCGCTGGTGCTGATGACATCGGTTTATTACGGGGCGATGTATGGCGGGCGAATATCGTCGATCCTGTTGAACATCCCGGGGGACGAACCGGCGCTGATGACCACGCTTGACGGCTATCCGATGGCCAAAGCGGGGCGGGCGGGCGATGCGCTGGTTCTGTCCGGCGTTGCGTCCTTTGTTGGTGCATTATTGGCTACCTTCGGGCTGATCCTGCTGGCCCCTGTGCTGGCGCGCCTTGCTTATAAATTCGGACCGGCCGAATATTTCGCCCTGTATATACTGGCCTTTTCCACCCTTGGCGGCATTGCCTCGAAAAATCAGGCCAAGGCGGCGATTGCGGCCTGTATCGGGCTGGGTATTTCCATGATCGGCATTGATAACAACACCAGTATCGTGCGCTTTACCTATGGCAACCTGCACCTGTACGACGGGGTCGATTTTCTGGTGGCCATTGTCGGCCTGTTTGCAGTAACAGAAGTCTTTGTGTTTATTGAAAGCCACGGCAAGGATTCTGCTATCGGGGTAAAACTGGGAAAAATCACCATCCCCGTAAATGATATCCTGCTGTGCAAATGGGCGATGCTGCGTTCAACCCTGATCGGGTTTGTTGCCGGTATCCTGCCGGGTGCCGGCGCGTCACTGGGCAGTTTTCTGTCCTATTCCGCCGAAAAGGCCATCGTCAAAGACAATTCCATGTTCGGCAAGGGGGATCCGCGCGGTGTTGCCGCCCCCGAGGCCGGAAACAACGCCGCCGCCGGTGGCGCGCTGATCCCGATGTTGACGCTGGGCGTGCCGGGGTCCGGCACCACCGCGGTATTGCTGGCGCTGTTGATGACGCTGAACATCACCCCCGGCCCCACCCTGTTCACCGACCGCCCCGATGTGGTTTGGGGGCTAATTGCATCCCTGCTGATCGCCAATGTCGTGTTGCTGGTTCTGAATGTGCCAATGGTCAAATTCTTTGTCCGCATTCTGATGGTGCCGCCATGGGTATTGTTGCCCGGCGTCACGATGGTTTCCTTTGTCGGCATCTATTCGCTATCGGGGTCGACATTTGATTTGCTGATGATGATCGGCTTTGGTGCAATGGGGTTTTTCTTGCGCAAACTGGACGTCCCCACTGTGCCGATTATTCTGGGCATCCTGTTGGGCAACCGGATGGAAGACAACCTGCGCCGGGCGATGGTTATTTCCGACGGGGATTGGACCTTTTTGTTTTCCTCGTGGATTGCAATCGGGTTCTGGGCGGCGGCCATTTTGGGTTTTGTCGGGCCGATGTTCCTGCGGGGTGTTCTGAAAAAGCCTGTCCCGCCTACGGATTAAACCCCTGTGCCGTTTTTAGGAAAAGAATGTCGTAGACGGGAAAGATACGTCACACAACTGTCACCACTCTGGGCTAAGTGAACGTCAACCCAGACAAAGGCAAGCCGATGCCCACCAGCTATTTCACCGCCGCAGGTAAATTCCTCCGTGGAAATTTGCACACCCATTCCACCCGTTCTGACGGGGCATTGGACCCCGAGGAGGTTTGTCGCCGCTATCAAGACGCCGGTTACGATTTCATCAGTCTGACGGACCATTACGTTGGCCAATATGGTTATCCGATTACCGATACTACAGCTTTTCACAATGACGGGTTCACCACCTTGCATGGTGCGGAGCTGCATTGCAGTGCGATGGATAATGGCGACATGTGGCATGTGGTGGCCGTTGGTCTGCCCGACGATTTCACCCCGCCCGATGTGCCGCATTTTCGCCATTTCGACAGTGCTGAAACCATCACCAGCCTGACCAACCGTGCGGCAGAGGCCGGTGCCTTCATCGCCATCGCCCACCCGCACTGGTCCGGCCTGACCGAAGCCGACGCCCGCCGCATTCCCGCCGCCCATGCGGTGGAAATCTACAACCACGGCTGCGCCATCGAAAATGATCGCGGCGACGGGCTGCTATCCTATGACCACATGCTGAACGAAGGCCGGAAACTGACCTGCATTGCCACTGATGATGCCCATTTCCACGCACCGGACTACTTTGGCGGCTGGGTAATGGTGAAGGCGGATAAGAACAGCCCCGAGGCCCTGCTAACCGCGCTAAAAGCCGGGGAATTCTATTCCTCGACCGGTCCCGAAATCCATGACATCCGGTTAACGCGACTGACGGTCGAGGTGGATTGCTCAGAAGTGCAGACCATCGCCGTGGCGGGCAAGGGCATCGCGGCCTCGACCATTCGCGGCGAAAGCCTAACCACAGGGGCCATCGCGCTGGACCGTTTCGCCGTCAGTCCGTGGATACGGATCACTGTGATTGATCATTCGGGCAAACGGGCCTGGAGCAATCCGATCTGGCTTGATCACTAGCCCCGAAATCTTTCAAAGATTTCGTCCTGTTTTCTTTCAAAGAAAACAGCCCCCGCGAATTACCACTTGCCTACAAACATATTTTCCGGCCCCATGGCGACATGACAAAAAACATCCTTTTCATCATGTTCGACCAGTTGCGGTTTGATTACCTGTCTTGTGCGGGTCATCCGCATCTACACACTACGAACATCGACCGCATCGCGGAACGCGGCGTGCGCTTTACCCGCGCCTATGTGCAATCCCCCGTTTGTGGCGCTTCAAGGATGAGCACCTATACCGGCCGCTATGCCTCGTCCCACGGGGCGCAGTATAACGGCTTCCCCTTGCGGATCGGGGAAATGACGCTGGGCGACCATCTGCGCCCGCTGGGCATGGATTGCTGGCTGATCGGCAAAACCCATATGCGGGTTGATGCGGCGGGGATGGAGCGCCTTGGCCTGTCTCCCGACAGCGTGATCGGCGCGCGGCAGGCGGAATGCGGGTTCGATGTCTGGTGTCGCGATGACGGGCTGTGGGCCGAGGGGCCGGACGGGTTTTACGATGAAAACCGCTCGCCCTATAACGAATATCTGAAATCACGCGGCTACCCCGGTGAAAACCCCTGGACTGATTTCGCCAATGCGGCTGTAGAGGGCGGCGACATCGCCTCGGGCTGGTTCATGACCAATGCCAACAAGCCCGCCAATATTGCCGAGGAAGACAGCGAAACCCCGTGGCTGACCGGCGAGGCGATCAAATTCATCGAACAGGCCAAGGGTCCGTGGTGCGCCCACCTGTCCTATATCAAACCGCACTGGCCCTATATCGTCCCCGCCCCCTATCACGACATGTACGGCCCAAACCATGTGCCCGCGGCTGTGCGCCATGATAGCGAGCGTGACAATCCGCACCCCGTTTATGCCGCCTTCATGAACAACCGCATCGGTCGCGCCTTTTCCCGCGAGGAGGTGCGCCAAAAGGTGATCCCCACCTATATGGGCCTGATCAAGCAATGCGACGACCAGATGGGCCGCCTGTTCGATTTTCTGGAGCGCACGGGGCGGATGCAGGACACGATGATCGTCATCACCTCGGATCATGGCGATTATCTGGGCGATCACTGGCTGGGGGAAAAGGATTTGTTTCACGAGCCATCTGTCAAGGTGCCGCTGATTATCTATGACCCGTCGCCGGATGCCGACGCCACCCGTGGCACCACCTGTGACGCGCTGGTCGAATCCATCGACCTGCCCGCGACGTTTATCGAGGTGGCCGGTGGCAAGGTGCCGAACCACATCGTCGAGGGGCGCTCGCTGCTGCCGCTCCTGCACGGCAAAACGCCTGATAACTGGCGCGATTACGCGATCAGCGAATATGATTACTCGACCAGCCCGATGGCCGCTGAACTGAACGTCACCCCGCGCGATGCCCGCCTGTTCATGGTCACCGATGAACGCTGGAAATTCATCCATGCCGAAGGCGGTTTTCGCCCGATGCTGTTTGATCTGCAAAACGATCCTGACGAATTCACCGATCTGGGCGACAGCGCCAATCACGCCGATATCATCGCCCTGATGTATGAGCGGCTGGGAAGCTGGGGCCGCCGCATGTCGCAGCGGGTGACGGTGTCGGATGATCAGATCGAAGCGGGCAAAACCGACGGCAAACAGGTGGGCATTCTAATCGGTGTTTATGAACCGGACGAGGTGCCGCCCGCTGCATCCGTCAAATATCGCGGCCCCGTGCCGACCAAGGAAAGGGATTGACCCATGCTGACCCGACTGGCCGAAATCACCGGCACCGCCAATGTGCTGCACGGCGATGATATGCAAGGCTATGCCACCGACTGGATGGGTAAATACACTGGTCACCCGCTGGCCGTGGTGCGCCCCGCAAATACCGGTCAGGTCAGCGAAGTGATGCGGCTGGCCAGCGAAACCAGAACCCCCGTGGTGCCGATTTCCGGCAACACCGGCCTTGTCGGCGGCACCCATACCGAAGGCGGTATCCTGCTGTCGCTGGAGCGTCTGAACACCATCCGCGAGATCCGCACCGAGGCCCGCATCGCCATTGTTGAGGCCGGCGTGATCATCGCCAGCCTGCATGACGCGGTGAATGAACACGGGCTGATCTTTCCCTTGCTGTTCGGCGCGCGTGGGTCGGCCATGATCGGCGGGGCGCTGTCAACCAACGCGGGCGGCTCGAACGTGCTGCGTTATGGTAATACGCGGGCATTGTGTCTGGGGCTTGAAGTGGTTCTGCCCAGCGGAGAAGTGATGAACCTGATGAGCGAATTGCACAAGGACAACGCAGGCTATGACCTGCGCGATCTGTTCATCGGGGCAGAGGGGACGTTGGGCGTGATCACCGCTGCCGTCCTTAAACTGTTCCCAAAACCCGCCGCCTACGCCACCGCGATGGCGGCCGTGTCCAGCCTGACGGACGCTTTAACCCTGTTGAACCGGCTGCAAACGGCCTCGGGCGGCGCGGTCGAGGCGTTTGAATATATGCCCGGCAATTACGTTGAAATGTATCAGGCCAGCCATCCCGAAACCCGCCCGCCGTTTGACGCCCCGCATGAAGTGAACATCCTGATCGAACTGGGCGCCACCGCCGCGCGCGACGCCACGCCGGACGAAAACGGAGAAATCCCGCTCACCGCCCTGCTGGAGCAGGGGCTGGGTGACATGATGGAACAAGGGCTGGTGCTGGATGCGGTGGTGGCGCAAAACGAAACCCAGCGCGCCGGGATGTGGGCCCGCCGCGAAGCCGCCGCCGAAGTGGTGCTATCGCAAACCCCGCGCATCGACAGCGACATCTGCGTGGCGCTGGATAAATTGCCCGCGTTCCTTGAGCAGATGGACGCACACCTGCAACGGCTGGATAAAGACGCCCGCAGCATCAGTGTGGCGCATCTGGGGGATGGCAACATCCATTATTCGGTGCTGCCATCCTCGGATTCGCTGGAACTGGCCGACTGGATCACCGAAACCATCGAGGACGTGGTGCAGGGCCTTGGCGGCAGCTTTTCGGCGGAACACGGGGTGGGGCTGTCCAAGAAACCGTCAATGGCGCGGCGCAAGGACAAGGCTGCGCTGGGGGTGATGCGGCAGATCAAAACGGCGCTGGACCCGCTGGGGATTATGAACCCGGGGAAGGTGTTGCCGTGAGGCTTCTTTTACCGGCTTTCAATCCTGCCGGGCACGGTTATTATTCAACCTATGGAAAGACAAAAAAGCCCTTTGGTCGAAAAGCTGCTGCGCGGCATTGCAACCGATCATATAGAAACAGTGCGGGATGCTTGGCGCGATATTCTGGCAGCTAATGAACAGGAAATTCCGGCAGTACTGGCCAAACTGGATTCGAAAATGTGGGCTGAATACCCGCGAGGGCCGCTCCATAAATATCTGGGGATTCTTCTGGCCCTGCTGGACGAACTGGATCCTGTATTGTTCAAAAAACAGATTGCAACACTGGCGGGCAGCAAGTTGCACCCGTTACATCGTAAAACCGTTGAAATCATGTCCGAGCGCGCCAACGAAAAACCTTTTGGGCATATCGGTCCGGATATCCCAGTTTATATATCTCGTGATATTTCCACGCCTGAATCGTTGTTAATAAAAATTGACCTGTGGTCCAAAACCCGTGATCTGGATTTGGCCAATATTACGCGTATTGACGTTATCGAATATGTGCCAGGCATGGGGTATCTCGGGCGCTATAATTTGTTCTTTTCCGGCATTATACTTACCAGTCCAGCCATTACAAAAAATTTGCCTAATAAGTGGATTGACCAGATATTTGCAGAATTTGTTTTCTATCACGAAGTAGGGCATCATGCTTGCGGCCATATAGAAGGCGGGCAAATAGCCGATCAGGAAAAGGAAGCCGATGATTATGCCAGAAAAATGTTCCGCAACGCTCATCCGGTGAAGGTATCAATCGCAAAAGCGCTAATTTTTCCTTTCCTACCACTGCTGCGGCGATTGGTGAAGAAGCATAAAAATAAATACCAATAGGCGGTTTAGTGCGAGATTATGTGCCCCCAGAGTGCCTGAAATGACAGGTCGGCACCAACCCCCAAACAAAAAGCCCCGCCAAACGGCAGGGCCTTTTCAATTCATCAAAACCGAAAGCGGTTTAGGCGGTGGCCTGTGCTTCGGAGATGTCTTTCTTGATCTTCAGCGCCTTCTCGGACAGCTCGGCGTCTTTGGCTTTGGCCATGAAGGCGTCCAGACCGCCGCGGTGGTCGACTGTGCGCAGGGCAGCGGCCGAGATCCGCAGTTTGAACGAGCGACCCAGAACGTCGGACATCAGTGTCACGTCGTTCAGATTGGGCAGAAACCGGCGACGGGTTCTGTTTTTCGCGTGGCTGACATTGTTGCCAGACATTGGGCCTTTTCCGGTCAGTTCGCAACGACGTGCCATTGTTTTCTTCCTTGTCTCAGCGCCAGCCCGAACAATCATTTGCGGTGGGCGGCTCGATAATACAATAGGGCACCGTCATGAGTGAATCATAGCAGTGCCCTGAATTCCGTTTGCGCGGTTTAGGCGCAATCCGGGGGGGCGTCAAGTGATTCACGCGCGCGGATCGGGGAATTATGTGTCCAACCCCAGAAATCCACCCGATTGACGGTGCCACAGGCCGGCATAGATGCCGTTTTTCGCCAATAGTGCTTCGTGCGGACCATCCTCGACCACGCGGCCCTGATCCAGCACGATGATCCGGTCCATCTGTGCAATGGTTGACAAACGGTGCGCAATGGCGATCACGGTTTTGCCTTCCATCACACCGTAAAGCGTCTGCTGGATCGCCGCCTCGACTTCGCTGTCCAGCGCCGATGTGGCCTCGTCCAGCACCAGAACCGGCGCATTTTTCAGGATCACCCGGGCGATGGCGATGCGTTGCCGCTGACCGCCCGACAGTTTCACGCCGCGTTCGCCCACCTGCGCGTCATAGCCGGTGCGCCCATGCGGGTCGGACAGATCAAGGATGAATTCATGCGCCTCGGCCCGTTTGGCGGCGACGATCATCTGATCTTCGGTCGCGTCAGGGCGGCCATACAGGATGTTGTCGCGCACCGAGCGGTGCAACAAGGATGAATCCTGCGTCACCATACCAATAGCCCCGCGCAAGCTGTCTTGCGTCACATGGGCCACGTTCTGCCCGTCGATCAGGATTTCCCCCTGCTCGACATCGCGAAACCGCAGCAGCAGGTTCACAAGACTGGATTTCCCCGCCCCCGAACGCCCGATCAGCCCCACCTTTTGCGCAGGAGGAATGGTCAGCGACACATGATCCAGCCCGCCACTGTCGCGGCCGTAATGATGCGACACATCGCGAAATTCGATTTCACCCTTGCCGATGGCCAATGCGGGGGCTGCGGGGCTGTCGGTTACATCATGCGCCACCGCGACCGAGCGCAGACCCTCGCGGATCACTCCGACCTGCTCGAAGATGCGGATTGCCAGCCACATGATCCAGCCACTCATCCCGTTCAGGCGAATGGTCAGGGCCGAAGCCGCCGCCACCTCGCCAACCGAAATTTCGCCGATCGACCACAGCCAGACAGCCATGCCCAAAACCCCGACAATCAGCAACCCGTTCAGAAAATTCAACCCGAAGGACATTTTCGTCATCAGGCGCACAAACTGGAAAAACCGCAGCCTAAAACGGCGCATCGCGCGGCGGGCATAGTTTTCCTCGCTGCCGCCATGGGCAAACAGTTTCACGCTTTCGATGTTGGAATAGCTGTCGACAATCCGTCCCGTCACCAGCGAGCGGCTGTCCGACAGTTTTTCGCCCGCCACCGCCACCTGCCGCGAGATCACACGAACATAAGCGATATAGACCACAACCCACAGCGCCAGCGGCAGGCCCAGCCGCACATCCATTTGCGACAGGATCAGGATGGCGCTGATCACATAGGTCAGCGCATACCAGATGCCCTCGAAAAACATATAGGTCACGTCCTCGACCGCGACGCGCAATTGCATCACGCGGTTTGCCAGCCGACCGGCAAAATCGTTCTGGAAGAAACTCGAGGATTGCCCCAGCAGGTGCTTATGCGCCCGCCACATCACCTGAGTTTGCATGTTGCCCGCGAACGCCTGTTCCAGAAACAGCTTGTTCAGGGCAATGGCGATGGGGCGCAGGAACAGGATGAACAAAGCCGCAAACAATAGTTCAAACCCGTGTGCGGACCAGAATGTTTGCGCCTCGCTGGCGTTCATCAGATCGATCACCCGGCCGGAATAAAAGATCAGGCCGGTTTCCACCATCGCCACCAGAACACCGGTCAGCGCCATCCAGATCATCAGTTTTTTGAACGGGCCATATTGACTGCGCAAATAGGCCCACAGGGATTCGGGCGGCGTTTGTTCATCAAACGGCGCAAAAGGGTCGACAAGGTTTTCAAAGAAACGGAACATGACAAAGGCTCTTAAATTTTAGGGAATTAGGCTTGGATGATCGGGCGGCGAAGGCCAGCCCAACAGGACCGGCGGTTTACGCTCGTGGTAGGGTCCTGAAAGTGATCATCGGCATATCCTTGTCATGGTTGTCTGGCGACGCTACCCGTTTTTGATGCCTTTGGGAAGGGGGGTGGTTTTCTGCACGCTTTCATGGTGCGCAGTTGACCCGCATCCACCTACAACTTAGGGTTCCTAAAACGTGTATTTGATCAGAGAGACTCCCATGCGTATTATTGTAATGTTCCTATTCGCTTTCACCCTTCAGTTTTCTACATCCACGCCTGCACAAGCGCGGGGATTGCCGATTATCTATGGCACACAGGATTCACTTGATCTGGTTGAAACCACAGGTATCGAAGGGCCGAATGGCAAACCGCTGGCGTTGTGCCATTATACCAGTAAATACCATTTGTTTTATCTGGGGTTCTGGCGCGTGTCGCATGGCTATGCGCTGGCCGCGAACGGGTGCGATAGTGACACCTATTACGACATTTCAGAAGCCGACTTCAAAGAGGCCCAAAGCAACGGGCAGATCAGTGCGAATTTGCCCGCAAAACCCAAAATGACCCTAAACCAAATCGCCAGCGGGTTTGGCGGGTTGGCATTGGTTGTCATCGGGGCACTGTTTCTGCTGATGAAATCCGTAGGCGGGGCGCGGCGAAAATCCGCCCGCAAGGCTGAAATGGGCGAGATGCCAAAGGTGGCGACCCAGATCGTTGATGCGATGTGCCATGCCGCCATATCGGACGGATCACTGGATGACAGCGAAGTCGCAACAATTGCCGAGATTGCAAAACAGATGACAGGCGAGGCACTGCCCGAGACGCGCATACGCGCAATCGTTGCCAAAGCATCACCAAAACCCACGGATAACGAATTCAAGGCTTTTGGCGCAGGGTTGGGACCGGTTGAAAAAGAACTGGTGCTAAAGGCCGTGTTTGCCGTGATCGCGGCGGACGGGCAGATTGTGGATTCCGAGCACACGTTTTTCATCAAAACCGCGCAAGCGCTGATGGTGGATGCCGACACGGTTCGCCGGATCGTTGAAGACGTGCGCGATGATCGCTAACCTTTACAGCCCCTGCAACAATTCCCGTGCGGCATTGGTGGCGGTGATTTCGCCTTTGGCCACGGCCTGCCCCAGTTTCTCAAGCCGCGCGCGCACCGCCCCGTTGTCCAGTTGTGCAAGCAACCCCAGCCGCACCTCGTCCTCGAACCAGTGGCGGGCCTGACGGGCGCGCAGGACGTCCCAGTGGCCGTTTTCCTTGCGCCACTGCGTCAAGGTCTGCATTTCCTCCCAAGCGGTTTTAAGCCCGTCGCCCGTCAACGCCGAAACCAGCATCGCCTTGGGAAAGCCGTCAGGGTCTTGCGCCCGTCTGCGCAACAGACGTAGTGCACCCGCGTAATCGGCACAGGTGCGGGTGGCCGCAGGCAGCAGATCGCCGTCGGCCTTGTTGATCAGGATCATATCGGCGATTTCCATGATGCCGCGTTTCACGCCCTGCAATTCATCGCCGCCCGCAGGGGCCAGCAGCAGAATAAACAGATCCGACATATCGGCCACCATGGTTTCCGACTGCCCCACGCCAACGGTTTCAATCAGCACAATGTCAAAGCCCGCCGCCTCGCACAGCATCACCGCCTCGCGGGTGCGTCGCGCCACGCCGCCCAGCGCGGTCTGGCTGGGCGATGGGCGGATAAAGGCATTCGGGTCTCGCGACAGGCGTTCCATGCGGGTTTTGTCGCCCAGAATAGAGCCGCCGGAACGGGTTGACGACGGATCAACCGCAAGTACCGCCACCCGTTTGCCCTGCCCTGTCAGCATCACGCCAAAGGCTTCGATAAAGGTGGATTTTCCCACACCCGGCGTGCCGGACAGCCCGATGCGCAACGCCTGGCGCCCCGCCCCTTTGACGGCTTCAAGCAGGGCGGCGGCCTGTTCGCGATGATCGCTGCGCGCGCTTTCGATCAGGGTGATGGCGCGGGCCAAGGCGCGGCGCTCACCCGCAATCACGCGGCTTGCAAGGTCTGAAATATCCATAGGCGCCTGCCCTTTTTACTGCCCGTTATCCGATAACAGCGGGCCGATATTGGTTAGCCCGCTGGCTTGGTCGCATCATAAGCCCAAGGCACATGAATAGAAAAGAAGGAACATCGATATGGCACGTTTGAATATGATGAAAATGATCGGGCTGATGGTTTTGCTGGCGATTGCGTTGATGCTGCCAGAGGTCTTGCCGCAGGCGGATCGTTCGGTTGAAGGTGCGGCGCAGGTG
Organism: Marinosulfonomonas sp.; assembly: GCA_015488685.1. GTDB lineage: Bacteria > Pseudomonadota > Alphaproteobacteria > Rhodobacterales > Rhodobacteraceae > Profundibacter. Next base: position 14,483 of record WFNH01000077.1, read on the forward strand.
CAGCGGGCGGTGGGGTAAACCCCACCCTACATTTCGCCAAAGGGCAGTAGCCAGACAAGAGCACCGGTGCACCCTTGCCCCTGCGCAACGGATCAAAGCGAAAGCCGAACGCGCCTTCCAGCGGGCGGCATTGCTGCTGCATCAGAAAACCGGTGATTTCCACGATATCCGCCCCCGCAAATAGCATCCGGTAATATTGACCATTGCATCGGTTAGAAATCATACCTTGCGTTGTTATGGCTTCGGTGGAGCAGCGTTAAATTACTTCCCCAGAAAGCTGACAATAGCGACACCGACAAGCAGAATTGACCAATATTCCATAGGAATGAAGAACAATGTAGAACGGCGTTTCAATGCAATCCGCTCGCCGGTTTGTTCATCGACTACGATCTTGTCTTTGGACGGATCATTCAATTTGCGGCCAACCATAAAATTCACTGCAGCGGCCAACAAAAAACCAATCCCGATCCCGTAACGGTCCCCCAGAACAATTTGCCCAATAACGGCCCCGGCAATTGCAATAACGACGGCCAGAAAGCCCCATCCACTCCATACAATCATGTCACTCGTTCCTATACTATTTTCATATCTGCGCGGAATTTAGCCTTTCTTTTTGTTTTTCTCAACCAGAACAAACCACCAAGGATTATCAGCTTTTAAGTGGCATTCCTTGCGCCCATCCCCGATAACGCCCTTATGACAACCCGCTTGCCCATTGATGATGCCCTGCCCGCCCTGATCCCTGCCTTGCGCGATCATGGCCGCGCGGTGCTGCAAGCGCCACCGGGGGCCGGGAAAACCACGCGGGTGCCTTTGGCGATGCTTGAGGCAGGATTATGCAAAGGCCGCATCCTGATGCTGGAACCCCGCCGTCTGGCCGCCCGCGCGGCGGCGGAACGGATGGCGCAGACCTTGGGCGAAAGGGTGGGCGCGACTGTCGGCTACCGCATCAGGGGCGAGGCGAAGGTGTCCAAATCCACCCGCATCGAAGTCGTCACCGAAGGCATCCTGACCCGCATGATCCAGTCCGACCCGTCATTGGATGGCATCGGAGCTGTGATCTTTGACGAATTCCACGAACGCTCGCTGAACGCCGATTTGGGGCTGGCCCTAACGTGGGAAGTGCGCGGCGCTTTGCGCGAAGACCTTCTGCTGCTGGTGATGTCCGCCACGATGGACGCCGAACCCGTCGCCGCCCTGCTGGACGACGCACCGGTGATCACGTCGCAGGGGCGTTCCTACCCCGTCGAAACCCGCTGGCTGGACCGGCCCCTGCCCAAAGGCAAACGCCTGCCCGATGCGGCCGCAACACTGGTGAAACAGGCGGTGGCGGAAACAAGTGGCGGCGTACTGGTGTTCCTTCCTGGCGAAGGTGAAATCCGGCGCCTGGAGGGGATGTTGTCGGACCTGCCCGCAGATTGCCACGTCCACCCCCTGTTTGGTGCAATGGATTTCAAGGCCCAGCGCGCCGCCATCGCCCCCGCTCAATCGGGCCGCAAGATCGTGCTGGCCACTGCGATTGCCGAAACCTCGCTGACCATTGCCGACATCCGCGTGGTGGTCGATTGCGGGCAGGCGCGGCGCGCGCGGTTCGATCCTGCCTCGGGCATGTCGCGGCTGGTGACCGAACGGGTGACCAAAGCCGAAGCTACCCAGCGCCGTGGCCGCGCGGGGCGTGTGGCCAAGGGCACCTGTTACCGGCTGTGGACCAAGGGCGAAGAGGGTGGCATGGCCCCCTTCCCCCCCGCTGAAATCGAGGCCGCCGACCTGACCGGACTGGTTCTGGAACTGGCGTTGTGGGGCGCGGGCAGCACCGATGATCTGGCCCTGCTGACCCCGCCCAACCCCGGCGCCTATGCCGAGGCCAAGACGTTGCTAACGCAACTGGGCGCGCTGGACGCGGGCGGGCGGATCACCGATCATGGCCGCACCTTGGCAGCATTGCCGCTGCACCCGCGTCTGGCGCATATGGTGGCAGTGGCGGGGGATCAGGCGGCGCTGCTAGCAGCGCTGCTGGCCGAACGCGACCCGTTGCGCGGGGCACCGGTTGATCTGACCCTGCGGATCGAAGCGCTGACCGATCTGAAGCGTTTTGGTGCAGAACGGCCATATCAGGCCAATGCCGGCCCCATCCACCGCATCCGTGCCGAGGCCAAGCGTTTGCGGCGTGGCAAAACCGCTGACCGCCTGTCACTGGGCGAAATGGCGGCGCTGGCCTATCCCGACCGCATCGGTCTGCGCCGCAAGGGGGACACGCCGCGCTGGGTTTTGTCGGGCGGCAAAGGAGCGATGATGCGCGAGGGCGACCCGATGGCGGGGGCACGCCTGCTTGTGGCCACCGATCTGGACGGCGACGCGCGCGAGGCCCGCATCCGGCAGGCGGTGGAGATTTCCGAGGCCGGTTTACGCACCCTTTACAGCGACCGGATCACTTGGCACGACCATTGCGAATGGAGCAAACGGATGCGCCGTGTTGTGGCGCGGCAGCAAGAGGTGTTCGGCGCGCTGGTGTTGTCGGACCGCATCTGGCGCGATGCACCGGACGAGGCCTTGGCGCGTGCCATGCTGGACGGGGTGCGTGATCTGGGCCTGCCGTGGAGTGATGTCGCCCGCCGGTTTCAGGCGCGGGTGCTGCTGGTGGACGGGATGCCGGACTTTACCGATGACGCGCTGATGGATACGATTGACGACTGGCTTTTGCCTTACCTGACCGGCATCAAAACCGCCAATGAGCTGAAATCCCTGAACCTGCTGGAACCGTTGCGCAGTATCCTGACTTGGGACCAGATACAGCGTCTGGACCGTGAGGCACCCGCGCATTTCACCACCCCGCTGGGCAACAAGATCCCGATAGATTACTCCGGCGAAGCCCCCGAGATCTCGCTGCGCCTACAGGAAATGTTCGGCGTCACCACCCATCCCAAAGTCGGCCACACCCCCCTGCGCGTCACCCTGCTGTCGCCCGCCCGCAGGCCGGTGCAGACCACAATGGACATTCCGGGTTTCTGGGCCAGTTCCTATAGCGATGTCCGCAAAGACATGCGCGCGCGTTACCCGAAACACCCCTGGCCCGAAGACCCGACCAAGGCCGATCCGACATTGCGGGCAAAACCGAGAGGGAAGTGAAATCATGGCCTATCTTCTTTACAGCTATTTGATAAGGAAAACCGTGCCGTTGCTTGATGAAGATGAATGGCGGGAAGTCGAAGGGTTGATAAAATTAAGAAGCCGTTTCATCATGGCTTATAAAAAAGAAACCGGATGCAGCTTGGAGGATGCCCGAAAATACGAACCGCGCGGCCAAGAAGCCCTTGAGCGGTATTTTCAAATATGCGGGCAAAGGCTGGATCACCCCGAGGAACTCTATGGCGTGCGTTTATCAAGGCTCGGCGCGGTTTGCCCATCTTGCGACAAGCCCTTGCGCACACCAAAGGCAAAGATGTGTGTCGAATGTGGCTATGAATTGCCAGAAGGTGAAGTTGCCGGTCCGCTTAAACCAAAATCCATTGCACATCTAAGAGTGAAGACAGGTAACGAAAATAGCTAACCCTACCCCGCCATCCCCACCAGCGCATCGCGCATCTGGAAATAGCCGATCATCGCCTCGAACATCATCCGCCAGATGATCTCCATGCACAGGAACATCACCGCCATCATCAAATAAATCCGCAGCCGGTATTTGCGCGGGATGGCCGCTTTGGCCTGACCCGCAGCCCCGCCAAGGGCCGGGAATATCTGTGCCAGTTTACGGGCCAGCAGCACCGCTGCCAGCGGGATGCCCACCGCACCAAGGTAATAACAGACCAGCAGCACGTCGGGCGCGATGAAGGTTTCAAAGCTCAGGAAATCATACATGCGCCCATTAAACCCGCCGTGACGCCGATTTCAAGCAATCAGCAAGCCATCGCCCCCTTTGGTCGCAACTTGATCTATCTCAAAGACACCCCCTTGATGCCCCCTATCCTGATCCGCACCCAACAGACACGAGCAAGGAAACAAGATGCGGACCCTACCGGACAAGATTACCGAACTCACCCTGCCCTCGGGCAAGAAGGTCAAGGTGGATGGCAACGGCTATCTGACCGATCAACACGACTGGACGCCGGAATTCACCGAATACCGCGCCGAGCAAGAGGGCATCACCCTGACCCCGCTGCATCACGAGATCATCAAATTCATCCGTGATTCCGAAGAAGAACACGGCATCATGCCGGATGTGCGTTTCGTGTTCAAATATATCTCAAAACGCAACGGGGTGGACAAGACTGGTGCCAAGGCGGTTCTGTATGAACTGTTCCCCTATGGCTATACCGGCCAAGCAATCAAGATGGCCGGTATGAAGCAACCGCGGGCTTGGTCTACGGGTTAAGCCTTGCTCTGTACCCAGGCCTGAATCTGCGGCGACTGCATTGCACCTGATTGCCGCGCCACTTCGCGCCCGCCCTTGAACAGTGCCATCGTCGGAATCCCGCGAATGTTATAGCGTTGCGAAGCATTGGGGTATTCTTCGGTGTTGATCTTGGCAAAGCGCACATTCGGCTGCATCTTTTCCGCCGCCATTTTGAATTGCGGGGCCATCATCCGGCACGGGCCACACCACGGTGCCCAGAAATCCACAACCAGCGGCACATCGTCATTCTTGGCCGCCTTGTTCAGTGTTGCCAGATCAATCTCGGCTACCTTGCCGGTGATCAGCCATGCGCCGCATTTGCCGCATTTCGGTCTGTCGCCAATCTTGTCTGCCGGAAAGCGGCTGACTGCGCCGCACTCCAGACAGGTGCATTTCAACAGTTTGCTCATTTCTCTATCTCCTGATCCGTATCTTGCTTGCCCTGCACATAGTTGCACGGCGTAAAATTTCCACCCGCTTGCCCGCTACAGCGCCAATTCGCCGCGCATCAGGACCACGCCCTGACCGCCAACCATAACGCCGCTCGGGGCCTCGCGTGGGCCCAAAACTTCAACCTGCGCCGATCCGGGCCGGCCCATCCAGTGGCCCTGCTCGGCCACAAAACGCGGGCTTTCGATCAATCCGTGATGCCACAGATATGCGGCCATGCATCCGGTGGCTGATCCGGTAAACGGATCCTCGGGTGGCATCGGCGGCGGCAATAACAGACGCGAATACGTATCCCCCGCCTCTGTCTCGCCCTCACGCACCACCAAGAACGGCTCCATCGCCTCATCCGCCCCCAATCCGCGTGCTGAATGATAGGCTTCCAATCGGTTCAAATCCAGTTTGGCACGCCGCAACGCTTCCTTGCTCCGCAACACGGCAATGCAAAACGGCGTGCCGGTGGATACCGTTTGTGGCAAACCGATGATGTCATCAGCCGACAATCCGTAGAGTGCTGCAATTTCCGCCGGATCATGGGTTTGCCCAAACACCGGCGCGGGCTGGGTCATGGTGATCACCCCGTCCGCAACCGTTATCGGCAACACCCCCGCCCCGACCTCGAGCGTGAATTGCGCCTGCCCGTCCACCAGTTCCACCAGACCGCGATCCAGCAGCGATGTAACCGTGGCAATTGTCGGATGTCCCGCCATCAGGATTTCCTGATGCGCCACATAATAGCGCACCCCGAAATCGGCCACATCCGAGCCAACCAGATAGGCGCATTCAGATAATGAGGTTTCCTTCACCAGCGCCAAGCGTTGCTCAAGGTTCAGCCCCTTAGCCTCATGCACCACCACGCAAGCGTTGCCGCCAAACGGGCGCGTGGTAAAGGCATCCACCCAGTCAAACGCGTATTTCATCAGTGAACCGTCACCGGTGCCAGATCATTCTGCCGCGCCAGAAAAAACGCCATGTTACGGTCGCGCACCAGCGCAAGCTGTTCGCCATCCTCGGTACAAACGGCATAAAGCTGTTTGATGTCACCCGCTTCGGCCCGCACCTCTTTTGGCAGGTCGGCCACGTCGACGGGCTTGATATAGACAATGTTGCCCTTGGTTCCAAAGTCAAATGGAGTATCCATCGCGCGCTCCTTATTTCCTGTTAATCGGAATGGTCTGCACAATCGTGTCCGGCTCGGTCCGTTTCAGGTCGATGTGCAGCAGTCCGTTTTCAACGGCGGCCTTGTCCACTTCGACCCCTTCGGCCAGAACAAAGCTTTTCTGGAATTGCCGCGCAGCAATGCCACGATGCAGAAATACGCGATTATCCTCGGCTTCGCTCTGACGCCCGCGCACAACCAACTGCCGGTCCTCGACCGTAATCGACAGATCATCCTCGGCAAAACCGGCAACGGCCAGCGTAATCCGGTAACTGTTTTCCGAGGTCTGTTCGATGTTATACGGCGGGTAGCCGTCATTGCCCGATTTCGCGGTGCGCTCCACCAGCCGTTCCAATTGGTCAAATCCCAACAGGAAGGGGTGCGTCGTCAGTGTCAGTTTCGTCATCAATTTGTCCTTTATCAAGCGACCATTCCGTCCAGGTCCCGCCATGCAGCAACCCGTATGCCTGTAATATGGGCAGTCATCCTGTCCCCTGCAAGGGATCAAACCCTTCCCGCAATGTAAAAAAGCGGCTATTCATAACGCTTAAGTAACCGACTCACAGGTAAATCCACCCGTATGACCACCCCCGTTGAAATGTCCCACGAAGAGGTTCTGCGCGTCGAGCTTGAGGTTTTACGTCAGGAACACCGCGATCTGGACGAGGCAATTCAAGCCCTTGTCGAACTGGGCCGCGCCGATCAACTGACCATCCGACGCCTTAAGACGCAAAAACTGCATCTGAAAGACCAGATCGCCAGGATCGAAGACGAGCTGACACCGGACATCATTGCGTAAAATTTGCGGGCGGGTATAGTGCGCGCTTATTCAGCAGGGGATGCACAATGGCACAGGCAAAAATCGGTATTATTATGGGCAGTCAGTCAGACTGGGCCACAATGAAAAACGCCGCTGATATTCTGGACGAACTGGGGCTGGCGTACGAGGCGAAAATCGTATCCGCCCATCGCACCCCGGACCGGCTGTGGGACTATGGCAAAACCGCAGCCGACCGTGGCTTGCAGGTGATCATTGCCGGCGCTGGCGGGGCTGCACATCTGCCCGGTATGATGGCCAGCAAAACCCGCATTCCAGTGATCGGCGTGCCGGTGCAAACCCGCGCTTTGTCGGGTGTCGACAGCCTCTATTCCATCGTGCAGATGCCCAAAGGTTTTCCCGTGGCCACCATGGCGATCGGTGCTGCCGGTGCCGCCAACGCGGGACTTATGGCCGCCGGTATCCTTGCCCTGAACGATGCGGATCTTGCCACCCGCCTTGATGCATGGCGCACCGCCCTTTCGGCATCAATTGCGGACGTGCCATCAGATGACTAACCAGCTTCCCACCGGCGCGACCATCGGCATTCTTGGCGGCGGCCAACTGGGCCGGATGCTCTCGGTTGCCGCCGCGCGGCTTGGCTTTATCACCCATATCTTTGAACCGGGCGCCAACCCGCCGGCAGGCCACGTTGCCGACCGCGTCACCACCGCTGCCTATGACGATCTGGCGGCGCTGACCGGCTTTGCCCATTCAGTCGATGTCATCACCTATGAATTTGAAAACATCCCCACAGCGGCGCTGGACACGCTCGAGGCTTTGCGCCCGATCCACCCGAACCGCCGCGCACTTGCCACATCACAGGACCGGCTGACGGAAAAGGAATTTCTGCAATCCCTTGGCCTGAACACCGCCCTTTTTGCTGCCGTGGATACAGCCGATGACCTGCAAACGGCGCTTGCCACCGTGGGTACTCCCGCCATCCTGAAAACGCGCCGCTTTGGCTATGACGGCAAGGGACAGGCACGGATCATGTCGCCTGCGGACGCCGCACAGGCCATCACCGATATGGCCGGCGCCCCCGCCCTGCTGGAAGGGTTTGTCGATTTTTCCCACGAGGTTTCGGTGATCGCCGCCCGTGGTCAACACGGCGACATCGCCTGCTTTGATCCGGGCGAAAACATCCACAAAGACGGCATTCTGCACACCACCACCGTACCCGCCCGCCTGACTACGGCCCAAGCCACCGACGCGGTGCTGCTGGCCGCGCGTATCCTGAATGAACTGGATTACGTCGGCATTATGGGGGTAGAGCTGTTCGTCACACCGCAAGGGCTGGTCGTCAACGAGATCGCCCCGCGGGTGCATAATTCCGGCCACTGGACGCAACAGGGCTGTGCGATTGACCAGTTCGAACAACACATCCGCGCCATTGCGGGCTGGCCGCTGGGCGATGGCAAACGCCACTGCGACGTGACTATGGAAAACCTGATTGGCAGTGACATGGACCGCCTGCCCGAGATCGCCAAAGAAGGCAACGCCGCCATCCACCTTTACGGCAAATTCGAAACCAGAGCGGGCCGCAAAATGGGCCACGTCAACCGGATCACCACGCCTTAGCCCTTCTTCTTTTCCTAAATACCTGCCGCGCGCAGCGCATAGAATCTTATGCAGCTACGGAAAACTTAACCGCACCGCATCCGTGTAACTCAGGTTGCGATCAAACGCACCGTTTTGCAAAAACAGTTTCACCTGTGCAATCACCAGCGGGCTGTTCATCATAAAGGTATGCGTCACCGGCAAAACGATATGGTCGCGCATCCCCGAAAGACGGGTCGCCGCGACCGAAACCTTGCCATCATCCGCCCCCGGTATCATCGCCGAATACATCGGGTTCAGCGACCGGTTGCCGGCAATTATTCCCAACTCCACTCCAGCCGCCCCCAATCGGTTCGGAACGGCACCCTTATCCGTGCCCAATTCCATTCCCGCAGGGCCGTTGATCATGCGAAACAGTTCCCAATCACCCAGAATGTCCACCAGTTCCGAGCCCTGATTGGGCGGGGCCAGCATCACCACACGACCGATCCGGTCGGTGCGATTGTTCAGCAGATACATCCGCACCAGAATACCCCCCATCGAATGGGTGACAAAATGCACCTTTTGCTCGCCACAGCCTGCCACCGCTTCAGGCAGCCCGTGCAGCACCAGCTTCTCAAGCGGTTCGCGGGTGGAAGGGTAGGACACACTCACCACCTGATAACCGGAATAGGCCAGCGCCTCTTCCATCACCAAAAGGGATGCGTCCGAACGCGCCAGCCCGTGCACCAGAACCACACAATCGGCACGGGCAAGGGCCGGCATTATCAGAAATAAGATCAACAAAATTTGTTTCATGTCGCAGACATAAGGTGCATTCAGCCTGATTTCGAGGTCTGTAATTCCCGACTTGCCGGAATATCCATGACATCCTACACCTTACGAAGGTGTAACGGTTTTTTGGAGTCACAGCACAAATATGTTGAAATTCATTGGGATATTATTTGCCGTTTTTGTTTTCGGGGCGGTTCTCTATGTAGTGCATGTGCCTGTTCTGAAATACTGGAGCACCCCTTCTGCCAACTCGGAACTTACTGCCTATGTCCCCCTGTCTGACAGAATTGACGGGGAAACCCATACCATCGAGAAAATCGTAAACGGCAATACGCTGAAAATCCTTTTCGACCCAGATAACAAAACCTATCTGATTGTGGCAGAGTTTTTCGAAAACGATCAGAATGAGTCCTCCGGTCGCCACATCATTGTTCTGGGGCAAAACGGCGACCTGCTGGAAATCCGGCGGATTGATCAGGATAAACTGGAACTGCTGCTGAATTCGACAACGCTAAAACCGGTCGATCCTGTCTCGGAACGCAAATATGCACCGCAGTTTTCCTTTGAGGACAGCAAGGGCCGGATCGAGCTTGTGCATTACCAGTTTCAGGAGTTCAGGGAATGGCCGTATTTATATTACTTCATTCCGGTGATCCCCAGCGACTGGAACGGGTTGGCCTTTGTGAAAATCAACCATGATGGCGAAACATTCCGGATCAGGGTGCCGACTGAATATGATGGTGGATTTTTATACAGCCTGCGCAACATTGACGGGCAGCTATATCTGCGCAAACGCCCCGATGAAACATCAGGCATTGCTTTTTTGCAGGTCGATGAAAGTTCTTACACCCAGAATATGGATGGACACGAGACCCACCGAGAAGGTTACGGTCTGTATCTGATCCGGCGGAACAAAGGCTCCTGACGTGGTAATCCCCCCGAAAATTAGTGGTGTTCACAAGTAGAATTTTCTCGGCATAATATCTGAGGAGATTTTGATGAAGAACAAACGATACAGTGACGCGCAGATCATGGGTATTTTGAAGCAGGCCGAAAGCG
>WFNH01000078.1 GCA_015488685.1 Marinosulfonomonas sp.
GATTGCCCCTTCGCATTTCCCCCCGCCCCCCCTATATCGGTTAGGACAGGAGGGTCCATGAAACAATTTTTTGCCTTTGTTATTATGGCACTATTTCCATTTTCGGCTATTGCACAAACAGCCACCAAAGAACCCGAGCCACTGATCGTCACGGCAACGGACAAGGTGACGCTTGAGGATTTCATGTGGACCGCCCGCCCGCTGATCATCTTTGCCGATTCCCCGAAAGACCCGCGTTTCAAAGAGCAGATGGAATATATCGAGGCCCGTCTGGACGATCTGCGCACCCGTGATGTGGTGGTGATCACCGATACCGATCCGGCCGGAGAAAGCCCTATACGGCAGCGGTTGCGGCCACACGGGTTCGGACTGGTTCTGGCGGCCAAGGATGGCACGATCCTGTTGCGCAAACCCAAGCCCTGGACCGTACGCGAGATCAACCGCTCCATCGATAAATTGCCCGCCCGACAGGAAGAGGTCCGCGAGCGGCGCGATACAGAGGCACAATAAGCCGTTTGTTTTACGGGGCCGTGGCTCATTCGAACCCCTCATTATATTCAAAATGTGTTCCGGCTGGTAGGGTTGGCACCCATTGGTGCAACGCTTCGACAAGTCGCGGAATATAATCGGGAGATGTGGCAAAAAAGGCGACATCGGTCCCCGACACAAAGCCCCAATCCTCGTCTGTAACAAACGTCCCCACACGTATCCAGTTCTTGCCAATGGCCTCTTTCATCCATTTTTCGTAAACCATTGCAAACTGGACACCATGCTGGTCCGCCATCGGTCCACCCCAACCGGGTTCGGATTTTGTTGTGCGGTATTTCAGGGCCTCGGTTGAACCAAGGCCAAAAAGGTCCAGAACATAATTCGGATTCCCCCAAGCCACCCATCCCAAATCATTCACAGCCACCGGCGTTTTCATATAGTGCTTGGCAAATTCGGACATCTGCCGCTGTTGCAGATAAATGGATTTGGGCGACTCGACCAATATTGTAACGTTGGATTTCGCATAAACGGCAAGTGGAATTAAGACCGCAATGATGGCCCGCATACCAACACGTCCAAGGTCGCTTCCCTGCATCACGATCGGTAGCAGGACCAGTATGCCAGCGGTTACGACAGACAGGATATAATGCTCGTACCGGTTCAACCACCCGATATGGCCCAGCATCAAATGTGCCCCGGTTGCGCCCACTAGAACGAACCATAATCGGATTAATGGACTGCGCCGCAAGGATTGTGAAAACAGCCCCATTCCCAACAATACCATCAGGTACAGCATCAGCAAAATACCACCGGGTTCCGCCAGATTTGCGGTAAATGTCCGGATTATTCGCAAATATACCGGCATTTCATAACGGACTGCGCTGGCGATTTTTGCCTGCACGGAACTGGGCAAGGGATCCAAGCCCAGAGAAACCAGAAATCCGCAAAACAACAATATCGGAACCAGAGCCAATAAAAGCGCCACGCCCCCGCGACGTTTCTCTTTGCAACTGAAAATTACCAGCGCGGCTAACAAAGCAAGCGCCAACCCTTCGAACCGAAAGAGCGGGGCAAACAGGATACCCGCGAATAACAACCCCCACGATGGCGTGCCCTTAAGCAGGCGCATTAATCCCAATAGTATGGCCAGACTTGCAGCAGCATGCAGCGTGTGTTCCATGCCGATCATCGCGTTACTTGGCATCAGGACAGCCGTTGGTCCCAAAACGGCAAGCACGACGCCATACCGCCTTAATCCGCCCTTGCCATATCCGCCTTCCAACAACAGTTCCGCCCACAGCCATGCTGACAGGCCCAGCCCGATCACATTCCAGATCAGGGGCATATAGCGCTGAAATTCCAGCGAAAAGACCGGCACCAGCAAAAAGGGATACAATGCCGACGAAGATGCGGCCGATGGCTCTGACAGGTTTACGCCATAGCCGCCGGACCAAATGGATTCCGCCATGGCCAGATGGATATAGGTATCATCCAGCGGATATTCGAAATAGCCGCCGGTCTGATATATCGCAGCAGCTTGCAGTGCAGCAAACACCAGAAATGCCGATACGATTGATACCCATCTGAGTGACAAAAACGGCATTACAGCTATTCAAACTCCATGATCACATCGTCCACCGCCAGACTAGCCCCAGCAGCGGTATTGATTTTTGCTACCACGGTTTTCTTCTCGGCCCGCAGGATATTTTCCATCTTCATCGCCTCGACTGTGCACAGCGCCTGCCCTTCTTGCACCTCGTCGCCAACTTCAACCGCGACCGAAACGATCAGACCCGGCATCGGGCACAGCAACAGATTCGAGGTATCAGGCGGCATCTTTTCCGGCATCAGGCGGGCCAGTTCGGCCTGACGCGGGGTGCGCACAAACACCTTCATATCGGCCCCGCGCAGGCGCATGCGGAACCCGCCGGGGATTTTGCCAACCTTGATTACGACCAGCATGCCATCGACATCCAGCTTGGCAAGGCTCTGGCCCGGTACCCAGTCGGACGATACACGGTGGCTTTTGCCATCCTTGAAGGTGACGGTCGCGCCCATCGGATCGGCGTCAATCACCACAGGAAATTCCTGCCCCTGCAACGAGACCACCCAATCGGTGCCGACCTTGCGTTCGTGGTTGTCCATCCGCCCCGACACCCGCGTGCGGCGGATTTCGGCAACGCGGTACATCGCGGCAGCCGAGGCGGCAACACGGCGCAGCATGTCCTCGGGCAATTCCACCCCGTCAAACCCGTCGGGGAATTCTTCCTCGATAAAAGCGGTTGTCATGTTGCCGGATGTGAATTTCTCGTGGTCCATTACAGCAGACAGGAACGGCAGGTTGTGGCCAATGCCCTCAACCTCGAAACTGTCCAGCGCCACGCGCATTTCCTCGATGGCGGCAGCGCGATCGGGTGCCCATGTGCACAGCTTGGCAATCATCGGGTCGTAATACATCGAAATCTCGCCGCCCTCAAAGACGCCGGTATCATTGCGCACCACATGGGTGGCATCGGCCACCTCTTGCGGCGGGCGATAACGGCTTAGACGACCGATTGACGGCAGGAAGTTGCGATAAGGATCTTCGGCATAGAGGCGGCTTTCCACCGCCCAGCCGTTCAGTTTCACGTCCTTCTGGCGGATCGCCAATTCTTCGCCATTGGCCACGCGGATCATCTGTTCGACCAGATCAACGCCGGTGATCAGCTCGGTCACGGGGTGTTCCACCTGCAGGCGCGTGTTCATTTCAAGGAAATAGAAATTCCTGTCGCCATCGACAATGAATTCCACCGTTCCGGCACTGGTATAGCCAACGGCCTGCGCCAGTGCGACAGCCTGATTGCCCATCTTTTTGCGGGTCTTTTCATCCAGAAACGGGCTGGGCGCTTCTTCGATCACTTTTTGATTGCGCCGTTGGATCGAACATTCACGCTCGCCCAGATAGATCGCGTTACCGTGAGCATCGGCCAGCACCTGAATCTCGATATGTCGCGGTTGCGTGATGAATTTCTCGATGAAAATACGATCATCGCCAAAGCTGCTGGCGGCTTCGTTCTTGGAACTCTGGAACCCCTCGCGGGCTTCCTCGTCATTCCAGGCAATCCGCATCCCCTTGCCGCCACCACCGGCACTGGCCTTGAGCATCACCGGATAGCCAATCTCGCGGCTGATCTTTACCGCCTCCTCGGCATCGGCAATCAAACCCATGTGGCCAGGGACCGTAGCGACACCGGCCTCTTGGGCGATTTTCTTGCTGGTGATCTTGTCGCCCATGCTTTCGATCGCGCCAACGGGGGGACCGATGAATGCCACACCTTCCCGCGCCAAGGCTTCGGCGAACAGCTTGTTTTCGCTAAGGAAACCGTAACCGGGATGCACGGCCTCGGCGCCGGTCTGGCGGATCGCATCCATCACCTTGTCAATCACAATATAGGATTCATTGGCAGGCGGCGGGCCGATCAGCACCGCCTCGTCCGCCATCGCCACATGCAGCGCGTGCTTGTCCGCCTCGGAATAGATCGCGACCGTTTTGATCCCCATCTTCTGCGCCGATTTGATCACCCGACAGGCGATTTCACCACGGTTCGCGATCAGTATTTTCTTAAACATCTAGCAGGCCTTCCCCAATTCAATTCGTGCCAGACCGGCACCGTTTGTTCCTGATCCGGCACACGCCCCTCGCGCGCGCCAAATCGCATTTTTGCCAATCACGGTCCAAACACGAAACGCGGATTTTCCGTGAAAATCCAGTCCGGAATTCGTGCGAATTCCGCCCCCCTTCGTGACAACCGGTGATCGAATATCTCTGCCAAACTCCCTACATGGGTGCGCCAATCCCGGTGCCCTGAATACAGGAGGAAGACGATGAAGATTTTCCCGCTTCACAGATACAGCCTGCCAGTGCTTGCCGCGCTGCTTGCGTCGGCTGCGGCAGGTCCGGCCTTGGCCGAAACCCCGGCCGAACTGAAACAGCAAATCAAGGCGCTGGAAGCGCGGGTTGACGGGCTGGAAAGCGAAGGGCGGCTGAAATTCCCCAGTGGCACCGTTGTCGAAATCGGCGGTTACATCAAAACCGACTTTATCTATGATTTTGACGAAGCCCTTGGCGATGCATTCGGCGTGGATGGTATTACCATTAGCGACGTTGGTGATAATTCGCGGTTCCGCGCGCAGGCCCGCCAATCGCGCCTGTTCATCAAAACCACGACACAAACCAACAGCGGCCCGCTGAAAACCCATCTTGAATTCGATTTTTTCGGGGCCAACGGCAACGAGATTTTCTCGAATTCCTACAGCCCCCGCCTGCGTCATGCCTACGGCACATGGAACGGCTGGACGGTTGGCCAGACGTGGTCGAATTTTATGCCGATCGAAAGCTATCCCACCACGGTTGACTTTAACGGTCCGGCTGGGATTCCTTTCGTTCGTCAGGCCCAAATCCGCTATACTTTTCCGGTTTCCGATAGCGTAAGCATCTCGGCTTCGCTGGAGAATTCCGAATTCAGCGGACGCGATGCTGCCGGAACGATTTCGGAAAGCACCACGTCGGGTATCCGCGCCGGGATTGACCAAGCGCCGGACGTTACCCTTGCTGCCACGTGGAAAGGTGACAAAGCGCTGGTGAAACTGGCCGGTGTTCTGCGCAAATTTGATTCGCCCACATCGGGTGATACGGCGACGGGCTGGGGCGTAAACCTGTCCGGCAATGCGTCCTTGTGGCAAGGCGGTACGCTTTATGGCTCGCTGACTTATGGTGACGGGATCGGACGCTACCTGATCAACGGCTTCGCGCAGGATGCCTTTGTCGATGCGGCAGGAAATCTGCAAACCATCGAAGCACTGGGGGCCACCTTTGGTGTCTCGCAAGCCATTAGCCCGAAACTGACCAGCGCATTGGCAGTGGGTTATTACGAGGTCAACGACACCTTTGCCGCGACCGATACCAGAAATATTTCCACGGCCCACCTTAGCATGTTCTACAAACCGACCGAACGCATGACAGTCGGGGCGGAATTGATCTATGGGCGTCGCGAAATTGCCAGCGGTGCGTCGGATAATGCTACACGTCTGCAAACTTCGGTGCAGTTCAACTTCTGAACCTGCCGGGTAAAAGGCGGGCCATGGTGCACGGTCCGTCTTTTGCACTTTATCCAAACCCACAAAAAACCACTGCGGAGGTAACCCCGCAGTGGTTGTTTCATGAGTGGTAAGTAATAGGTATGCGACCCGATAACTGTTTGCCGTCCTAGTGGCACACACCTGCATCATCACAGAGCGCACCGGCGCCCGCACCGATGACAGCGCCGGTAAGCACATTTCCGTCCGTAACATCGGCAATAACGGCACCAGCGGCTGCACCGGCAGCTGCACGTTGGACGTCATTGTCCAGACATCCGGCAAGCGGCGTGGCAAGGATTGCCACAAAGAAAAGGTCTTTGATCTGCATTGTTTTCTGCCTCCAACAATTATTGTTATTAGGGCTGATTCTAACATGCCGGGATTCGCATGAGAATCCCCCAGATCATAACCATTAATTTCGGCTATTCTTCGCCCATCCCGGCCCGAAACCCGCCGATGATGGCAGGCAAAATCTCTGGATAAAAAAAACGGCCCGGCCCCAAAGGGACCGGACCGTTCAGAAGGGGAAGGGTAACGGTTTTGACTAGTACAAGCAGACATCTTGCTGGAGGCGCCTGCTATGGATACAACACTGCCCGAAACACCCGGCATGACAAAGCCCTTACCCGCAAAAGGTGAAATTTGGGCTGTTTTCTGCCGGATTGGATATGCTGCAAGCGATTTCACGCCTATTTGCCCCCGATATCTTCAGAGTCAAACGCATCCGGAAATGAGGCACGGGCGCGGCGTTCGTCTATCATTAGCAACGCCTCGTAACTTTCAGAATCAAACGGGTCTTCTGCGGGAATCACTTCGCGACCAAACATCCACGATAAGCGCCCTGCATCCAGATTGCCGCGCTCGAACGGCTGGTCACCAAACTGGAACCAAAGCGCCATCATAAAGGCCGTATCGGCCTTGCGATCAGCCGGACGGCGATCGGCAAAACGTTCGCGCGCAACCAAAGGGGTTGCACCCTTTTTATTCGGTCTGCGAATTGTAAATTGGAAATCCGTTCCCGGCAGTCGGCCAGGGAAGCCGCGATGTTTCAGCACAATTTCCCTCCTCTTATCAAAGGGTTGTGCGAATTCGCAAGGCGGTTTGGAGCGGGCCTGTTAGCCCGCTCCGGTACTATATTAGTACTTGGTTGTGGGCTGCTCAACAACCACTGGGTCTGTAACAACTTGCTCTTCTTGCTGTGCGCAAGCAGCGATAGTCGAGAAAAGAACCAGGGCCAGTACTGCTTTGAAACCGTTCGACATATTTGTCTCCTATTGTGTGAATTGGCAGAAACGCAGCTTATAAGCCACGCAATTACCACAGTCGAGTTATTGGCTACTTGGGCGTAACCTTTCGTGACGATAGCGGATAAATTGCAAGAAAAACACCTTTGCGTCACAGATCGGCAATTTTGTGACTCGATTGCATCATAATACCCGCTTCTGCGTGGCATTTCCGCTACATATAGTGGCATCTTCAAAACCCCTCCCATATGCAGTTATTCCCTTGGGGGGCATAAGAATCGAAATATTGTGTTGCAGCGGGATCGGCTTTTCCAAATATTACAGCACGGTCCGACAAACTGATCACAATGTGCTCTACATCCTTTTGTTGCGCGATCAACGCGGGTAAGGCGGAATGTTCGCATAGATAACGCATATCCCCTTCTGCCTGCTCGAATTCGACACTGCCGCCGTTGCGCGAAATTTCGGGGGTTATATACCGAAACCGGTAGGTGTTCTCATCACCTTCCACCTCCCAGATCACGTCTTGAAAGGTGACCGGTTGGCCGGATGGTACCTTGATCACGTCTTGGGCCTGCGCGGCTGGTGCACCCATTATGGCACACAGCAAAGAAACACGCAGCGTCACCATTATACATTGCCCTTCTTCAGCAACACGCGGTTAACTTTGGGTGCCGCGTCCAGCATTTCCACCAAAGTCAGCCCATAGTCTTGCAGATGTCTCAACTGCCGTTCTGCGGTGGCCTCGCGCAGATCAATGATAACATTACCGCCCTCACTGACTGCGTTTGTGAAAAAATCCTGATACAATGAAACCGGATAGTGAAACCCGCATGACAAAAAGCTGGTAACCAGATCCACCTTGCCCGCCTTTGCCGGGTCTTCCTTTTCCGGATTAAGGGTGCGAATATCTGTTGCGGCAACCTGATTGGCGGTCAGCATTTCTTTAGCCCTCGCCAGAGACGAATATGCGGCACCTTCTTTCTTGAAGCCAAAATGGCGCCGGTCATTACTTTCCAGATCAATCAACAACAATTCCGCGCCCAGATCATGCGCCAGAAACAGATCAAAAAACGCATATCCACAGCCTATGTCGGCCACCCGTTTCGGGGCTAGCTTTTTCAGTAAAGGCGCCATATTCCGATACTCGGCATAGATCACAGCTGCGGTTCGGTAGGCAATTTCCAGACCCAGCCGCTGAACCTGATCGACAATCGGGTCCATATTTCCGCCATTCCATTCACGGATCACCCGACCCGAGCGCGGAAGATCATATAGAACTTCTGAACGTTGCAAGATCAGGTTTACCAAATCCTGCTGATCAAACATCTGCACATCAAGCGCGCGAATTGCTTTGTTTTCCACTTCTTTTGCAATGTCGACTTCCAAAGTCATGAATCATTCCTCACTGATTACAAAGGTATATTTCCGTGTTTCTTCCACGGGTTCTGCTGTTTCTTGTTCCGAAGCGAGGCAAAGGCACGGCAAATCCGCTTGCGCGAACGGCTGGGCTGGATCACCTCGTCGATGAACCCGCGTTCGGCGGCGACAAACGGGTTGGCAAACCGGTCCTCGTAATCCGCCGTATGCTGGGCAATCTTTTCGGCATCCCCCAGATCGGCACGGTGGATGATTTCGGTCGCCCCCTTGGCCCCCATCACGGCAATTTCCGCTGTGGGCCAGGCATAGTTGAAATCGCCGCGCAGATGTTTGGAGGACATCACGTCATAGGCCCCGCCATAGGCCTTGCGGGTGATCAACGTCACCTTGGGCACCGTGGCCTCGCCATAGGCAAACAACAGTTTCGCGCCGTGTTTGATCACCCCGCCAAATTCCTGCGATGTGCCGGGCAAAAATCCGGGCACATCGACCAGCGTCAGGATCGGGATTTCAAACGCATCACAGAACCGGACAAAGCGGGCCGCCTTACGAGAGCTATCAATGTCAAGGCAGCCCGCCAGAACCATCGGCTGGTTGGCCACCACACCGACAGTCGAGCCTTCCAGACGGATGAATCCCGTCAGGATGTTTTTGGCAAATTCTTCCTGAATTTCGTAAAAGTCGCCCTCATCAGCCAGTTTCGCAATCAACTCTTTCATATCGTAAGGCGAATTGGGGTTTTCCGGCACCAATGTATCCAGACTGGCGTCAACACGATCTGGGTCATCAAAGAACGGGCGCACCGGCACTTTGGACCGATTGTTCAGCGGCAGGAAATCCACCAGACGCCGGACTTCGGACAGGGCCTCGACATCGTTATCAAACGCGCCATCAGCCACCGATGATTTTTTCGTATGGGTGATCGCCCCACCCAGTTCCTCGGCTGTTACAATTTCGTTTGTTACGGTTTTCACCACGTCGGGGCCAGTGACGAACATGTAAGAGCTGTCCTTGACCATGAAAATGAAATCCGTCATCGCCGGGGAATAAACCGCCCCGCCCGCGCACGGCCCCATGATCACGCTGATCTGCGGCACCACGCCGGATGCCATGATATTGCGCTGGAACACTTCGGCATAACCGGCCAAGGACGCCACACCTTCTTGAATCCGCGCGCCGCCGGAATCATTCAGCCCGATCACGGGTGCGCCGTTTTGCACGGCCATATCCATGATCTTGCAAATCTTCTGCGCATGGGTTTCCGACAATGATCCGCCGAACACGGTGAAATCCTGACTATAGACATAAACCATCCGCCCGTTGATCGTGCCCCAGCCGGTGATCACCCCGTCGCCGGCCGGTTTCTGCTTTTCCATGCCGAAATCGGTGCAGCGGTGGGAAACGAACATGTCGAATTCCTCGAATGAATCTTCGTCCAGCAGTAATTCAATCCGCTCGCGCGCCGTCAGCTTGCCTTTGGAGTGCTGCACATTGATCCGCCGTTCCCCGCCACCCAAACGGGCCTCCTCACGACGGGATTCCAACTGTTGCAGAATATCTTTCACGGGCACACCTCCGGTTTGGCTTTGCCGGACAGGTTATACCCGTGACGCGGCCGAACAAAGCAAATTCCGGAATATTTGCAAATCTCTATATAAATTAAATCTGCTAACTGCAAATTTGCTAAGATATTGACTCGACCCTGACCATCTGGCCTAACTCAATACAAAAAGACGAATACATTTATATTTCCAAGGAGCACCGGATTTGCTGTACCGGATCATTACCGCCCTTACTTCGATACTTGTCGCAATCCTGCTTGCTGCAATATCTTTTCAGCAGGCGGGGGTTGTCACTGCTCAAATCCAGAACCAAACCCCCGGTGCTGCAGCCGTGCCACTTGCGCTGGCAATTATTACATTCCTTCTGGCACTTGTATTTGCCATACCGACGATGCGCAAAAACCTGTTGGTCCGCAGCTATAATCCCAAAGGGCGCATTCTGTTTATCCTGCTGTGTCTGGGTATCATTGCCGGCATTGCATTTGTAGGAAGCGCGATTATTAAATCAGACCTCCCCACAAACATACCGAAAGCCTATAGTCTGCCGCTGGGGGGCAGTGTGATTGCCCTGTTCTTTTTGACATTTATCTTCCCCGGCATTGCGTTCCTCGAATTGCGCAAAGCCAAAAGCAAAATCGAGGTGTTCTCGGACCCTTCTGTCAAACGCTATATAGCCCCGCAACAGATCGAAGTGATGATCCCGCATTATCAACAAAGCCTTGTTTCGCGTATTATTCGGCCGATCCTGTGGACCCTTGCCATCCTGTTTATTGGCATCGGACTTTATGGAACAACCGCGACCCGCTTTATACCATCTCCGGATCATCTGGACTGGGTTGCCCGAAAACTGCCGATCCTGATTGCCATAGCCGTTAGTGTCGTTGGCGCTTTGGTTTTCTTTAGCAAACCCGAGGCAGGCAAAGGGATCTTCGGCTCGGCCATGGTCCAGAATATCTTCATTTTCCTGTTGCTGGCTGCAGCTATTGTAGCGTTGGCCAAACCCCTGTTCACCACCGGTTTTCCTGCTCTTCAATCCTATCTGGTTGCCGCCACGACAGGCAGCCAGACAGTTGTTGTCCAAAGCACCGATAATACCGGCCAAGATGGTGGATGCATTAAAGCAACATCCGTTGCCACGGAAAACGGGCCATCAACGGCCATCAATATCTGCGATGTTCCAAGCAGCATCCGCGATGCGCTTGCAACGGGCGATAAGCTGACCCTGACGGGCGAACAAACGCCTTATGGTTTGCGTTACACCAACATAGACAAATCAGCCGCAGAAGAAGCCGCAGCAGAACCAACGACAGAGCAACCTTCCAACCCGTAACCTAAAGGTGTGCATTTGCGCAGGCCCCACCCTGCCGGGCCGATAGTGGACATTGTCAACCAAACCCGCTACCTCGTTTCCATGACGCCAAAAACAGCGGTGCGCTATCTTGACCGCACCACGCCCCCTCATATCTCGACCCTGATCTTGCTGGCATCCCTGCCCGCATTGTCAATGAACATGTTCCTGCCCTCGCTGCCCGCGATGGCGGAATATTTCGCGGTGGATTACCGGCTAATGCAGCTTTCGGTCGCGCTCTACCTTGGGGTCAGCGCCATTTTACAATTGATGATCGGTCCGCTGTCGGACCGTTTTGGCCGTCGCCCGCTGATCCTTGCCGGTGGTGCTCTGTTCCTGCTGGCCACGCTGGGCTGTATCTGGGCACCAACCGCCGAAATCTTTCTGATGTTTCGCATGGCCCAAGCGGTGATCGCCACCGGCATGGCCATTTCCCGCGCCGTGGTGCGCGATATGGTGCCCGAGGCCGAAGCCGCCTCGATGATCGGTTATGTCACCATGGGCATGTCGCTGGCGCCGATGCTGGGGCCGTTGCTGGGCGGGGTGCTGGACAGCTATTTTGGCTGGCATTCCGTGTTCTGGCTGTTGTTCGGGCTGGGCGCAGCGCTGTTCGTGCTGTCCTGGCACGACCTTGGCGAAACCTCGACCACCACCAACCGCAGTTTTGCCGAACAGTTCCGCCAATATCCCGAATTGCTGATGTCGCGCCGGTTCTGGGGCTATTGCCTGTCCGCCACTTTTGCTTCGGGTGCGTTTTTCGCCTATCTGGGTGGCGCGCCTTTTGTCGGTAAGGAAATATTCCATATGAACGCAATCTGGCTGGGGCTGTCCTTTGGTGCGGTGTCCTTTGGCTATATGATGGGCAACTTTTTGTCGGGCCGCTTTTCCACCCGCATTGGCATCAACCGGATGATCCTGTTTGGCTGTATCATTGCGGCAGCGGGGATCTCGATCTCGATGGCGTTGTTCTATCTGGGGCTTGGCAATGCTTTCACCTTTTTCGCCTTCATGTCGACGGTGGGCCTTGGCAACGGTATGACCCTGCCCAATGCCAGCGCCGGTATGTTGTCGGTGCGCCCTGATCTGGCCGGCTCGGCCTCGGGCCTTGGCGGGGCGATTTTGATTGGCGGCGGGGCGGCGTTGTCGGCCTTTTCCGGTAGCCAGTTGTCGGTGGATACAGGCGTTTACCCGCTGCTCTGGCTGATGGTTGCCAGCTCGGTTCTGGCCATTCTTGCGATCCTTTACGTGATGCGCCGCGAACGGCAGTTGTCGATGTAGCAATCCGCCCAAGGAAACGAGGACAGCGCCCTCCCATGGGGAGGGTCGGGCGCTGTCCGGCTTCGCCGTCCAAGGTGACGGTTAAGGTTTGGACTGTAACTCCTATTGCAATACACCGCTTTGCAAAGTTTACTACCAAAAACCGCAAAGCTGCAAAGGACACGCCGATGGCCACCCAGAAACTATACGCCGGTGTCAAACTGCGCGAGGTGCGCACCGGCCTTGGCCTGACCCAAAAGGCATTCGCCGAAAAGTTGGGCGTGTCGCTGCCCTATCTGAACCAGATGGAGAACAACAACCGCCCGGTAAGCACCGGCGTGGTGCTGGCACTGGCGCAGGAATTCGGCTTTGACGTGACCGAACTGTCGGTTGGGGATAGCGAACGCATGGTGACGGATATGCGCGAGGCACTGGCCGATCCGGTGTTTGCCGCCAACATCCCGCCGCTGGCCGACCTGCGGCTGACCGCGTCAAATGCCCCTGCCTTGGCGCGCGCCTTTCTGGAACTGCACCGCGCCTACCGGCAAACCCACGAACGGCTGGCCTCACTGGACGAAGCATTGGGCCGCGAGGACGCCCGCGTGCAGCCCAGCCCGTGGGAAGAGGTGCGCGATTTCTTTCACTACTGCGACAACTATATCGACGCGGTCGATCACGCCGCCGAACGCTTTGCCGACACGGCACAGGATGCGGGGATAGATTTGCAGGAACAGGCCGAACGCATCCTGTCAAAACTTCCGGTGATGGTGAAATTCGCGGACACCGCCACCCTGCGCCACTATGACAAAGCTGCCGGAGTCCTGACCATATCCACACGCGCCCCGCGCGCGACACAGCAGTTTCAACTGCTTTTGCAACTGGCACTGATCACGCAGGAAAAACTGATCGAGGCCACCCTGGATCTGGCCCGTTTCAAAACCGGCACCGCGCGGGACATCGCCAAAATCGGGCTGGCCAATTATTTCGCCGGTGCCGCGATGATGCCCTACCGGCGTTTCCTGTCCGCCGCGCATGAGGTGCGCCACGATCTGGAATTGCTGGCCGAGCGTTTCGGCACCTCGATCGAGCAGGTTGCGCACCGGCTGTCGACCCTACAAAGGCCAGGCGCCAAGGGCATCCCGTTCTTTTTCGTGCGCGTGGATCAGGCGGGCACGATCACCAAACGCCATTCCGCCACGCGCCTGCAATTTGCCCGTTTCGGCGGGGCCTGCCCGCTGTGGAATGTGCATCAGGCCTTTGAAACGCCAGGCCGGTTTTTGCGGCAACTGGCCGAAACGCCCGACGGGGTGCGCTATTTCTGCCTTGCGCGGGATGTTTCGAAATCCGGCGGCTCGTTCAAGTCGCCAGTGCGCCGATATGCCATTGGCCTTGGCTGCGAGGTGAAACACGCCGATGCGGTGATCTATGCCGATGATCTGGTTGCGGGCAAGCAACAGGTGTTTGAACCGATCGGTATTTCCTGCCGGATTTGCGAACGGGTGGATTGCCACCAACGATCTGTGCCGCCACTGGAACGCCGGCTGAAGGCCGATCCGAACACGCGCGGATTGCTGCCCTACGAGGTGGAACAATGATCCTGAAAACCCTTGGCATCGCGGCCCTGCTGGGCCTGACGTCTTTTGGTCTGCTGGGGAAGTTCGAGCAATCCATGGTCTATCCGCTGGACGCGACCGAGGTTGCCCCGGCGGATGCGGGTGTGCCCGATATGCAGGCCATCCGCTTTGCCAGCGGCAAGGAAACCCTTGTGCTGTGGGTGGCAAAACCCAAGGCGGGCAAACCGGTGATCCTGTATTTTCACGGCAACGCCGGAAACCTTGCCAACCGTGCGCCGCGCTTTGCCGCCTTTGAAAAACGCGGGTTTGGTGTGGTGGCGATGGCCTATCGCGGTTCCTCGGGCAGCACCGGCAAACCCACACAAAAGGGAATCCTGAAAGATGCAGTCAACGTCTATCAAGCCCTGCCCGATCTGGTCGGCCCCGCCCCTGTGATCCTGTATGGCGAAAGCCTTGGAACCGGCGTTGCGGTGCTGATGGCCGACAGCCCCGAACTGGCCAACACCCCGCCCGCGGCAATGGTGCTGGAGGCGCCTTATACCTCGATCCCCGATGTCACCCGCCGTCTCTATCCCAAACTGAGACCGCTGCTGTTCCTGATGAAAAACCGCTGGCCCAGCCTGCGCCATATCCGCAATCTGGATATCCCGCTATTGATCCTGCATGGCACTGATGATCCACTGATCCCCATCGAAATGGGCCGCAAAATGTTTGATGCCTCGCCTGCAACTGACAAAACCTTCTTTGCCGTTCAGGGTGCTGGACATAACGACGTGTGGCAACCCGACGCCAAAGTGGCGCTTTACGCCTTCCTCAATCGCTTTTAGAATGATCCACTACAGGGAGGAATATTAATGGAACTGAACGGCACAAGAACAATCAAGGCCGACCGCGCCACCGTCTGGGAACACCTGAACAGCGCCGAAACGCTGATGGCCTGCATCCCCGGCTGTCAGGAACTGACCGGCAGCCCCGAAGAAGGGTTTGACGCCGTGGTGAAACAAAAGGTTGGCCCCGTCAAAGCCACCTTCAAGGGCCGCGTTGAATTGTCCGATGTGGTGCCCGCTGAAAGCTACAAGATCAGCGGCCAAGGCAAGGGCGGCGTGGCCGGTTTTGCCAAGGGCGGGGCGAATGTCACGCTGGTGGACGTCGAAGAGGGCACTGAACTAACCTATGAAGTGGATGCCAAGGTTGGCGGTAAAATCGCCCAGTTGGGCAACCGCCTGATCGCCGGATTTGCCCGCAAAATGGCGGATAAATTCTTTGACAACTTTCTGGAACAGGTCGAAGGGCCTGTCGAAGAAGATCAAGACACGGCTTAAAACCCGAACACTGGACATTGTTATCCCTGCCGGAAGAACCTTACCGGCAGGGTATTTTTCTGAAACCCCGTTTTACGCCTTGTCTTGTGCCAGCAGGATCGTCCAAATTTCGTCCTTGATTGCCAGCCGTTCTTTGCGCATCTCGGCCATATGCAGATCATCTGTCGGCTCTACATCGGTTTCGGCACGGTGAATCGCACGATTGATCTCGTGGTAATCATCAAACAGTTTTGCAAAATGCGCATCAGACGCCTTTAGCGCACTCATCTGCTCTATGCGGTCGGGGAATTCTTCTGACAGCTCATTTGGGGTATGTGACATCTGGTTTCCTTTCGTGTCCCTGTGTCTTGGCTACAGGTTAGACACAGCGCAAATCCCGCGCTTTGATCCTGATCAGTTTTGCCGTTTTTGCCGACGAAATTCCTCGGGCGGGATCGTTTCAGCCTGCCACAGGCCCCGTCCTGCCACCGCCGCCTGTTTTTCAACCGCAATATAGTCGCGTGAAAAGCTGGCATAGGAAAATACGATCCCGTCCCGCGCCAGCATCTTTGCCAGATCCTGATCGCCCAGATAACAGCGTGCCACCATGCGCCCGTATTTGTCATAGGTGTGTTTTACACAGCGCAATTTCTTGCCCTTCAACAAGCGGCGCACCTGATCGCGCGACCAGATTCCGCAGGCCCAATTGCTGCCATCCGGCATCTTGCAGGTCTGGTCGTATTCCGGCGCATCCACCCCGAACAAGCGGATTTTCACCCCTGCCACGGTAAAGGTATCGCCATCATGCACATGCGCCACCCCCTGCACCTGTTGACGCGGGGGCGTACCGGCGTTGTTCATCACCGTATAAATCGCCACACACAGCAGCAGCACATAAATAATCCTGTTCATGCCAAAGGACATACCCCCGCCCACCGCACATCACCAGAGCAGCCCCCGAAATCTTTAAAAGATTTCGGTCCGTTTTCATTTCAAGAAAACGCCCGTCACCGCTGTGCCGTTTCCCAATCCGGATGTATCCAAGGTTCATCATTCTGGGCCGATAACATCCCCCGCCCCAGTATATGATCCGCCGCCTTTTCGCCCGTCATTATACTGGGCGCGTTCAGATTGCCGTTAGGGATACGCGGGAAAATACTGCTGTCGGCCAGCCGCAGCCCATCCACCCCGATCACACGGCACTCGGGGTCAACCACCGCCTTTGGGTCGTCCTTTGCCCCCATCCGCGCCGTTCCGCAGGGATGGAATGCGCTTTCGGCGTGTTCGCGGATAAAGCTGTCCAGCTCGTCATCGGTTTGAAAACCCACACCGGGCTGAATTTCATGTTTCACATAGGGCGCAAAGGCCTCTTGTGCGAAAATCTCGCGGGTCAGGCGGATGCAGGTGCGAAAATCCTGCCAGTCCTGATCATGCGACATATAATTAAACAGGATATTCGGTGCCACATTTGGATCTGACGATGCCAAAGTCACCGCCCCCCGTGACGGGCTGCGCATCGGTCCGACATGGGCCTGAAACCCGTGCCCCTCGGCCGCCGCTTTGCCATCATAGCGCACGGCAATGGGCAGGAAATGATACTGGATATCGGGGTATTCCACACCGGCTCGACTGCGGATAAAAGCGGCTGACTCAAACTGGTTACTCGCCCCCATGCCGGTTTTGCTGAACAGCCATTGCGCCCCGATCCGCGCCTTGGAAAACAGGTTCCAGTAACGATACAGCGTAATCGGTTTCTTGCTGGCATACTGGATATACAGCTCCAGATGGTCCTGCAGGTTCTGCCCCACGCCGGCCCGATCCGCGATCACATCAATCCCGTGTTCCGCCAGATGCGCCGCCGGACCAATGCCCGACAGCATCAGCAGTTTTGGCGAATTGATACTGGACGCCGCAAGAATCACCTCGCGCCGCGCGCGGATCACTTCGATCTTGCCGCCGCGCTCGACCTCGACCCCGATGGCACGCCCGTCCCAGATCACCACACGCCGTGCCAGCGCGCGGGTCAGATCACAATTCGGCCGTTTCAGCGCGGGCCGAAGGTAAGCATTGGCCGCCGACCAGCGCCGCCCGCGCCAGACGGTTTGCTCCATCGGGCCAAAGCCCTCTTGCTGCTCGCCGTTATAGTCGTCCGTGGTCCGGTATCCCGCCTGCGCCCCCGCCTCGACAAAGGCGCGAAACAGCGGGTTGCGCCGAGGCCCGCGCGTCACGTGCAGCGGCCCGTCCTTACCCCGCCACGCAGGATCGCCGCCATGCCCGCCGGAATGCCAATGCTCCATCCGTTTGAAATAGGGCAGCACATCGGCATAATCCCAGCCCTGAGCGCCCTGCTCGGCCCAGTGATCGTAATCACGCGCATGACCCCGCACATAGACCATCCCGTTGATGCTGGAAGAGCCACCAATCACCTTCCCGCGCGGGCAAACCAGCCGCCGCCCACCCAAATGCGGCTCGGGCTGGGTTTTGAAGCCCCAGTCATAAATCCCCATATTCATTGGATAAGACAGCGCAGCGGGCATCTGGATAAACGGCCCCGCATCCGTGCCGCCATGCTCGATTACCAGAACCGAGGCCCCCGCCTCGGACAGGCGATACGCCATCGCACAGCCCGCCGACCCCGCGCCGACAATCACGTAATCGGCCTGCATCAGTCCGCCCCTTCAGCGCGCAAGACATCGTAGGAAATCATCACATGTTCCCGAAACGCCGGGCGCTGTTTCAACCGCGCGTAATAGGCGGCAATCACAGGCCGGTCCTTGCGCGAAATATCAATGTCGAAATAGCGAAACAGCACATGCCCGATCACCACATCGGCCAGCGTTAAATCCGCGCCCATAACATAAGGGTTATCCCCCAACTGTGCTTCCAAATGGCCCAAATATCCATCGAACCTGTCCAAAGCCGCCGCCAGCGCGGCCCCATCCCGATCCACTGCCGCAGTGCGCACCCGCGCCCAGAATATCGGCACTGTGAAATCGCGTGAAAAGCTGGCCTTGCCCCATTCCGCCCACATATCAACCCGCGCCCGCGCGACCGGATCCGCAGGCCAAAATGCCCCGCCATCCCCGTATTTCGTGGCCAGATACCGCAGAATTGCACAGCTTTCCCACAGCACCAGATCGCCGTCTTTCAGAGTCGGGACCAAGCCATGCGGGTTCATTGCCAGATATTCCGGTGTGTCATTCCCCCCGAAATTCAGACCATAATCCAGTCGCTCACACTCCAGCCCCAGCTCGTCAATGCCCCACATCACCGCCTGCACATTGGATGAGGTCGCCCGTCCGTAAACCGTGATCATAATTGCCCCCTAAAACGGTGCGTCCACCGGCCCCATCGCCACGTAAACCGATTTCAACTGACTGTAGTGTTCGATCGCCGCCTTGGAATTCTCGCGCCCGACGCCCGACATTTTCACCCCGCCGAACGGGGCCTCGACCGGGGCCAGATTGTAGGTGTTGATCCAGCAGGTGCCGGCCTGCAACGCCGCTGCGACACGGTGCGCGCGGGTCAGATTGCCGGTAAATACCCCCCCTGACAGTCCGTAGGCGGTGTCATTGGCCCGCCGGATCACCTCTTCCTCGTCTTCGAATTCCAGCACCGACATCACAGGGCCAAAGATTTCTTCGCGTGCCACGGTCATATCGTCCGTCACATCGGCAAGGACCGTTGGCCGCAGGTAAAACCCCTCGCGATCCACACGCCCCCCGCCGGTAACCAGCCGCGCGCCTTCGGCAACGCCCTTGTCGATATAACGCTGCACGATGCCCAACTGCCCTTCCGAAATCAGTGGTCCGAAATTCGTCGTCTCGTCCAGCGGATCCCCGATCACTGCCGCTTCAACCCGTTCTTTCAGACGCGCCAGAAATGCTTCTTTGATACCCTTTTGCACGAACACCCGCGTGCCGTTGGAACAGACTTGCCCCGAGGAATAGAAATTCCCCAGAATAGCGCCGCCTATCGCATCTTCTGGGTTGGAATCATCAAAGATGATCAACGGGGACTTGCCGCCCAGTTCCATCGTCACATGTTTCATTTGGGCCGCAGCCGCCACATATACCTTTTGCCCGGTCGGCACAGAACCCGTCAGCGAAACCTTGGCCACGCGCGGGTCGGTCACCAGAGATGCGCCCACCTCGCCCATGCCCTGAACCACGTTGAAAATGCCCGCGGGCAGACCCGCCTCATGCAATATCTCGGCCACTTTCAACGCGCCCAGTGGCGTGGTTTCGGAGGGTTTGAACACCATTGCATTGCCGCAGGCCAGCGCAGGGGATGCCTTCCAACAAGCGATTTGGGTCGGGTAGTTCCACGCGCCGATGCCAACGCAAACCCCCAAAGGTTCGAGCACCGTATAGACAAAATCACCGCCGCCCAGCGGGATATGCTCGCCGGTCAGCGCCCCCGCCAACCCGCCGAAATATTCCAGCGCATCGGCCCCTGAGGTGGCGTCGGCCACCAGTGTTTCCTGCAACGGCTTGCCGGTGTCCAGCGTTTCCAGAATGCTTAAATCACGGTTACGCGCGCGGATAATATCGGCCGCGCGGCGCAACACCCGCCCGCGCTCGGTCCCGCTCATCGCCGCCCATTCGCCCTGCGCTGCTTTGGCCGAGGCCAGCGCCTGATCCACCACCGCAGGGGTGGCCGCATAAACCCGCGCGATCACCTCGCCGGTGGCGGGATAGATCACGTCGATCGGGGTGCCGGAGGTGTCTTCGACATATTCGCCATTGATGAAATGGCTGGCTTCGGGCTGGGCTTTCATATCATCCTCACTCGCAGGTTTCTTTGCCACGTTTGCGGCAGTTGAACAGACGGATCACTTTGCGGGCTTCACGATCTACTGTGCTTGCTTGCGTGCGCTGGCATTCCCAAAACGCGGTGACTGTGCGCTGATAATCTTTCACGGTTTGGCGGCAGGTTTGTTCCGCGGCCTTGTCGGCAAAAGCACCATCCTGCTGCACACATTCCGGCATAGGATCAACAACGCATTCCGTGGAGGTCTCGGCCGGGGCTGCACCGGATATGCAAAGTGCTGCAATGGTCCAAATTGCTGTTTTCATGTCTTATTTCCCTTCTGAAAGCATGGCATCCAGATAATCCAATACCCGCTCAGAGGCGGCTTTTCCATCGGGATCGGCCCCGCGCAGGGCGTGGCGGATATACAGCCCGTCAATCAGCGCGGCGATGTTGTCAGCCAGCATCGGCGCACGCGCGCCGACCAGCGGGCGCAGGCCGTGCAACAGGTTTGAATGCAACCGCGCCTGATAGACATGCAATAGCCGTTTCGCCCCTTCCGATGTCTGCGCCTGCACATAGAAATTCATCCACGCACTGATCACTTCGCTGCGGAAATTCCCGGCCTCGAAACTGGCGCGGATGATGGCCTCGAGCCGCGCGCGCGGTCCCTTTGCAACCGCCAGCGCACCCCGCACCTGCGCGCCGTAGATGCCCAGAATATGGCGCATGGCAGCGATGAATATCTGGTCCTTGCCACCGAAATAATGATGCGCCAATCCGCTGGACATCCCTGCCCGCTTGGCGATCTGGGCCACGGTCACATCCAGTGATCCGGCACGGCCGATTTCGCTGATCGTTGCCTTGACCAAGGCGTCACGGCGGATCGGTTCCATTCCAAGTTTGGGCACAGCGGAGACTCCGGTTATTGGCACGCAACCAGATTTGCAGGTTTTTAATTGACTCGTCAATCAATAAAAAAACGCTAAGTCATTAGCCCTTACGCCAAAGAGATTCAATGCCTCCGGCGGGGATATTTACATGAACAAAGATGGGGACTTCAGACCTTTGTCGCCCCATCCACAGGTGTAATGGTGCGGCGTTTCAGCATGGCTTCGCGCCATGTGATAAAGCTGACCGAGGCAAGGATGATCACCCCGCCCAGCACCACCCAGCCATCCACCGGTTCGCCAAACACTACCGCGCCCAATGTGGTGGCCCAGACCAGTTGCAAAAAGGTAACCGGCTGCGTCACCGTCATCGGGGCGGCGCGAAAGGCCAGCGTCATGGTGAAATGGCCGATAGTGGCAAACAACGCGACCAGAAACAGCCAAAGCAATTGTTCCAGTGTCGGCGTGACCCAGACCGCAAAAGCGAACGGGGCCAGCACAATCGGCACCGTGATCGACAGCATCGCCACCACCACAGCAGGCGAAACCCGGTCGGCCATGCGTTTGGCCAACAGGTACGAGGCCGCAAACAGGATCGCCGTGCCCAGCATGGTGTAGTGGCCAAGGTTCAATTCGCGAAAACCGGGCCGCAGGATGATCATTGCCCCCAGCAGTGCCGCGCCAATCGCCATGATCCGCCGCAGGGCCAGCTTTTCGCCCAGAAACAGCGCCGCGCCGATGGTGACATAGACCGGCGAGAGGTAATTCATCGCCGTGACCTCGGCGATGGTGATTTTGGTCATGGCATAAAACCACAGGATCACCCCCAACCCGTGCGCCAGTCCGCGCGCGCCGAAAAACAGCAGATCGCTTTTGTCCAGATGCGCGTTCAGTAATGACCGGATCATCGGCAGCAGGAAAACCAGCCCCAGAATATAACGCAAAAACGCCGCTTCGGCCGCAGGCACCCCGCCGCCGATATGTTTTACAATCGCCGTCACTGCCACAAAGGTTAACCCCGTGGCCAGCATCCAGATCACACCCCAGACGGGGCGGGCTTGGGTCATATCGGATTGCGCACTCATGTCCGGCACAGGACATCAAAGCCCGCGGTTTGGCAATAGGTTATTCCAGCAGAAGCGAGCCTGCGATAATCCACATAGTCAGCGCCACAACCCCGTCCAGAACCCGCCACGCCACCGGTCTGGCAAACAGCGGTGCCAGCAGTCGCGCACCATATCCCAATGCAAAGAAAAAGGTGAAAGATGCCAGCGTCGCCCCTGCCGCAAACATCACGCCATTGTCGTATTTTGTGGAAACTGAGCCAATCAACACCACCGTATCCAGCCAAGCGTGCGGGTTCAGCCATGTCATCGCCAGCGCCGTCAGCAGGGTTTTCTTCAGGCTGTTGGCCTGAATTTCGGACGCCGCCAGTGCCTGCCCGCCCCTAAGGGCCGCGCGAAAATTCTGCCAGCCATACCAGATCAGGAACGCCGCACCCGCATACAGAAACGCCGGTGCCAGCCACGGGATCAGGTTTGAAACCACTTCGAAACTGCTGACGCCTATGGCAATCAGGATGGCATCCGACAGCCCGCTGACAAAGCAGATCGCAAACACATGTTCGCGCCGCAGCCCCTGCCGCAGCACAAAGGCATTCTGCGCCCCGATCGCAAGGATCAGGCTAAAGCTGAGGATAAATCCGGCGGTGAATGTCTGCATCAAAATCTCCTGTTGTTGACAGGGGATAGCGCGGGGCGCATCATTAGGCCAGTTAACTATTCTATTTGTGGATTAGTATTTCTAATGATGGACTATGCCCAGCTGGCCGCCCTGCGCGCCATTCTGCAAACCGGCAGTTTTGATGGCGCGGCTGCCGCGCTGAACGTCACCCCTTCGGCCATTTCCCAGCGGATCAAGGCGCTGGAGGATCAGTTGGGCACGGTGCTGATCATTCGCGGCACCCCCGCCACGGCCACCGCCGCCGGTCAGCGCCTGTTTCGCCATGCCGAGGAAGTGGCGCTGCTGGAAGCCACCCTTGGCGATGATCTGGACGGTCTGGCCCCCGGTCCCGCCGCGCCGGTGCGGGTGGTGGTGAATGCCGACAGTCTGGATACATGGTTCATTGACGCGATGGCGCAGGTGGACGGGGTGCTGTTCGACATCAGCACCGATGATCAGGATTTCAGTGCTGATTGGCTGCGGCGCGGCGAAGTTATGGCAGCCGTGACCGCCCATGCCAAACCGGTGCAGGGCTGTGACAGTATCCCGCTGGGGGCCTTGCGCTATCTGGCCACTGCCAGCCCCGATTTTGCCGCGCGGCATTTCGCAGAGGGGTTCTCCGCCGCCAGCGCCGAAACCGCGCCGATGCTGATGTTCAACCGCAAGGATCTGTCACAACATCACTGGCTAACGGCGCAATTTGGCAGGCGCTTCACCCCGCCCGTCCACCTGTTGCCCAGCACACGCGGCTTTGTCACCGCCGCACTGGCCGGTATCGGCTGGGGGCTTAACCCCGAACCGCTGGTGCGGGACCATATCAAAACCGGAAATCTGGTCACTCTGGGCAATGCGCCCACTTATGACGTGCCGCTGTTCTGGCAGTTCAACCGCGTCACTCGGCAGGCACTGGCCCCGCTGACCCGCGCGGTGCGGCAGGTGGCAGGGGAATGGCTGGTGCAGCTATAAAAACCGCGCGGTCAGCATCTGCAAACGCGCCCGAAACTGCGCCGGATCTGTGGTGTGGTATTTGATCCCCATGGCGGCCAGCGCCAGAACCTGCCCTTCTTCGGCAGTCGCATCCAGCCCCATCAACCCGTTCAACTCGGCAACAAACCGCGCCTGCGCCGCTTGCGATTTCTCAGCCCCCAGCCGGTTGTTCACATCCAGCAATTCCTGCCCGTGCGGCCCCGCCACCAGCAAATTGTGGAAATACCCCATGTAGGCCAGCAAATAGGCCGAGGCCCGCGCCTTTTGCCCGCTAACCCCGTCAATCGCCGCAGTGGCCGTGGCAAATGCCTCGTCCACCAACATATCCATGCAGGAAAAGAACACGTCATCCTTGTTGCGGAAAATCTGGTAAATCGCGGGGCGTGAGATGCCCGCCTCTTGCGCAATATCAGCCATCGAGACACGCTTGAACCCATAAGCAATCACCACCCGCATCGCCGCCTTTAGAATATGTTTTTTCTTATCGTCCATAGGGCCGTTCTAGTGTTTGGCGCGGGGTTTCGCAATTGCTGTTGCCTGCGCTGGATTATACTTCTTGACACTTTATGTATCTTTTGTCAGTTTGTCAAAAAATATTCTGAAAGGCACCCCAATGTCCGATCAAACCATCCTTGTCACCGGCGCGTCAGGTTTTCTGGCCAGCCACATCCTGCTGCAACTTCTGGAACAGGACTATACCGTGCGCGGTTCCGTGCGCAATGTGGCCAAGGGCGACCACATCCGCAAGGTGCTGGAAACACATGGGGCCGATACCCGCCGACTAAGCTTTGTCGAACTTGACCTGATGCAGGACGCGGGTTGGGACGATGCAATGGACGGGGTGGATTACCTGCTGCACACGGCTTCGCCTTTTGTCACCACATCCCCAAAGGACCCGGATGAAATCATCAAACCCGCCCTTGAGGGCACCCGCCGCGCGCTGAACGCCGCCTTGCGGGCCAATGTCAAACGCATCGTGCTGACTTCGTCGATGGTGGCGGCCTGTCACGGGCATGAAAAATCTCGCACCGCCCCCTACACCGAAGCCGACTGGACCAATCCGTCGGGCAAGGACGTGACCCCCTATATCCTGTCCAAGACCCTTGCCGAACAGGAAGCGTGGAAAATCATGGAGGTCGCCGGTCGCCGCGATGACCTGACCGTGATCAACCCCGGCTTTATCCTTGGCCCGTTGCTGGAGCAGGACATCGGCACCTCGGGGGCGATCATCAAACGGCTGATGAAGGGCGAGTTACCCGGCTGCCCGCGCATCTATTTTTCCATCGTCGATGTGCGCGATGCCGCCGAATTGCACCTGCTGGCAATGCATGATCCCGCCACGTTCGGGCGCCGCGTGTTTGCGGCCGGAGCGTCGATCGAATTCGTTGATGTCGCCAAAACACTGGCCGAGAAATTCCCTGCCCACGCCAAAAAAATCCCGACCCGCCGCCTGCCCGATTTCGTCGTCCGTCTGGTGGCGTTGTTTGACGGTGATGTGAAA
>WFNH01000079.1 GCA_015488685.1 Marinosulfonomonas sp.
GCCGTGGCCGAAGGTGTGTTTTTCACCCGCGATCTGGTGAACGAGCCTGCAAATTTCCTGACCACCGACGATTTTGCCGCCCGTTTGGCCGCGATGCACGAACTGGGGCTAGAGGTGGAAATCCTTGAAGAATCCGAGCTGGAAAAACTGGGCATGGGCGCGCTTTTATCAGTCGGGCAGGGATCGCGCAGCCCCTCCAAGGTGGTGGTGATGCAGTGGACCGGTGGTAAAAAGGGCGACGCCCCGCTGGCACTGGTCGGCAAGGGCGTGGTGTTTGACACCGGCGGCATTTCCCTGAAACCGGCCGCTGGTATGGAAGATATGACCATGGACATGGGCGGCGCCGGTGTGGTGTCGGGCGTGATGCGCACGCTGGCGATGCGCAAGGCCAAGGCGAATGTTGTCGGCCTTGTCGGGCTGGTGGAAAATATGCCTGACGGCGCGGCCACCCGCCCCGGCGATGTGGTGCGTTCGATGAAGGGCGACACGATCGAGGTGATCAATACAGACGCCGAAGGGCGTTTGGTATTATCCGATGTGCTGTGGTATGCGCAGGACCGTTTCAAACCGACCGGCGTGATCAATCTGGCCACCCTGACCGGCGCGATTATTGTCGGCCTTGGCCATGACAACACCGGCGTGTTTTCCAATGATGACACCCTGTGCAACGCCTTCCTGAAAGCCGCGAAAACCGAAGGCGAGGGCGCATGGCGGATGCCGATTGATGACAGCTATGACAAGCTGATTGATTCCCGCATTGCCGATATGAAAAACAGCGCAGGCCGTCCTGCGGGGTCGATCACCGCCGCCAAATTCCTGCAACGGTTTATTCAAGACGACATGCCGTGGATCCATCTGGACATCGCCGGCACCGCCCTGTTGAAAACCGAAAGCACATTCGCCCCCAAGGGCGCGACCGGCTGGGGCGTGATGGCGCTGGACCGGTTGATCCGTGACATGCAGGAGGGCTGATGGGCGCGGTTTACTTCTATCATCTGACCCGCCAGCCGCTAGAGGTTGTGCTGCCGATGCTGCTGGAAAAATCTTTGGCGGCCGGATGGCGCTGTGCGGTGCGCGGCGTGGATGTGAAACGGATGGAATGGCTGGACGAAAAGCTGTGGCTGGGGCGCGAGGACGGGTTTTTGCCACACGGGTTGGCCGGTGGCGAGCATGATGCCATGCAGCCGGTTTTGCTGACAGTCGATCCGGCGGCCGCCAATAACCCCACGGCGGTTCTGGCGATTGACGGGGTCGAAGTGACCGCCGAAGAAGTGGCCCCGCTGGAACGGGTCAGCATCCTGTTTGATGGCAATGATGATACGGCGCTGGCACGGGCACGCGGCCAATGGAAAGCCCTGACCGATGCCGGATGTGCGGCGCAATACTGGTCGCAGGAAAGCGGGCATTGGGAAAAAAAGGCCGAGCGGGCGTAGGTTGTTACCTTTTATGAAGGCAGTGTAACACTATGTTATTCCACATTAATACCATCACAGATAAGTTATCGATGTATCACGATCTTGTGTAACTCGGGCTGTTTACTTCCATGTGTCCCGCTAGCAAATAACAGGCAAATCCCGAAAACAAATAAACCGAGGCTGTTATGAAACTTGTCAATCTGCCCGTCGCTATCGTGACCCTGTCTTTTGTCTTTGGCGCTGCTGCCTTTGCTGGCGGAGATGTCGCGGCAGGGCAAAAGGTGTTTAACAAATGCAAATCCTGTCACAGCATTTCCAACGGGGATGAAGTGATTGTCAAAGGCGGCAAGGTTGGGCCGAATCTTTATGGTGTAGTTG
The DNA here is from genome assembly GCA_015488685.1 of Marinosulfonomonas sp. GTDB lineage: Bacteria > Pseudomonadota > Alphaproteobacteria > Rhodobacterales > Rhodobacteraceae > Profundibacter. The sequence goes on from WFNH01000079.1 coordinate 1,794, forward strand.
GCCGTCAGGCTGGAACCTATGAGGGGTTTTCCTATTACGATTCAATCATTGCCGCTGGTCAGGCGGGTTTGATCTGGGACGAGGAAAAAATTGCGCGATGGGTGCAAAACCCCAAGGCATTTCTAAAGGAATACCTGAATGATCCCAAAGCCCACAGCGCCATGACCTTCCGCGAGCGCAAGGGTGGGGCGGATGTGGCCGCCTATCTGGCCAGTGTCGGTCCGCAGCCCGAACCGGAACAGTCGGAAAAACCGGTTGAATTGACGAACTAAGCCTAACGCCGCAGTATCATCTTGCCGCCGCCCAGCTCGATCTTGCTATAGCGTTGCAGATAACTCATCCCCAGCAGGGATGTGTCCATCTCACCCGCGTTGACCGAGGCCGCGACAACCAGATCGGTGATCTCGCCCAGCCGGACGTTATGCAGTTTGACACGCGCGGTGCGCACTTCGCCGTTGGCGGTATTGGCGATGCCGCCAAAGAACAGGTTGTCGACATCAATGCCGATTTTTCTGGCGTCGTCCTGTGTCAGCACCACATCGGATGCGCCGGTATCTATCACGAACCGGATGGGTGTTTCGTCAATTTCCAGTGTGACGTAATAATGCCCGTCGCGTGAACGGGGCACTTCGACTGTGGCTTGCCCGTCTATATAGCTTTGGGTCGGGACAACCGAATTGCGGATGTCGCCCCACAGGCCGATCACGGCCACCGCGCCGACAAAAATCAGCCCCCAGACGGCGGCCTGTTGGGCGGTTTTGCCCAGATTTTTGCGGTTTTCCATTAGGAAATACCCGCCTATCACACTGCCTAGCAGCACGAGGTAGATTAACCGAGCCAGATTATCGCCGTCCATATGGCCACCTTCTAAATGAGTATTGTCAAGATATAGGTGTTTGGTGTCGCTTCGAAAAGGGCTAGGCCCCCAGCCAATTTACCGCAGTGATCCCGTCGATCACGAATTGCACCGAAAGGGCTGCCAGCAACATACCCAACAGGCGGGTCACAACGTTGGTGCCGGTATCGCCCAAGGCCCGTTCCAGCAGGGTGGCCGACAGGAAAAACAGGAACACCAGCAGCAACACGGCAAGCAAAACCAGCATCACAGCCCCGATGGCCGTCCAGTTTCCTTCAGCCTCGCCGGTCAGCAGGATGATCGTGGCGATCGAACCGGGACCGGCAATCAGCGGAGTGGCCAGCGGAAACACCGACGGGTCATCAGCGGAATTTGCCTGCCCCTTGCGCCGTTTGGTGCGCCGTTCAAACAGCATGTCCAGCGCGGTTAGGAACAACAAAATACCGCCCGCGATGCGAAAGGCGGGCATGGATATACCGGCAAAGCCCAAGACTGCTTCGCCAAACAATCCGAACAGCACCAGCAGCCCGCCGGCAATCAGCGTGGCCCGAATGGCGATGCCGCGCCGGTGGCTGTGGGTTTCGCCTTTGGTCAGGGCAATAAACAGCGGCGCCAGCCCGATCGGATCAATAATCACGAACAGGGTGATAAAGGCGGTTATCAGGGCGGCTTGATCCAACTTACTTCTCGGCTTTTTCCAGCTTTTCCAGTGCTTTCATCCACATATCATCCGCGCGATCCAAAGCATTCATCACCTCGGAATATTTGCGCTGCCACGGTTCGGCCCGGTTGCCTGCGTCCTCATCATAAAGTGCCGGATCGGCCAGCTTTTTCGCCAGCTTGTCGCGCATTTCGTTCAGTTTTGCGACCCGTTCTTCACATTTGCGCACATCGGCGCGCAGGGCAAGGATCGCGTCACGGCTGGCGCGTTTGGGGGCGGCTTTGGCTTTCTTGGGCTTGTCCGGTGTGTCCTTGGTCAGCAGATCCTTGCGGTAGGCTTCCAGATCTTCCTGCCAGACGCTGACATGGCCGTCCTTGACCAGCCACAGGCGGTCAGCGACCATCGACAGCAGGTGCATATCGTGGCTGATCAGGATCACCGCGCCGGAATAGGCGGTCAGGGCCTCGACCAAGGCTTCGCGGCTTTCGATATCAAGGTGGTTGGTGGGTTCGTCCAAAATCAGCAGATGTGGCGCGGGCAGGGTGGCCAGCAGCAGCGATAGCCGCGCCTTTTGCCCGCCAGACAGACGTCCAACCTCGGTTTCCGCCTGATCGGAGCCAAGGCCGAAACCGGCCAGACGCGCCCGCAGACGCGCTTCGCCCTCGTCCGGGCGTTCACGGCGCAGGTGCTGGATCGGGGTTTCGTCAATGAATAATTCGTCCACCTGATGCTGGGCAAAAAAGCCGATCCGCAGTTTGCGCGAGGTCTGCATATTACCCGACATTGGTTGAAGTCTGTCTGATAACAGTTTGGCAAGAGTTGATTTTCCCTGACCATTCTTGCCCAGCAGCGCGATGCGGTCGTCCTGATCAATGCGCAGGTTCAGGTTTTTCAATATGGCCTTGCCGTCATAGCCAACAGACACACCTTCGGTAGAGATGATAGGGGGTGACAGTTCCTCGGGTTCGGGAAAGCTGAACACGGTGCGCGCAGCGTCCTCGGGCGCGCGAATGGTTTCCATCTTTTCCAGCATCTTCACACGGCTTTGCGCCTGTTTTGCCTTGGATGCTTTGGCCTTGAAGCGGTCCACAAAGCTTTGCAAATGGGCGCGGTGGGCTTCTTGTTTCTTGGCCGCAGCTGCCTGCACCTCGCGTTGTGCTTTACGTTGGCGCACGAATTGGTCGTAGGGGCCGGTGTAATAGGTCAGTTGGCGGTTTTCCAGATGCAGGATTGCGCCAACGGCCCGGTTCAGCAATTCGCGGTCGTGGGAAATGATCAGCACGGTGTGGGGGTATTTTACCAGATAGGCCTCGAGCCAAAGCGCGCCTTCCAGATCCAGATAGTTGGTCGGTTCGTCCAGCAGCAGGTAATCGGGCTGCGAAAACAGCACAGCGGCCAAAGCCACCCGCATCCGCCAGCCGCCGGAAAAGGCGGAGCAGGGCATGTGCTGTTCCTCGGCGTCAAACCCCAACCCTTTAAGGATGGACGACGCGCGGGCCTCGGCGGAATAGGCGTCGATATCGGCCAGACGGGTGTGGATGTCGGCTATGCGGTGCGGGTCATCGGCGGTTTCGGATTCGGCCATCAGTTCGGCGCGTTCCACATCGGCGGCCAAAACGGTGTTCAACAGGGAAACCTCGTTGCCGGGCACTTCCTGACTGACGCCGCCAATGCGCGCGCGGGCGGGCAGGGTGATGGTGCCGGTTTCCGACGGAATATCGCCACGGATCAGGTTGAACAGCGTGGTTTTACCCGCGCCATTGCGCCCGATCAGGCCCACCTTGTGGCCAGTTGGAATAACGGCATTGGCCCCTTCGAAAAGGGGGCGGCCCTGGATTGCGTAGTTCAGATCATTGATGCGTAACATGGGGGGCGGTTTGCCGGATGTTGCGGGGAAGGTCAATCACCGCTTTTCAAGGGCGCGCGGGCATGTTAGCAGGGCGGCGAAATTAACACGGGTGGGCAGGGGCCTGCCGCATAAACAGAAAGAGACCATCATGGCCATTCAACGCACATTCAGCATCATCAAGCCCGATGCCACCAAACGCAACCTGACCGGCAAAATCGTTGCCAAATTTGAGGACGCCGGCCTGCGGGTAGTTGCCAGTAAGCGCATCCAGCTGACGCTGGCGCAGGCGCAGGAATTCTATGGTGTTCACAAGGAACGCCCCTTCTTTGACGAACTGTGCGAATTCATGATCTCCGAGCCGATCGTTGTGCAGGTTCTGGAAGGCGAAGACGCGATTGCGAAAAACCGCGAAGTTATGGGCGCCACAAACCCTGCCGATGCGGCTGATGGCACCATCCGTAAGGAATTCGCCCTGTCGATCGGCGAAAACTCGGTTCACGGCTCGGACGCACCGGAAACCGCGGCGGTCGAGATCGCTTACTTCTTTTCGGGTCTTGAAATCGTAGGTTAACCCCTACCTTTCAATCACCCCGATCCTATCAAGGGCCGCTTCCAGTTCGGAGCGGCCTTTGTCATGTGCATTGTCTGAAATACCGGCCTTGATGGCGTCAAAGCGTTCGCGCAGGGCCTTTTTCTCGTCCCCCTGACAATCATTCCACGGCCGTCCCTGCAGCCCCATGACCATTGCGTAATAGCCGATGAAATGTGGTTTGCTGCCGGATTGCAGCAGCTTGGCGTAGGCCGCATCCGGACCAAGATCGCGCAATTGGTCCGCCGTGGTAATCCCCGCCCGCGCATAAACAGCGTCAGAGGCAGGGCCAAGGTTGCGGATACTGGAAACGGGATCAGGCATAGGCCAAAGCCTAGCGGTTCATTCCCGATAAGAAAACCCTGTCTAGATGCTGGCCCAGTCTGTGATCAGCTGAACTTTGGGCTTTTCCTCGGTCTTCGGGGCGGCTTGCACCCCTTCCAGACGTTCGGTCACATAGCCGATTTTGCGCGGCTGTGGCTCGGGCTTGGATTGTGCCTGATCTTCACTTGGCTGATAGCTTGCCATGGTCTTGCTCCTGATAGGGACCAGTGGGGTCCGGTTGCCTCTGTTCTCTCCTCCCTTAGCACCTCGTTGTTCGGATGCTGTTTGATAAGAGGGGATCACGTCACTGTGGGTATTCGTGGGATGAAATGGGGCAAGAATGTGGCGGCGTTGTGCGGGCAAAGATGTGCCCCGCTACATCTTGTGTGTAGCGAGGCGTTTGATCGAATTGGACAGAGATTTATTAGCGGAATGTGCGATTTATGCCGCAGCCAGTTGGGCAAAACCGAATTCGCCCTCAACGGCATCAACCAGCCGTGCACCGGTGACTTCGCGCAGGCGCTGCGCAAAGGCCAGACGCCAGTCAAAATCCTCGGCCCCCAGCAATTCGGCCATTGTGACATCGCCGGTCCAGGCATCGCAAGAGGTCAGATAAACGGTTTCGCCGCCAGATACGGAAACGGCCGAGATTACTTTGGGAAGTGTCATCATAGGCTCCTTGAATAGGGGTTGTGCTTTGATGTCAGTGTAGAATATTGTTCTATCACTCGGCCATATACCAAACAAATAAAGGGTAATATCGGTTGTATAGCTTATAAAATGGAACATATGTTCCGTATCGAGAGAGGATTTGGAATGAACGCACAACTTGACGGGCTGGACCGGAAAATCCTTGCACAGTTGCAAGAGGATGCCTCGCTGTCTTTGGACGAAATTGCCCGCAAAGTGGGGTCTTCCAAGACACCGGTGTGGAACCGGATTCGCAAACTCAAGGCCGCCGGGGTGATCGGGCGGCAAACCGTGCTGCTGGACCCGCTGTCGCTGGGGCTAGAGGCCTGTTTCTTTGTGCTGGTGCGCACCAGTGAGCATGATGCGGGTTGGCAGGCGCGGTTTTTGGCCACCCTCAAGGCCCGCCCCGAAGTGATGGAGGCCCATCGTCTGGCCGGCGACATTGATTACATCCTGAAAGTGCGGGTGAAGAATGCCAAAGCCTATGACGATTTTTATCAGGCGTTGATCGCCGAGGTAAAGATTTTCAACGTCACAGCGCTTTTGTCGATGGAAGAGATAAAATCGACGACGGTGCTGCCTGTCGGCGGTGAGTAAGGGCACAAGGCCTGATATTTAAGGGTGAATTGGCTCCGACGGTAGGGATCGAACCTACGACCAATTGATTAACAGTCAACTGCTCTACCACTGAGCTACGTCGGAACATGTGGGCGGATATAGCAACGGGTTTGGGGCGCGTCCAGAGGGATTTTCAACAAAACGCATTTTTCTACAGGCGGATGAATTCGGCGTCCTGCGACAGGGTTTTCAAAGGCTTGATGCGTTCGCGCGTGGTCAGGTCGATCAGATGGGCGAAAACATTTCTTTGCGCTGCCGGGATCAGGGCGGGGGGTGTGTCGGTATAAACCTGTTTGGTCAGGGTTGCGACACTTGCGGGGCTGTCCCCCAATGCCGCCAGAATCTGAGCCTCGCGGGAGTGGCGGTGGTTGATCAGCCACTGGATGCGTTTGGCGGGTTGGGTGATCGGTGCACCGTGGCCCGAATGGCAAACCGCATCATCGCGTTCCGCCAGTCGGCTGCAAGAGGCCATGAATTGCGTCAAATCCCCGTCCGGTGGCGAAACCAGTGAACTGGCCCAGCCCATCACATGATCGCCGGTGAACAGCGCATCCCCCCATGCAAAACACAGATGGTTGCCGATATGGCCGGGGGTCCAGAGCGCTTGCAGGGTCCAGTCGGGGCCACTGATGTCCTCGTTATCCTGCAAGATGTGGTCGGGGCGAAAATCGGCGTCGATGCCTTCACCGCCGCCGGTCAGGCCACGGGCCACCAGATCGGCCATCACTTCGCTTCGGCCTGCCGTGCTGTCGCCATAGGCCATAACGGGCGCGCCGGTGGCCTCGGCCAACGGGCGGGCAAGGGGGGAGTGGTCGGTGTGGCTGTGGGTGACAAGGATGGCTTTGATCACCTCGCCTTTGGTGGCATTCATAATGGCATCGAAATGCGCCGGTATCGCAGGGCCGGGATCAATCAGCGCCACTTGCCCGTGCCCGACGATATAGGTATTGGTGCCGCGCCATGTCATGGGTGACGGATTGGGCGCAAGGATGCGGCGCAGGTTTGGCGCCAGTTGTTCGGCCACACCGGCGGGCGGGTTGAAATCTGCGTCCATTGTCATAATCCGGCTTCCCCTTGTGGCTGCGCCCCGTTACGCTTCCTTTATGAACTTTAAATGGCTCAAACGCTATATGCCCCGCAGCCTTTATGGCCGCGCCGCGCTGATCCTGCTGGTGCCGATCGTGACGATCCAGCTGGTGGTCTCGGTCGTGTTTATCCAACGGTATTACGAGGCGGTGACCGTGCAAATGACCACCAGCGTGGTGCACGAACTGGAGTATCTGTTGCGTCAGGTCAATAACGCGCCGGATGTTGAAACGGCAGCGGACCGGCTGGCCAAGTTGCAAGAGCCATTGGCGATGGAACTGACCCTGCCGACAACAGACACAGGGCAAGATCGCCGCGCTTTTGCCGATCTGTCGGGGCGGGCGATGATCAAGACTTTGCGTGGCGGGGTTGAAGGGGTGAAAGCGGTAGATCTGCTCAGCAATGACGATCTGGTGCAGGTCTGGATCGAGACCCGTTTTGGCAACATGAAAGTGGTGTTCGACCGGCTGCGTGTTTCGGCCCGTAACCCGCACCAGTTATTGGTTCTGATGCTGTTTACCGGCATCCTGATGACCCTGATTGCCATCATATTCTTGCGCAACCAGTTGCGCCCGATCAAACGTCTGGCGGCGGCATCAGAAGCATTCGGCAAAGGGCGGCTGGTGCCCTTTCATCCCACTGGTGCGACTGAAGTGCGGGCGGCAGGCAATGCTTTCTTGGCCATGCGGGCGCGGATTGATCGGCAGATAGAACAGCGCACGATGATGCTGTCCGGTGTCAGCCATGATTTGCGTACCCCGTTGACGCGCTTGAAGCTGGGCCTCTCGATGATGGATGAAGGCGAAGATATCACCGATCTGCAAAAGGACGTGGCTGATATGGAAGGGCTGCTGGACGGTTTCCTTGATTTCGCCCGTGGCGATGCGGGGGAAGAACCGCAGGAGGTTGATCCGCTGGAACTGGTCCGGCAGGCGGTCAGCAATGCCCACAGGGCTGGCAAGGCGGTGGAACTGGGCAAGGTCAGCGGTGAAGGCAAAATGATGCTGCGCCCCAAGGTGGTGCTGCGGGCGGTGGAAAACCTGATCGGCAATGCGGTGCGCTATGGCAGCCGCGCGGTGGTGTCGGTGGTGATGACGGACCGCACGCTGGTGATCAGTGTCGAGGACGACGGCCCGGGCATCGCCGCCAAGGACCATGACGAGGCGCTGAAACCGTTTTCCCGCCTGGAACCGGCACGCAACCAGAACAAAGGGTCGGGTGTGGGGTTGGGCCTGTCAATCGCGCTGGATGTGGCACGCGCCCATGGCGGGTCATTGCGGTTGGGGGAAAGTGAAACACTGGGCGGGTTGAAGGTGGATCTGGTGCTGGCGCGCTAGTTTGGCTGCTATAGCAACAAATCCTCGACCAGCAGCGACATCAATTGCGATTTGCCATTCACGCCGGCCTTTTTGTAAATCGCCGTGCCTTGGGTTTTGACCGTGCCTTCGCGGGTGTTTCGCAGCCCGGCGATTTCGGAAATCGACATGCCTTTCAGGATGTACCAAGCCACATCGGTTTCCGCCGGTGTCAGGCCCAGTTTGGCAAAATACTCGCGAACCACATCGGTAAACTGCCCCGATGTCAGCCGCTGTGCCCTTTTGGCCCGCCGCATTTCGCGGCGCGCGGTGATGGCCAGTGCGACCCCCATCATACTGCCCAGTATCAGACCCAATGTTGCGCCGATTTCAACGATTTCACGCTGCTCCCAACGCAAGGGGATAACGGGCAGACCCAGAACCGAGGCCAGAATTTCCCACAGGAAATAGGCGCCGCAAAGCATTTGCAGCGCCACAAGGAACCAGACGATGAGGGGATGCTTCAACATCGCCTGAACCTTTGCTGACGTATGAGAGCGATGTTATATGTGCGAGCCTGCATTTCCTAAAACCCTCCGGGGCCGCTACCGCCGCCGCCAGGTCCACCAGGACCGCTACCACCACCTGGTCCACCCATACCTCCGGTGTCGGGCATGCCGGGGCCGGTCGGATTAGACGGCATGTTGGTATCGGGGGTCTCGTTGAAAACCTGATCATTCAGGATCGCGCCGGAGCGGCGGTTCAACACCACTTCGCGCAGGGTTTGGCCTTTTTTGGCAACGATCAGTATTCGTCCAAGCCAAGTTCGACGCACTTCCGAAACCTTATAGCCCTCGTTTTGCAACATGTGTACTGCCGGTGCGGTGACATCGGTTTGGGCGAGGGCCGGAGCGCCCCAGCCCAATAGCAGAATGAATGTCCAGACCATCGCGTGTTTCATAACAAGAATCCTGACGTTAAGAAGTGCGTTGTCCCGCGTCTATTCCCCCTGCGCAATGCGATAAGATCACGCAGGGGGATGTGGGTGTCAACCAGGGGCGGGTCAATCAGCCGACACCCTTTCCCTGAGCAAAGGGATTAAGGGCGACCTGGGCCGCCTGCGCCACCGCCTACGCCACCGCCTACGCCACCGCCTGCGCCACCACCGACACCGCCACCCATGCCGCCATCGACACCCATGCCGCCAGCGGCGCCTACGGCTGCCGCGCCCATATCGCCAGCGCGTTCACGGGCACGTTCGCGTGTTTGTTCCATGGTGGTCTGGCGATCTTCGCGGATGGCTGCAACCTGTTCCTTGATATCGGTGATTTGCTCGTCTGTCAGTGTGGTCATGTCAATGTCTGTAATGGCTACTTCCTCGCCTGTGGCAGGGTTGGTTACGGCGGGCACGTCCTGTGCCAGTGCGGGGAAAGCCGAGAAGGCCAGAGCAACGAATGTGAGTGATAGCTTGTTCATGGTAAACCTCGTTAGATGTTTGGTGCGGCAGGATCGCCACTGCCGACAATGGAAAGGTTTTTGCGGCCATCCTCTATTGTGCCGGAGTCCTGTTTGGGGCCGCATAAGCAAAGGTCTTATGCCGTTTAGACCTGCGCCATATGAATAAATGCGAAAAAAGCCCCGCAAAATGAATTGCGGGGCTTTGTCGTCGGGCATAGCCCTGAAGTTTTATTTCGAACCGGCGTCTATCCGTCAGCGCGGGCCGCGCGTTTGCGCTCGTGGGGGTCCAGATGGCGCTTGCGCATACGAATCGCGTTTGGTGTGACCTCTACCAGTTCGTCATTGTCGATATAGGCAATCGCCTCTTCCAGTGACAGGGTGATCGGGGTGGTCAGGCGCACGGCCTCGTCCGTGCCCGAGGCCCGCACGTTGGTCAGTTTCTTGCCTTTCAGCGGGTTCACTTCCAGATCGTTTTCGCGGCTGTGCTGGCCGATGATCATACCGGTATAAACCTGTTCCTGCGCGCCGATGAACATGCGACCGCGATCTTCCAGATTGAAAAGGGCGTAAGCCACCGAACCCCCGCTTTCCATCGAGATCAGAACACCCGCGCGACGGCCCGGGATCGACCCCTTGTGCGGCGCCCATTCGTGGAACACACGGTTCAGCACACCGGTGCCGCGGGTGTCGGTCATGAATTCACCGTGATAGCCGATCAATCCGCGCGATGGCACATGCGCGATGATGCGGGTTTTCCCAACACCGGCGGGCTTCATTTCCGCCAGCGCGCCTT
>WFNH01000080.1 GCA_015488685.1 Marinosulfonomonas sp.
GATTTGCGCGACGCGGTGGGGCGGGACGCCATAGTGACGATAGATCAGGAAGGCGGGCGGGTGGAGCGTATGACTCGGCCCCATTGGCGCCATTGGCTACCTGCGCTGGATCAGGTGGCGCTAAATCCCGATCAGGCCGAACGTGGCATGTATATCCGCTATCGGATCATTGCCGATGAATTGCGTGCCGTCGGGATCGACAGCAATTGCGCCCCTGTCGGTGATGTGGCCACGCCACAAACCCACGGCGTTCTGCGCAACCGCTGCTATTCCGAAGACCCTGCAAAAGTGGCCAGTATTGGCCGCGCTGTGGCAGATGGTTTGCTGGATGGCGGCGTTTTGCCGGTGCTAAAACACATCCCCGGTCACGGACGGGCTACGCTGGACAGCCACAAGGAACTGCCGCGGGTATCAACCAGCCGCGCCGGTCTGGAGGCGGTGGATTTCGCCGCCATGCGGGCGCTGGCTGATCTGCCGATGGGCATGTCCGCGCATATTGTTTACGAGGATATTGATGCATCAGGGCCGGCCACAACATCGCCCGTGATGGTCGATCTGATCCGCAAGGACATCGGGTTCTCCGGCCTTCTGATGAGCGATGATCTGTCGATGGATGCGCTGCAAGGCGATGTTTCAACCCGCGCCCGCAATTCACGGGACGCGGGCATGGACCTGATCCTGCATTGCAACGGTAAAATGCCGGAAATGCAGATGGTGGTGGATGCGGTTGGCAATTTCACGCCTGACGCCCAAAAACGCGCCGATCTGGCAATAAATGCCCGCAAATCACCTGATAATGTTGACATTCCTGCGCTTGAGGACGAACTTGCGGGTCTGTTAAAACGGGCATAGCTCATGGCTGAAGTTGAATTCGAGGAAGACACGCCGCTTGCGGTAGAGGACCGGCTGGTGGCCGAGGCCCTGATTGTCGATGTCGATGGCTATGAAGGCCCGCTTGATCTGCTGCTGACCCTGTCGCGCACGCAAAAGGTGGATTTGCGCAAAATCTCGGTGCTGGCACTGGCAGAACAATACCTGAAATTCATTGACGAGGCCAAATCGCTGCGGCTGGAACTGGCGGCGGATTATCTGGTGATGGCGGCGTGGCTGGCGTTTCTGAAATCCCGCCTGTTGTTGCCGCCTGACCCGTCTGAGGAAGGCCCGTCCGGCGAAGAACTGGCCGCGCATCTGGCGTTCCAGCTGGAGCGTCTGCAAGCGATGCGGGATTCTGCCGCCAAACTGATGGCCCGCGACCAGAGGGGCCGCGATTTTTTTGCCCGTGGCCTGCCCGAGGACGTGACCCGCGTGCGCCGCGTCACCTATACCGCCACTCTGCTGGACCTGATGCAGGCCTATGCCCGCACCCGCACCAAGGACGAATTCCGCCCCTTCGTCATGGACCGCGACGCGATCATGACGCTGGAACAGGCGTTGGAACGGATGCGCGGGCTGATAGGTTATGCGGGCGACTGGACCGGATTGGAAAGCTATCTGCCCGAAGGGTGGGAGGCCGATCCGGCACGGCGGCGCAGCGCCACGGCTGCCAATTTCGCCGCCTCGCTGGAACTGACCAAACAGGGACATATTGAAATTCGTCAGGGCGAAGCCTTTGCCCCGATTCAGATACGCAAAAAAGGTTCGGAATGACGACTGAAGTGAATGAAAAACCCGATGTCGAGGAAAGCCTGTTCGAAGCCCCGCCAATGGGCGAACAGGAACGCATGGTCGAGGCGATATTGTTCGCCACGGCAGAACCTGTGACAGTCAAGGACATGGCCGACCGGATGCCGCATGGCTGTGACCCCGCCGAAGCACTGGTGCATCTGCGCAAACGCTATGAAGGGCGCGGGGTGCGGGTGGTGAAGGTGGGGGATGCCTGGGCAATTCGCACCGCGCCCGATCTGGGGTTCCTGATGCAAAAGGAAACGGTCGAAACCCGTAAACTGTCACGCGCCGCGATCGAGACACTGGCGATTATCGCCTACCATCAACCGGTTACACGGTCCGAAATTGAGGAAATCCGCGGCGTTTCGGTCAGCCGTGGCACGGTGGATCAACTGTTGGAAATGGAATGGATCCGTTTTGGGCGCCGCCGGATGACGCCGGGGCGGCCGGTGACATTTGTGGTGACACCCGAATTCCTGGATCACTTCGGCCTTGAAAACGCCCGCGATCTACCGGGACTAAAGGAACTGCGCTCGGCCGGATTGCTGGAGAACCGGCCGCCACCGGGGGCGATGCCTGGGATGCCCGAGGGTGAAGACGAGGATGACGAGGCAATCGGCCAAAGCGAATTGTTCGAGGATTGATGCAAGGTCCGAAAATTACTGTTCACCACAGATGATTTTCCACACCTCGCCACATATCGCAAACTTGTTGCATATATGACGTTAGCGAATGTGGTTTTGCGTTGCAATGACCTGAATCAAGTCGAAACATTGGTAAATATGAAAGATGCACAGACAGATGCTTGGGGCCGGAAAATCCGGCCAAGGCAGTTGATCCAGTGGCCGCTTCTTTGACTGCCGGCCAAGTTGATCTTGAATGGCAGCGAAAGTGCAGCCAACAACCGCATCTAGCTGAGAAGCGACCCTTTTTGGAAAAGGGGACTGTCATGTCTGAACAGATCTATCTTTTACTTCACCCGACATTCGGTGTGCTTGGAATTATCGCCGCTGTCTGGGTATTTGTTGCCACCTTAAATGTCACGCATGAAAATGTCGGCCGGATACGTTTGGCCGCTAAAACATCGGCCGTGATGATCTGGCTGGCCTATATCGTGGCCGGATATTTCTATGTGGTTTATTACGGTGGTGACAAGGCCATCATCAAAGCTGGCCCTTGGCCATGGGCGCATAACTTTTTCATGGAAAACAAGGAACACATGTTTTTCATGGTGCTGGTTCTGGCGACCTTCCTGCCGATTGCAGCCTCGGGGCCGGTGGATACCAATAGCGGCGTTCGCAAGGTTGTAATGTGGAGCGCTGCCTTTGTGGTGCTGATCGGGCTGGCCATGGAAGGCGCGGGTGCGATTATTGGCATGGGCGTAAAAGTTGCCCTTCTGGCACAAATGGGTTGATGGAGGATTGAAAAATGACAACTACAACAGATACCGCTGTCCATGACGACGAAATGGTCAATGCCAAAATCACCGGTTACGGCAAGGCCTATTCGATTGCCGTGATTTTCAACGCCCTTTTGCTGATGCTGAAAGAAAGTGTTCCGGGGGTGCAGGATTTCATGAAATCCCTGGGCCATCACTGGATTACCCACGGCGCTTTCGTGCTGATCGTCTTTGTCGGCCTTGGAATGTATTTCAGCAAGTCCGGCAAGGAAATGTCAGGCTCTGGTCTGGTGAGCTGGATTGTCGGGTCTACCATTCTGGGGGGGCTGATGATTGTCGGATGGTTTGTGATTGTTGGCTAAAATCTGTCAGCCGATACTGGTAACCAGTTTCATTTCCGGGTCGCTTTGTTGGGGCCCGGAAATGGTTTTTAGGGTGCACTTGCGCCTGATGTTGTGTTCTGTCCGATTGGCAATTAGGGTAGATACGGCCTGTGTTGGCTGGAAAATATTCTTCGAGGGTTAGGGATTATGAACGCCAACCGGATTATCAATATGATGTTGCGGATGTTCATGCGCAAAGCAGTGAACAAGGGCATTGACATGGCCGCGAACCGCGGCAAATCCCCGGCCGAAATGACCCCCGAAGAACGTAAGCAGGCACAACAGGCAAAACAGACGGCAAAGAAAGCGCGAAAACTGGCCAGACTGGCGCGGCGCTTCGGGCGGTTTTAGGGCACCTCTTGCGGCTGACCCTTGTCAGCAGGATCAGCCGCTTTGTTTTCCAGGGGGTTACCCCAGTTGTCAGGCAAAATCAGAAATCCATGCCAAACGACAGTTTGAAACCGTAAGCCGAGATGTTCTCTGAATCATTGTCACTTACACCATTCCACAGCTTGCTTGTCAGCCCCAGACCGGCGTGCCAGTTGCCACCGTTTGCCAATTGACGCTTGTATCTTAGGCCCAGATTCAGATCGATCGTGTTGAAGGTAAGATCTGTCCCGGGAGAGCCGACATCTGTATAATCCGGTGCAAACATGATTGCCGCGGTGCTGCCACCATAAAGCGAAAGGTTATTGGACATCTGCTGCGCGATCTCAATTCCGCCCAGCAGCCCATAGGATTTGGGAACAGTCAGGCCGTTTGTTGTTCCTCTTTCCTGTTCATAGTATTTGGCAAACCGCATCCCGCCAAATACCTTGCCTTTTGTAGTGCTTCCCATGCTGAAGGATTTGCCGACGCTAAGGTCAATGGTTTGCATGACGATGTTGTCATATCTTGTCGTCGGATCGGCACTGTCGGCATCAAGACGAAACGCCCTGAGACCATATGTCAGCCCGCCTTGCGATTGCAGTTCCACCCACACTTCGGGAGCCGCAGTATAGCCAAAACCGACTGTCTGGCCTTCCGAATGGCTCAGTGCCAGATAATTCAGATCGACCCCGGCCGAGAAATTCTGGGCCTGAGCTGAACTGGTTGCAGATAGGATTGCCAGGGTTGCCGCAATTGCGGACTTTTTGAGGTATGTCATAATACCCTCCTTCTAAATAAGTTGTTTAAAAATATGCACCATAAAACTGGTTACTATATGATCACCACATATGAAGTGGTTTTATTTGTCAATGCTAATACATATAGTATGCTTTTTTCATTTGTTGATGTTGCAGCAAGGCTTCGGCAGTGCCTTGCACCGGGGTTACCTTGTCTTGAAATGCTTGGACAGCTTCAGCCCTTGCCCCTGGTAATTCGAGGCGAGATCGGCGCCGTATAGTTTCTGTGGCACGCTGGCCATGCGTTCATACACCAGCCGCCCGACGATCTGTGCGTGTTCCAGCACAAAAGGCGCCTCGTGACAGCGCACTTCCAGCACACCGCGCGATCCTTTGCCGCCAGCGGCGTCATGGCCGAAACCGGGGTCAAAGAAACCGGCGTAATGCACGCGGAATTCGCCGACCATCGCCAGATAGGGCGCCATCTCGGCGGCGCAATCGGGCGGGATGTGGACGGCTTCGCGGCTGACAAGGATGTAGAAGGCGCCAGGATCAAGGATGATGCGGCCCTTGTCGGTGTGGATTGGTTCCCAGTATTCGGCAGGGTCATAAAAGCCGATGTTGTCAAGGTCGATCACACCGGTATGCGGTTTGGCGCGATAGCCGACAAGGTTGCCGGTTGCGGGTCTCAGATCAACGGAAAAGCCAAGGCCCTGATCGATATGCGCTTGGCCATCGACCAATGCATGATCAGTGTGGCGGGCCAGCAGTTCCTCGTCACTTAGCACCGCTTGACCGGCGCGAAACCGGATCTGGTTAAGGCGCATGCCCGGGCGCACCAATACGGAAAAGGAACGCGGGCAGATTTCGGCATAAAGCGGGCCGGTGTACCCTTGCGGAATCCGGTCAAATTCGGTGCCGCCATCGGTGATGGTGCGGGTCAGCAGGTCCAGACGGCCGGTCGAGGATTTGGCATTGGCGACGGCCTGAATGCCCTCGGGCAGGTTCAGGGATTCCATCAGCGGCACCAGATAAACCGCACCTTTTTCCAGCACGGCCCCGTCAGACAGGTCAATGCGGTGCATCTCGAATTCCTGCAAGCGGTCGATCACCGTTGCACCTGCGCCTGTCAGAAACGAGGCGCGCACGCGGTAGGCCACAGTGCCAAGACGCAGGTCAAGCGAGGCGGGCTGGATCTGTTCGGGGATGATGGCGGGGCTGGCGGTGATGTTGCCTGCGGCAATCATATCGCGCAAGGCGTGGTCGGGCAGAACACCGAATCCTGTGGCTGTGTCTTTCATCATGCCCCCCCTTGATAAACCAAACCGCCCAGCACCACAGGGGTGCGGGCGGTTATGATGTTGGTCGGGCTAGCAGGACTTGAACCTGCGACCTTCCGTCCCCCAGACGGACGCGCTACCAGACTGCGCCATAGCCCGAACTGGCACCCTACATACTGTTTTTGCAGCCAAGGGCAAGGGTGAAAAATCATAATTCCGACTTAGCTTTGCTGCGCAGGCTCGGCTGCTTCTTTCATGCGCTTGTGCAGTGATGACAAACGGGCATAAAGCTCGGCCAGCCGGGCCTGTTTGGCCGAATCCACCTGTTGTCCGTCCATCTTGTGCAGATTGGTGGCGACATCAGGCAACAGACCGGCGTCCGGTTTGCTGACGGGCGTATCTTTGTCGGTTGTCGCGAACAAATCATCGGTGACAGGCAGGGAAGGCTCGGGGACAACATCTGGCGCGGGTGCAGGTCGAGGGACCGGCGTTTCCGTGCTTTGTTGGGCAACCTGTTCTACCGGATCGTCCTTTTGTTCGGGGACGGGTTTCAGGTCTATCGTTTCCCCCTGATCCTCGGTATCAATCGGGCGCGACAGGGCGGCGACCGCTTTTACACCGTCGGTGCGCAGCATTTTCTGCACGCCTTTGATGGTCATCCCGTCGTCATGCAGCAGTTTTTTGATCCCCCCCAGCAGCAACATATCATTCGGGCGGTAATAGCGTCGGCCACCGGCGCGTTTCACAGGCTTTACCTGTGTGAACCGGCTCTCCCAAAAGCGCAGCACATGGGCCGGCGTGTCCAGCCATTCCGCGACTTCGCTGATAGTGCGAAAGGCGTCGGGTGATTTGGCCACGCCTGTGCCCCCTTAGCGCTTGTTGCCTGCCGCGACCCGATCTTTCATCAGGTGCGAGGGGCGGAAGGTCAGAACACGGCGGGGATGGATCGGAACCTCTTGGCCGGTTTTGGGGTTGCGGCCGATACGGGCGGCCTTGTCGCGCACACCAAAGGTGCCGAAGGACGAAATCTTGACGGATTCACCACGCACCAATGCGTCGGACATATGGTTCAATACGCTTTCAACCAGTTGCGCGGATTCATTGCGGCTCAGGCCGACTTCCCGAAACACGGCTTCGCTCAAATCCATTCGTGTCAAAGTCTTTTCACTCATCATTATCCCCCTGTGGCAGACATAGGTCGCTTAATTGCGATTTAGGCAACCATAGCGGGCGGGGAATTTCCGAGTCAATATCAATGGCTTGCAAGCAGGCGTTAAACGCGCATTTACCAGCGAATAACCACCGATCCCCATGCCAAACCGCCGCCAATGGCCTCGGTGACCAGCAAATCGCCCTGTTTTATCTGTCCACGGGCCTTGCCGACCGACAAAGCAAGGGGAATCGATGCGGCAGAGGTGTTGCCATGATCCTGCACCGTCAGAACCACCTGTTCCATCGGGATGCCCATCTTTTTGGCGGTGCCGGCAATGATGCGGATATTGGCTTGATGCGGAACAATCCAATCGACATCACTGTCTTCCAGCCCTGCCTTGTGCAAGGCAGATTCGGCAGTTTCTGTCAATTTTTCAACGGCTTGGCGAAACAGCGCATTGCCCTGCATCCGCAAATAGCCGGATGTTTGCGTGGTGGATACGCCGCCGTCGACATACAGCATATCCTTATAGCGCCCATCCGAATTCAGGTCGGTGGCAAGGATGCCGCGATCATCGGCTGTGCCTTTGCCCATCTGTGCCTCGAGAACCAGCGCACCGGCACCATCCCCGAACAAAACGCAAGTGGAGCGGTCGGTCCAGTCCATGATCCGGCTGAATGTTTCCGCGCCGATCACCAGCACCCGCTTGGCCTGACCGGAAATGATCAGGGCGTTGGCGTTGGTCAGCGCAAAGATAAATCCGGCGCAAACGGCCTGCACGTCAAAGGCAAAGCCCTTTGTCATGCCCAGACCGGCCTGCACCATGGTGGCGACAGACGGGAAGGTATGGTCGGGGGTGGAAGTGGCCAGAACAACCGCATCCAGATCATCAGCTTCCAGCCCGGCATCCTTTAATGCGGCGCGGGCGGCGGCAATGGCCATTTGCGATGTGGTCTCGCCCTCGGCGGCGATGTGGCGGCGTTCAATGCCGGAACGGGTACGAATCCATTCATCCGTGGTATCCAGCGTTTTTTCAAATTCGCTGTTCGGGACGATGCGTTCGGGCAGATAGTGCCCAACACCAATGGCTACGGCGCGAGTTGTCATTCTTATCCCTTATTCACCCTGTTCTGTCCGGGCATCTTGTCTGGCGGCGGCACCGGATGCAACCCGTGCGGCCAGTTTGTGATTGAAATCGGATTGCGACAGGGTGATGGCCAGCTGGATTGCAGCCGCGATGCCGGTTTCATCGGCAGACCCGTGTGATTTGATCACCGTGCCGTTCAATCCCAGAAACACGCCACCATTTACGCGACGCGGATCAATCCGGCGTTTCAGGCGTTTCATGGATGTCAGGGCCAGTAACGAGGCAATGCGCGCAAACGGCGTTGCCTTGAAGGCCTGGCGCAGAAATTCGCTGATCAGACTGGCGGTGCCTTCGCCGGTTTTTAGCGCAACATTACCGGTGAACCCGTCAGTGACAATTACATCAACACGATTCGAAGGAATATCGCCCCCTTCGACAAAGCCGACAAAATCGAAACTGGCTTCATCCGCGGCATCGGAAATCAGTTCATGTGCCACTTTCAGTTCCGCCCGGCCTTTGTGTTCTTCGGTACCGACATTCAACAGGCCCACGCGGGGACGCGGCACACCCAATCCGTTGCGGGCATAGGACGCCCCCATCAACGCATATTGCAGCAGGTCTTCCTGATCAGCGCGGATATCGGCCCCTACATCCAGCATGATGTTGAAACCGCCCTTGTTACGCGACGGCCAAAGGCAGGCAATTGCGGGGCGGTTCACGCTGGGCAGTTTGCGCAGGCGGATCATCGAAACGGCCATTAACGCACCCGTGTTGCCACAGGATACACAGACCGAGGCATTACCATTGCGCACAGCATCCACAGCGGCCCACATCGAGGTGTTTTTGCCGGACCGCATCACCTGACTGGGTTTGTCATTCATGGTGACCACTTCTTCGGCGTGGCGAATCTCGCAACGGCCGGCCAGATCGGGGGTTTTGGCGAAAAGGGATTTCAAGGTAGGCTCATCCCCGCTGACAATAAATCCGATATCCGGATTTTTGCGGGCAGACAGGGAAATGCCGGCAACAACAGCTGCCGGCCCCAGATCGCCACCCATGGCGTCAACAGATATGATGGTGCGGCCTGCACCCGGAGCGTTCGGGGTATTTGTATCCGATGTCATACTCTGGGTGCCAAAGCCGCGCGCCGCTAGGCCGCGTCTTCGTCGTCGAAGTCGGCTTCGTCCACCATCGCGACAACTTCGCGTTCATCATAGTGGCCACAGTCGGAACAGACGTGGTGGGGACGCTTCAGTTCACCGCAGTTCGGGCATTCAGCGGGGTTGCCAGCAACCAGCGCATCATGCGAACGACGTTGACCGCGGCGTGACCGCGTAATTTTACTCTTGGGGACAGCCATGTCACAACCTCGGGTTTGGGGGGCAATGCCCCTGTTATTCATCAGTTCTCGGGTCTCTTACGCGATGTTTGGCGCGGTGTCCAACGCATCTTTACGCGAGGCCGGGAACATACTTGGATTTTAGCGCGGCGCAAGCCTTTTCTTTGAGCGGTATGAATGCGCCGATTCCCCTTTGTTTACTCACCTTTTTTCAGCTTGTCACGCAGGGAGGCAAGACCGGCAAAAGGTTTGGTGTCTTCATCGCTCATAGGCTGGATTCCTTCAGGGGCAAAATTGCTTTCGGCCAATTTGGCCCCGTCCGCCCGCGGATAAAGCGGCAAGGCTAGCGAAAGTGCCTCGATCATCACCGTTTCCAGATTAATATGGCTGCCCAGAGGCTCACTGTCATCATCCGGCGAAATCTCGATTTCTTCATCCTCTTCGGCGGGTTGCTCCAGCCCGTCGACAAATTCACGCGTAACCGGCACGTCGATCCGTGTGGTTACAGGGTCTAGTGTCACAACACAGGGCTGCACTACGGTTGCGCCCAGTTTCCCTTCCAGAATCCAGTCGGCATTTCCCGTGGCTCTGATATTTCCGGCAAACCGCAGTTTGCGCAGATCCAGCAGTGCAAGCTGTCTCGCAATCTCTTTGCGGGCAGGGGCGGCGGGGGTCAGTTCGAATGTTGTCGGTTTTTGGGTGTCCAGCGCAGAAACCCGCAAACGGTGTTTGTTTTGTGCCTTGTTCGCCATCGGTAAGGTTTTCCATTCTTGAACAGCAGCCAATCCTTCTGTAAGTCGGATATACAGTCCGATTACGAGGTGATCGTGGCGAAGGCAAGGGGCGGAGTTAAAAGGCTATTGATGTCAAATTTATATCAATTCATTAAAACCGGTCTTGCCGGCCTGATTATGTTGGCTGTCGCTGCTTGTTCCGCAACCTTTGAAAATCATGGTTATGTTCCGCCTAAGGAGGATCTTGATCTAATCACGGTTGGGGTCGATACCCGCGATTCGGTTGCAGACAGCATTGGCCGACCGACAGCCTTTGGCGTTTTGCAGGATGGCGGATGGTATTATGCTCAAAGCCGGTGGCGTAATTTTGCATATAAAGCGCCACAGATCATTGACCGTCAGGTTGTGGCGATTACCTTTGACAAAGATGGTGTCGTCGAAAATATCGAGCGCTTTACGTTGAAAGACGGCCGCGTGATAGCACTGTCGCGCCGGGTGACCGAAAGCAACATCAAGGGGATCGGGTTCTTGCGGCAATTGCTGGGTAATATTGGCAACCTGACACCGGGGCGGCTTGTTGGCGGATAGCCTTGTTGCTTTGTGAAAACGGTTATTAATTAACGGGATACGGATTTTCTGTAGATATGTCTGCGCCTTAATAACATGGCGGTTAATCATAAATCTCTATTCTCAAATACTGTTTAAAGAATCTTCACCTCTACAATGGATAGTGCAGAGGAATGGATGCAGATAGATTGTTTGGCCGATGAAAATCAGAAAGCCATATCTGCCCGCCTTTTAGTGTGGAGATCTGGAATATGTCGTTGTGGAATAATCTGAAGCTTTCGGTAAAGCTGCCTTTGATTATGCTGGCCCTTAGTGCCATTGCCCTGCTTGGGATGGGAATTCTGGCGTATTACAACGCGAAAGGGTCATTGGACCAAACTGCAAGGGCCCGTTTGCAAATGGTCCTTGAAACGCGGGCGTCCGATATTGCGAAATGGCACGAGGAAATTGCAAAGGATGTGGTAACACATTCCAGCAGCCCGGCAACCCGCCGTGCGCTCACCGATTTTATCGGGGCATGGACAGCATTGCCGGGTGACAAGGGGGCCTTTTTAAAACAGCATTATTCCGCACAGGAAATGAATGCCGAATCCTCTGGCCAAGCCATTGATTTTGCCGGGGTTCAGACTGATTATTCACGTAAACATCGCCGCCATGATCCGTTTTTCAAGACATTGTTAAAGCGAAATGGTTTTACGGATATCTATATCGTCGATCCGGAAGGCAATGTTCTTTACTCGGTAATGAAAAATCAGGATTATGCCACCAACCTCTTGAATGGCCCTTGGAAAAGCACGGGCCTGGGCGATGCATTCCGTGCCGCTATGCCATTGGGTTCGGAGCAGACTGCATTTGTTGATCTTGCCCCCTATGAGCCGAGCAATGGACTGTACTCTGGTTTTGTTTCTGCTCCGATCCTGTCGGTGAACGGGGCTTTGATGGGGGTATTTGTAGCGCAGATCACCACTGATTCAATCAGTTCGACATTTCGTTCGAATGACGGTTTGGGGAATACCGGGGTGACGATGACTGTCGGACCTGACTATCATCCACGGATCAGCTCTCTTGCAGGTGATGGTCAAGGGCTGGAGCAGGTCAAGGTCGATCCGGCCCTTGTGGATCGCGCGATGGGGGGCGAGACCGGTTTGGCAAAAAGTGTCGGCCTGAATGGCAAAGACGTTCTGGCTGCATTTTCCCCGATGCAAATTGGCAATTTGACCTGGGCATTAATTGCCGAACAAGACACTGACGAGCTGTTTGCCCCGATTGTAGAAGTGCGTAATAATATGCTCTTGCAAGGGGCGGCATTGGCCGCAATATCGGCGCTCATCTCGATTCTTCTAGCGCGAAGTATTTCACGCCCTCTTACAGGCGTCGGCAAGGCCATGCAGCTTGTTGCCCGTCAAGAATATGATGTAAATATTCCAGCGGCAAACCGGCGGGACGAGATCGGACAGATTGCCACAACTCTGGATAAGTTCTGCAGGGATTTACGACAAGCAAAAGAAAAAACGAAGGAAACCCTTTTCAAAGGGACTGCTTTTGAGGGAACATCGGCCGGACTGATGATCGTTGATCAGGAGTTCACAATTTGCTTCGTAAATTCATCGGTCATGGGGTTGTTTCGTAAATACGAATCCCAATTCAAAAAAGTGAATGATTCTTTTACTGCTGACGATGTCATTGGATACAATATGGATATTTTCCACAGCATGCCGGGCAGAATAAGGGAGCTATTAAGCAATCCGGAAAACCTGCCGTTCCATGCGGAAATCCCTGTAGGAAATGCACGATTCTCCCTTGATATCAATGCAGTTACGGATGCTGACGGAAAACAGCTGGGCTGTGTGGTTGAGTGGAATGACGTAACCACGACCCGAATGAATGAAGCTGTCTTACAGGCAATTGAGGAAAATCAGGCCAAAGCAGAATTTGCACCTGACGGCAGATTGCTGGTCGCAAATGAAAATTTCCTTAACCTCACAGGAGGGGCGGACAACGAACAGTTCGAACAGACAGTGCATGACCTGGTTAAGTTTGACCCCGAGATGGCCGACAAATTTGGCGATGTTTGGGGGCGGGTGGCTGCCGGTGAAACTATTGTAGGCAAATATATAATGAATGCAGGCGGGGGAACCGAAGGAACATTGGAAGGCGCTTTTAGCCCTGTCCAGAGTAAATCCGGCGAGGTTATCCGGATACTTCTTGTCGGGAATGATGTAACGCAAGCCCAGTTGCAGATGGAAGAGGCAGAAGCCATCCGCATTGAATTGGAGCAAGCGCAGTCAGAAGTGGTGGAGGCGCTTAGTATCGGTATGCGCCAACTGTCTGAAGGTGATCTGACGGCAGAAATCACCAAATCCTTCAAACAGGATTATGAGCAATTGCGTAAGGATTTTAACGGTGCAATCGCAACATTGCGTACAGCAATGCAACGCGTGATCCAAAATGCAGGCTCAATCCGCGGGGAAGCTTCGGAAATCAGTAGTGCGGCGGATGACCTGTCTCGGCGCACCGAGCGCCAAGCGGCAACCCTTGAAGAAACCGCTGCAGCATTGGATCAACTGACTGTAAGTGTACGTTCTGCTGCCGAAGGTGCTGGATTGGCAAATCAGGTTGTCTCGGACGCAAAAACAAATGCGGAAGCCAGTGGGGTTGTAGTTCAGGAAGCCGTGGACGCAATGGAGGAAATACAGACATCATCAGGTCAGATATCGCGTATTATCAATGTCATCGACGATATCGCTTTTCAGACCAATCTATTGGCGTTGAATGCGGGTGTTGAAGCTGCTCGTGCTGGCGAAGCCGGGCGCGGTTTTGCCGTGGTTGCATCCGAGGTCCGGGCCTTGGCTCAACGGACATCCGACGCAGCCCGCGAGATTAATGATCTGATTTCGGCAAGCGGTCAGCATGTCAACCGGGGGGTGGATCTTGTTGGGCAGGCTGGATCCGCATTACAGCAAATTGTTGAATCTGTCTCAAATATCGCATTCCATGTATCCGAAATAGCCGGATCTGCTAGCGAACAATCATCAAGTTTGGCCGAGATAAATACAGCAGTAAACCAACTGGATCAGGTAACGCAGCAAAATGCAGCAATGTTTGAAGAAACAACTGCCGCAAGCCACTCACTAACAAATGAAGCTGAAATCCTGTCGGAAACAATGGGTCAATTCCGAATTGGTGATGAAACAGGGAATGTCGTCAGCCCCGATTTTCAATCTTCCGGTCGGCAACAAACACCACAATCGAATATTCAGACTCATACCGCCAAAGCGCCTCCCCAAACCTCAAAAGGAACAGCGCAAACGATGGCTGCAACCATTACCGAAAGCGATTGGGAGGATTTCTAGGTCTAATTGGGCGCTGTCATAAAATTAATAGTGGAATAAAGTGGGGATAGTATGGGGACGAGCACCAAAACGATGCATATTACTCAAGGAGAATATGCGACGGCCACCAAGAAAGGGGAAATGATAACAACAATATTGGGTTCGTGTGTTTCGGCATGTTTATGGGATCCAGTTGCCGCCGTGGGCGGGATGAATCACATCTTGCTCCCCGGTCGTGTATGGGAAGAAGAAAATATTAAGGGCACAAGTGTTAATGAAATGGAACTGCTGATTAATGCTATTCTGAAAATAGGTGGCCAAAAGTCACGACTCCATGCAAAATTATTCGGGGGCGCCAAAATGATTTCGCATTTTTCAGATGTTGGACTGCGCAATGGAGAGTTTGTTCTTTCTTTTTTGGAAACGGAAGGGATACCATGCGATGGGCAAAGCTTGGGTGGGGAACAAGCCAGACGGATCCAATTCTGGCCCTTCTCGGGAAGGGCAAGGCAGAAACTTCTGGGGCGGCGGGATATTCCAGAAGAATCAAATATGGAATTATCCAAAGATATTGGCGCAGAGGTAGAGCTATTCTAGCAATCGGAAGGGTATTGCGTGTTTTTCACATCCCGCGCTGAAGGCACCCATCGTGGGGCGATTACCAGTGGTGGCCCGAGTTAACCGCAAATCTAAGGTGGCCATGATATTGCTCAGGTGAAAATATATATTGGCCGAATACCAAGCGTCAATCTTATCGGTTATTTCACGCCATTGGCGCCTGCTCTTTTATTGATGCTTGCCATATATCCGGCCCTTGGCTACCCCTTTGGCAAAAGCAGGGGGAACGCGAATGACACAGCCGGTAACGATCAGTACACAGGATGGTATCGCCACGGTCATAATCGACAATCCGCCGGTAAATGCGCTGTCGCAGGCGGTGCGACAGGGGCTGGCCGACGCCATGCAGCAGACCGACGCGGATACGGATGTGTTGGCCGTTGTGTTGTTATGCGCGGGGCGCACCTTTATTGCCGGGGCAGATGTGCGGGAATTCGGGCAAGCACCGCAGGGGCCGCATTTGCCGGATGTGATCGATATGATCGAGGGGGCCAAAAAGCCGTGGATCGCGGCGCTGCATGGCACTGCTTTGGGCGGGGGGCTTGAGGTGGCTTTGGGATGCCGGTTCCGGCTGGCGGTCTCCTCGGCCAGACTGGGCCTGCCCGAGGTCAATCTGGGCCTGATCCCCGGCGCCGGTGGCACGGTGCGCCTGCCGCGTCTGGTGGGGGTATCTGCGGCGTTGGAGATGATCGCGGGTGGTAAAATGGTATCGGCGGACAAAGCGTTGTCGTTGGGTCTGGTGGACCGGATTGTTGACGGGGATCTGACGCAGGCGGCATTGGAATTTGCCAAGGGTGAAGCGCTGGAAACGAATGTTAAGCCTTTGATGGCAAGGAGCGTTGCCCAACCGGACTGCGACGCATGGGAAGCGCAAAAAACAGTGATTGCCAAACGGGCACGGGGGCAGAATTCGCCGCTGGCAGCGATCACGGCGCTGGAAAACGCGCTGGCTTTGCCTGCCGATCAGGCGCTGGCGAAAGAGCGTGATTTGTTCTTTCAGCTAAAGGATGATCCGCAATCACTGGCCTTGCGCCATATCTTCTTTGCCGAACGGTCTGCCGGGAAAATGCCGCGATTAAAGGGGGTTAAACCGCACCCCTTTGCCGAGATCGGCGTGATTGGCGGCGGCACGATGGGCGCGGGGATCGTGGCGGCCTGTTTGCTGGCGGGTCTTCGGGTGGTGATGTTAGAGCGCGATCAGGACAGCCTGAGCGCGGGGCAGGAACGGGTGCATAACACCTTGGCCCAAAGTCACAAACGCGGGTTGATTGATGCGGATGCTTTGGCGCGGATGCAGGGCAATTTCAGCGGCGCGACCGATTACGCCGCCCTTGGCGATGCCGATCTGGTGATCGAGGCGGTGTTCGAGGATATGACGGTAAAGAAGGACGTATTCAGCCGTCTGGACGTGGCCACTAAACCCGATGCGGTGCTGGCCACCAACACATCCTATCTGGATATCGCCGAAATCGCCGAGGCGGTGGCGGATCCGTCCCGTGTGCTGGGTCTGCACTTCTTTTCGCCCGCATATATCATGAAACTGCTGGAAATTGTGCACCCGCCCAAGGTGGCGGATGATGTGCTGGCCACGGGCTTTGCGCTGGCCAAACAGCTGGGAAAAATCGCGGTTCCGGCGGGGGTATGTGACGGGTTTATTGGCAACCGGATCATGTCGGCCTATCGGCGTGAATGTGACTATATGCTCGAGGATGGCGCGCTGCCGCAGGACGTGGATGCCGCGATGCGCGATTTCGGCTTTGCCATGGGGATATTCGCGATGCAGGATATGGCGGGGCTGGATATCGCATGGGCAATGCGCAAACGGCAGGCGGCAACGCGCCCTGCCGATATGCGCTATGTCGATATTCCCGATCAGCTGTGTGAAATGAGCCGGTTTGGCCGCAAGACGGGGGCAGGGTGGTATGATTATTCAACGGACCCCAAGGGCGCGCCGGACCCGCTGGTGGAAGGGATTATCACCAAGGCCAGTGCGGACAAGGGCATCACGCGGGTGCCGTTATCTGCAGATGAGATCATGGGCCGGATCATCGGTGTGATGCAGTCCGAGGGGCGCAAAATTCTGGCAGAGGGCATCGCGCAATCACCCGAGGCGATAGATGTGGTGATGGTCAACGGCTATGGCTTTCCGCGCTGGCGCGGTGGGCCGATGTTCATGGCGGGGGACAAATAGCCCCCCGCCGTTATCCTAGATGTCGAACTTCACACCCTGCGCCAATGGCAGTTCGTCACTGAAATTCATCGTGTTGGTTTGCCGCCGCATATAGGATTTCCACGCGTCCGAACCGCTTTCACGCCCGCCGCCGGTTTCCTTTTCACCGCCAAACGCCCCGCCAATTTCAGCACCCGAAGGGCCGATATTGACGTTGGCAATGCCGCAGTCCGAACCGGTGTCGGAGACAAAGCGCTCTGCTTCGCGCATGTTCAGGGTAAAGATGCAGGACGACAGCCCTTGCGGCACTGCGTTCTGCATTTCAATCGCCTGATCCAGATCGCTATAGCCCATTACATAAAGGATCGGCGCAAAGGTTTCGGTTTGCACTATGGCACTTTGTTCCGGCATATCGACGATGGCAGGGCGCACATAGGCGCCACCGGCGGGCACGCCTTCGGTCACGGGTTCACCCCCATGCACCACACCACCCTGTGCACGGGCCGCGGCCAGTGCCGATTGCATGTTTTCCAGCGCCTCCATATCCACCAACGGGCCGACCAGCGTAGCCGGATCAAGTGGCGAGCCAACAGGCAGGCTTTCGTAAGCCTTGATCAGCTTGGCCACCAGTTCGGTACGGATGCTTTCATGCACGATCAGACGGCGCAGCGAGGTGCAGCGTTGCCCCGCCGTACCGACTGCGGAAAACACGATGGCCCGCACCGCCATGTCCAGATCGGCCGAGGGCGCAACGATCATCGCGTTGTTGCCGCCCAGTTCCAGAATACTGCGCCCGAACCGCTGTGCCACCACCGGCCCGACTGCGCGGCCCATGCGGGTGGAACCGGTGGCCGAGATCACCGGAACGTCCTTGGACGCTACCAACGCCGCGCCAATATCCGCCCCGCCGATCACCACTTGCGACAGGTTTTTCGGCGCGTCCTTGCCAAACCGTTTGGCGGCGCGCTCGACAATCACCTGACAGGCCAGTGCCGACAGGGGCGCCTTTTCTGATGGTTTCCAGATCACCGGATCACCGCAGACCAGCGCCAGTGCGGTGTTCCAGCACCAGACCGCCACGGGGAAGTTGAAGGCGCTGATCACGCCGACAGGGCCAACGGGATGCCATGTTTCCATCATCCGGTGGCCGGGCCTCTCGGACGCGATGGTCAGGCC
>WFNH01000081.1 GCA_015488685.1 Marinosulfonomonas sp.
ATTGGTGTCTGCCGGATACAGACCGGGATAGCCCAAATCCGGGCTTGCGTCTGTACCGGTCGAATTGGGGCCGGATGTGTCGATTACATCGTTGCCATCCCCACCAAATACAGTGTCAGAACCTTCACCGCCGGTGATGGTGTCGTCACCCAGACCGCCATAGATGGTATCGTCACCATCACCGCCATCCAGAATATCATTGCCGCCATCGGCCAAATAGTCAAAGTCCTGATCGCCGACGGAACCAAATCCGATACCCGAATTAATACCGCGTGTTCCCAGAGTGAATGTAACCGAGCTCGTCGTGCCAAACAGCGTCGATATCTGGCTATCCAGATCCGAAGGGTCCGAATTATCTTCGGTTCCCGATGCGGTCAATGTTGACCCATCATAGTTAACATCCAGAGAACTGTCCGTGGCCACCCCGACATTAACCAACGACGGATCGTCGATGGTCAGGGTTTCTGTCCCGTGGTTCATATCCAGATCCGAGAACACAATCCCCGGATTCAACTGGACCGGATCACCCGTCGCATGATCAAAAAATTCAAGCCGGAAGGTTGCCGTTTCGCCGTCCATATCGGCGTCATTGGTACCGTTCAGCAGGATCTCATAGTTGTTATCGGCAGCCAGATCGACGCTTAAATCGTCATTGGATGTGTCGACCAGCACCAGACGGGCATCAACAATTCTGCCGTCTGACAGAACAGCCACATTATTGTACACAACACTATCACCGGCCTGGGCCGTGTTTGGATCACTCGCGGTTTCAGAACCGGCTGCCACGTTGTCAAAACTCAGCGTAACCGGATCAACACCACTTCCCGCTCCAGCCCCAGTTTCAGGGCCGTCGCCATAAATAACATCATCACCTTTGCCGCCGGAAACAGTGTCATCACCAGCGCCACCATATGCGGTGTCATTCCCTGTCCCGCCAATAATAGTATCATTGCCGGCGCCGCCATAAGCAACATCATCACCGCTGCCACCCTTAATGGTATCGGCACCATCATTGCCGAACAGGACATCATTTCCTGAACCGCCGCCCAGTGTGTCATCACCATCATTTCCCGACAGGGTATCATCACCACTGCCGCCATAAACAGAGTCGTCCCCGTCACCGCCAGAAGCAACATCGTTTCCAGCATCGCCTTTTACGATATCGTCCCCGTCACCACCGAACAGCAGATCGTCATCGTTCATACCTTCAAGCAGATCGTTGCCTTCTCCGCCATAGATCGTGTCATTGCCGTCCTGACCGCACAACTGATCGTCACCACTTTCTCCGTGCAGTGTATCGTTGCCGTCACCACCCATTACCAGATCATTGCCTTCACCGGCAAAAACAGTGTCATTACCGGCGCCTGCAAATATCGTATCGTCATTGTCACCGGCATTCGGCAGATAGTCACCATTAGGGTCGTCCAGAATTGCATCGTGGTTATCAACACGGTCACCATCAGGATCACCGGTATAGGCAACGTCAATCAGATCATCGCCTGCAGTGCCTTGGACAATCCCGTCCGAAACTGGCGTCGAATCCGCATCAAATGTCATTTCGGTAATGCCGACAACACCGCTGTTGTCGTCCGATTCACCGTGATCCAAAACAATTTCAATGCTGACAACCGGGCCGGGGATCGTCACTGTGACAGAATCTACCGCGCCTGACCCTTCGACACCCGGGCTATCGTTGTCACCACCTTCGACGGTATTGCCATCAACTGTATGGTGCCATGCCAGATCCGAATAGGAAACAGGTACAATGTTGCCACTCGCATCTTTGGCGATAATGGTAACTTTGTCATCCCAGCCGCCGCCCTGATCAACATCCAGTAATTCAAAGCTGACATTTTCTACTGGCGCATCAAATTCGACTTGCGTTGTAATCGCATCGTGGACCCCGGACCCGTATAAAATCCCGCCGTTCATGTCCCAACTATCGTTATCGTCATTGCAGGGAGTGGAAACACTAACCGAAATGTCATCTGCCCCTGTGGCTGATGAAATTGTAGCCGATCCATCAGCCCCTGTGTCGCTCCAATCCAGAAGATAGTCAGCCATTGAAATTCCCCCAATAATAATTCATGAAAATCCAACCCTTCAATCGAATTCCCATCAAGAATGGCCAAGAGTAAAACAACATCCTGACCAACACACACGACCTATGCAAAGGTGGTACCTGACCAAAGGCGCCTTCACATTTACTCATCCAGTTAACTTAGCAACCATTTGAAAAAACGGCACCGACCAGCAGATAGTCCGTGCCACCAAAAGCTGCTAAACGCTTAAGTCCACTCGTTTTACACCTTGAAATTACGCAGAAAAAGAGAAAACGGCAGAAATGTGTCATTTTCTGGGCCCGCGGATTGAAACCAATCGCATTTTGCATTCCGGCCTCACAACCATGAGATGTTTCCCCAAATTGATTGTAACTATTACAGCTACAATCAATTGCAGGTCGAATATGGACAAATTCGCAAATTGCAGGGAATTCCAAACTTTTTACCTATACGAAAAGATATGTTATCCGAAATCTTGAATACATGCTGCAAAGCTTAATCGTTGCTGGATTTGATCCAATTCGATTTACCGGCACAACTGAAAGGAGATCACCCCAGATTCAATATTCAAACGAAATTTATTTGCGCTATTTTGTATAATTTTACTGATATTTTACCATTATCCTTCAATCGGAAACATTTCAGCAAAAAAAAGCATGCGAATCATTCCGCAAGGTAAGCCCAGAGTCAAAAAACAGTATCAATCGATAATGCATGTCTCGGCTATACTAACCCAAACGGGTTTACCAATATGCAAACCGGCTACGTCACATGTGGTTTGAGATTTTGTCACCGCAATGCGCCACCCATCCCCTTGCAAAACCAGCCGGTTTGCCAAAACACCGTCAGGGCTTATTTCCAGCAGCATTGCAGGTAGGCTGACCATTGCTGTGCTTAAGCCGGGATTGTCTATGCTCAGCATCACGCTGGCCTCGTTGAAACGAAGCAACCCACCTTGCATCATCTTCTTGCCGACAGGCACGCGGGTTTCCTGTCCTCCAATGTATAGAACAGGGCCATCGCCCCCTTGCCGTATGTCATAAGGCAAGGTGGTTTCGCAAATCACGGGCGGGTGCAATTGCCCATTCGCAATTTTCATGATCCGCCCCGCCATCATAGAGGTCTCCCGCCGCTCGTGGCTGACGTAAATGGCAGGGCACCCCATTGTCTGCACCGCGCGTGATATATAAGGTAAAATTTCGTTGCGGCGCGTCCGATCCAGCCCTGACATAGGTTCGTCCATCAACAACAGTTGCGGGTCCATCGCCAAGGCCCGGCCAATCGCCACGCGCTGTTTTTCCCCGCCCGACAGCGCCCCGACACGCCGTGTCAGCATATCCGACAGGTCTAGCGCCGTGATCACCCGCTCCAGCACCTCGGGTGCTGCCCCTGCCCGCCTGTGGCCATAAGCAAGGTTCTGGCCCACATCCATATGTTTGAACAACCGCGCATCCTGAAACACATAGCCGATCCGCCGCGCCTGTGGCGGCAGGAACACCCCGTCACCTTGCCAGACCACATCACCAAAGCGGATCATGCCCTTGGCACTTGGCTCCAGCCCGGCGATACTGCGCAGCAGGGTTGTTTTACCGCTGCCACTGGCCCCTTCCAGCGCGGTGATTCCGGTTAACGGAATGTCGCCCTTGGCCCTCAGCGCATAATCCCCCAGCGTCAGCGTAATATCCAGATGCAGCGGGTCGCTCATTCCGCCCCCCGCCGTTTGCTACGGTCCTTGCCGTTCATCAGATAGACAAAGATCAGCACCAGAAAGGAAAATACCAGCAATCCGGCCGACAACAGATGCGCGGTGGCATAATCCAGCGTTTCAACTGCGTTGAACACCTCGATCGAAATCACCCGCGTTTTGCCGGGGATGTTGCCCCCCACCATCAGCACCACGCCGAATTCCCCCAATGTGTGTGCGAAACTCAGCACCATCGCCGTCAGGAACCCGCGCCGTGACAGCGGGATCACCACACTGCGAAACGCATCCCACGGGCCTGCGCCTAATGTTGTCGCCGCCTCCAGCACCCCTTTGCCGACCGACTGGAATGCCGTTTGCAGCGGCTGCACCGCGAAGGGAAGCGAATAGATCACCGAAGCCATAAGCAATCCGGCAAAGGAAAATGCCAATGTGTCACCGGTCAGCCGCAACCACAGTGCGCCAAGCGCCATGTCGGGACTCATCAACACCAGCAGATAGAACCCCAGAACAGTTGGCGGCAACACCAACGGCAGGGCCACCAACGCTTCGATCAGCGGGCGCACGGGGTTGCGGGTGCGGGTCAGCCACCAGGCCAGCGGCGTAGCAATCACCAACAGGATCAGCATGGTCAGGCTGGCCAGTTGCACTGACAGCCAAATCGCGGGCCAGATGTTCATTCCGGCACCCCGTAGCCCGATTTCACCAGCACCTTGCGGGCGGCTTCACCGGACAGGTAGTCGTAAAATTCACGCGCCGCATCGTTGCCCTTGGCATGGAGCAACAGCCCCGCCCCCTGCACAATCGGCGCATAGGTTTTTGGCGGAATATCCAGCCAGTCACCGCCAACGGCCATCGCCTGCGAAAGGGCCACAAAACCGATTTGGGCATTACCCGTTTTCACAAAACCAAAAGTCTGGCCGATATTGGCACCAATCACCGCCTTTTGCGCCACCAGTTCATCCAGTTCCAGCGATTGCAGCACCTGACTGGCCGCCAGACCGTAAGGCGCGGTTGCCGGATCGGCCATCGCGAAATGGCGCAGATCATCACGCAACAGGCTGCTCGGGATGTCATCGGCCAATATCCCCTTGTCACGGGCATAGAGAACCAGTGTGCCAAGGGCATAGGGTTTGTCCGCCCCATCCAGCAATTTGCCCGCCTCTGCCAGCTTTGCTACCCGTGCTGTATCCGCTGACAGGAACACGTCATAAGGCGCGCCTTTGCTGATCTGGGCAAACAATGTGCCGGTCGAGCCATTGACGATATACAATGTATGACCGGTTTCCTGACCAAACTGCGCCCCGATTTCCTGCATCGCGGGCAGGAAATTCGACGCCACGGCCACCGTCACGTCACCTGCCAGAACCGCCCCCGAAAACAGCCCCGCAAAAAGGGCCGCAATAACGGTTTTCAAAAGGCGCACAAAACAAACCATAGCCCCTAACAACCCGTTATAGCGCCCTTTTGCAAGCCAATATCACCGCAGGAACACTCTGTCGCAGGCCCGCATTTAGCACCGGTTATCAATACCATTGCATCGCGAAATGCCGTTAAGCCATCGCATCGGTCAATCTTCTGAATTATAGGAAAGGAAATTAGGAAATCTTGGGCCTATCAACTTGACGATTCCGGACGGGCAGATTACGCACAACTTGATCGCGGGTGTAGCTCAATGGTAGAGCAGCAGCTTCCCAAGCTGAATACGAGGGTTCGATTCCCTTCACCCGCTCCAATCCCCCACTTTTTCCGGTTGATCCCCCTCCCTGCCCCATGCAATCTGCCGTGGAATTATCCGGAGACAGCATTTGGCACATATCGGCATTGACCTTGGCACAACAAATTCCCTGATTGCAGTCTTTACCGACGATGGCCCGCAATTGATCAACAACAGCCTCGGCACCCCTCTGACCCCATCGGTGGTCAGTCTGGACAAAGATGGCACGTTGCTGTGCGGTGAAATGGCCAAAACCCGTCTGGTCAGCGCCCCGGATCACACCGCCGCACTGTTCAAACGCTCGATGGGGGCCGACAAAACCTATCGTCTTGGCAAAAAGAAATTCAGCGCCGAGGAACTGTCCGCCGCAATCCTGCGCAGCCTCAAGGCCGATGCCGAGGCCCATCTGGGGCAAGACGTGGTGGATGTCGTGATCTCGGTTCCGGCCTATTTCAACGAATTGCAGCGCAAGGCCGTCAAGGCGGCGGGCAAAATGGCGGGGCTTAACCCGCTGCGCCTGATTAACGAGCCAACAGCAGCGGCCCTGACCTATGGCTTGCAGGATCTGGAGGCCGAAAGCACCATTCTGGTTTACGATCTGGGCGGGGGCACTTTTGATGTGTCTATCCTAGAAGTATTCGAAGGTGTGATGGAGGTCAAATCCACCGCCGGCGATGCCTATCTGGGAGGCGAGGATTTTACCGCAAAACTGGCGGAGCATCTGGCAACAACACTATCTGACGTGGCGGGAAAACCAGATGAGGGCGCCCTGCGCAAACTGGCGGAACAGGCCAAGCTGGGGCTATCGGAAAAACACAACGTCGATTTGTCGGCCAACATCGGTGGCAGCGAATTGAATGCCACTGTCACCCGTGACGAATTCGAAACCCTGACCGCCGGTCTGCTGACCCGCTTGCGCCGCCCCGTGGAACGCTGCCTGTATGATGCAAACCTGTCGGTCGATGACATCGACAAGGTGGTTCTGGTTGGCGGGGCAACGCGGATGCCGGTGATCCGCACACTGGTGGCCAAACAGTTGCGCAAATTGCCTGAAAGCCGGATCGACCCTGATCATGTGGTTGCTCTGGGGGCGGCGGTTCAGGCTGGACTGGTGGGACAAAACAAGGCGCTGGATGATGTGGTGATGACCGATGTTACGGCCTTTACGATAGGGGTTGAAACCACCCAACAGGTTGGTCGGGATGCCAAATCGGGCTATTACCTGCCTATCATTGAACGCAACACGGTTGTGCCGGTTTCCCGCGAAACCGTTGTTCATACAATTTATCCGGGACAAGAACAGGTTGACGTAAACGTCTTTCAAGGCGAAGCACCGATGGTAAAATCCAATATTTTTCTGGGCGAGCTTTCCGTGCGGGTGCCCTACAACATGAAAGACTACGAAGCCATCTCGATCCGTCTGACTTATGACGTATCCGGCCTGCTGGATGTGGATGTAACGATTCTGTCCACCGGCAAGACCAAATCCCTGACCATCACTGCGCTGGCCGGCGAAATCAGTCCCGCCCAGATCGAAAAAACCCGCAAATCACTGGCCGCGTTAAAGGTGCACCCGCGGGAGCTGGATGAAAACAAACATCTGATGGGACGGCTGGAACAATGCTATGTCATGGCACGTCTGACGGACCGCGAGGAAATTCAGCAGATGATGGTGCATTTTGAATCCGTGATCGACCGGCAAAACCCCTCGGATATCACGCGCGTTCGCGAAGAAATAGGCGCCGTTCTGGACCAGTTCGAGGGCGGCTATGTCAACTGAGAAGATATATTGGCCCTTTGACATTCTGGGATTGGACGAAATTCCCACGGACAAACGCGCCATAAGGCGCGCTTACGCCAAACGTCTGAAACAGATTGACCAAGCGGCCGACCCGCAGGGTTTTCAAGACTTGCGGCAGGCTTACGAGGCTGCGATTGCCCGTTTTGCCAGCCCGACTGCGGGCACGAGGCCACCCTTGTCCGGCGTTGAAATTCAGGAAAACATTGAACCCGAACTGCCCCCTTCAGAACACACAGAACCTGCCAGTGATCCCGTCGACTGGAAACGGGTGCATGAATTATGCGACCAGATCCCAGTTTCCACAATCACGGAAAACGGCATCGACCGCCTGCGCCGGATATTCAACGATCCGATTTTTGACGATATTCAGGCCTCGCAGCAACTGGAGCAGGCCGTGTACAATTACGTTTCATCCAATCTGCAATATGTGGAGCAACAGACCGAATTGTCCCCGCAGATCACCCGCGGGATGCTGCAACTGATTGACGACAGGTTCGGCTGGTATTCGGATTCAGTTGCCTTTCAGAACAGATTTTTTGCTTCTCCTGATTTTTTGGGTGCGATGTCTCAAACGATGCTCCAGATATCTGGGTCATCTGCTGTCGAAACCGACCAATACTTGAAGTTCAGAAAATACGTTATTATCGCAGCAGTATTGTGGATTCTAACGCTTTTCTTTGTCAGCCTTTCTGGTATCCTGTTTGACGGCTTCAATCCATCAAACACTTTTCTGCTGATCATGACCATCGGCCCACCAATTGTCGGGGTTGCATCGGTGCAATTTTTCGGTCTTTTATATTATCTTATTAGTGGGATAGTATGGTTTTACAAATTGCTGCGTGATCGGAATAAATAACGGATCACTGCTCGCGCAAATACTCCACCAGCATCCTTGTTGACCCATCCTTGCCCTCAACGTTCTCCTCGCCCTTTACCAAAGGGGTCAACGCCACGGCCAGTTCCTTGCCCAGTTCGACCCCCCATTGATCAAACGAATTGATCCCCAGAATAACCCCTTCAACAAACACGCGGTGTTCATAAAGGGCGATGATCCGGCCCAGCATGTTCGGGGTCAGTTTGGGATAGATCAGCGTGGTCGACGGGCGGTTGCCTTTGAACACACGGTGGCGGGCATGTCGGTCCAGCTCAGCGCCGGTCAGCCCCTTGGCGGCCATCATTTCGCGGGCCACATCCAGCGGGCGGCCTTTCATCAAAGCCTCGGACTGGGCCAGACAATTGGCCAGCAACAAATCATGCTGATGCGCCAGATCGGGCTCATGCCCTTTCGCGGCGATCATGAATTCGCAAGGCACCACATCGGTGCCCTGATGGATCAACTGATAAAACGCGTGCTGCCCGTTGGTGCCCGGCTCGCCCCAGACCACCGGCCCGCTGCATCGTGTCAGGGGCTGGCCATCCATTGTAACGCTTTTGCCGTTGCTTTCCATTTCCAACTGCTGGAAATAAGCCGGCAGGCGGGATAGCCGCTGATCATAGGGCAGCACGGCGCGGGTGGCGTAACCGCAAATCTGGTGGTGCCAGATGCCGACAAGCGCCAATAGTAGCGGCATATTTTGCGCCGGATCACTTTGGCAAAAATGCGCGTCCATCGCCGCCCCGCCATGCAGGAAGTCGTGAAAATCATCCGGCCCGATAGCCAGCATCAGCGACAGGCCAATCGGCCCCCAGATGGAATAGCGCCCGCCAACATAATTGCCAAACCCGAACACCCGCTGTGCCGGAATGCCGAATTCAGCCGCTCTGGCGCCCGCCGAGGACACCGCCACAAACTGCGCCGCTGGGTCAGCAACAGATTTTGCCATCCAGTCCCGCGCGGTTTTGGCGTTGGTCATGGTTTCAATCGTTGTGAATGTCTTGGAGGCGACGATCACCAGCGTTGTTGCCGGATCCAGCCC
The DNA here is from genome assembly GCA_015488685.1 of Marinosulfonomonas sp. GTDB lineage: Bacteria > Pseudomonadota > Alphaproteobacteria > Rhodobacterales > Rhodobacteraceae > Profundibacter. The sequence goes on from WFNH01000081.1 coordinate 9,200, forward strand.
TTTCAGCGTATCGGCAATATGCGCCCCGTCCACATTGGACACAAAATGGGTGCGTGGGCCATCGTGGTAGGGCGCCAGCGCCAGCGTCGTCATCGCGGGGCCAAGGTCGGAGCCGCCAATGCCGATATTCACCACATCGGTGATCGCCCCGCCCTGCCCTTTGAACGTGCCACCCCGCACCGTATTTGCGAATTCTTCCATTCGTGCCAGTGTGGCCAGAATATCGGGCATCACATCGACACCATCCACGCGCACCGGCCTGCCATCCAGATTGCGCAAGGCCGTGTGCAGCACCGCGCGCCCTTCGGTTTCATTTATCTTTTCGCCCGAAAACATCGCATCACGACGTGGAAAAACATCGGCCTTGGACGCCAGTTCCAACAGCAAGTCCCGCGTTTCGGCATCAATATTGGTCTTGGAATAGTCAAACAACATATCGTCCAGACGCGCCGAAAACGCCCCTGCCCGTTCATCGTCAAACAGCGACAGGATGTCTCTATCGGCGACGTCTGCCTGTTTTTCTGCCAACCGGTTCCATAATGTCATTTCCGCGGAGTCCAATGTGCTGTTGCCCCTTTCAGAAAGGCCGAGATGGGCGCTTGTAGCGGATCGTTGATCCTCAGGGCTTTTTTCAACGCCTTGTTCTTGGGTTTGCCAACATAAACAACATGCGTCGACATCGCGCCCTTTAGTACGGGTGCCGTCAGCGTCACGCGTGGTTCGCCCGCACCTTTGGCGCGCATCGGCAGCAGGATTGGCGCATCATCGGCCATTGCCGCTTCCAGATTATCGGCGCCGGGGAACAGGGACGCTGTGTGCATATCCAGCCCCATTCCCAGCACCAGCACATCAATCGGCAATGCAGGCCCTATGGCTTTGGACAGGTCCGGCAATGCCTGTTCCGGTGTTTCCGTGGGGGCGTAAAGCGGGATGAAACGGGCCTTGGCGGCACAGTCCACCAGCAGACGTTCCTTGACCAGACGGGTGTTTGAACGCGGGCTGTCCTCGGGCACCCAGCGTTCATCAGTCAGCATGATATTAACCCGTGACCATTCCAGTTGCACGCCGCTAAGGATATCGAATACCGGCCCCGGTGTGGTGCCACCCGGAACCACCAGAGTAACGCGCTCTTTGGTGTTCAGGAAGGCATTCAGTTCGGCAGCCAGTATATCGGCCAAATCCATTGCCATCATTTCACTGTCTGGGTATTTGATCTTTTTCATTCCGATATCTCCCGCCAGCGACGCCCTTCGCGGTGCATCAACATAAGCGCGTCTTCCGGTCCTGAACTTCCTGCGTCATAAAGCTTAGGCTGATCCCCCCTGTCTTGCCAGCCTTTTATGATCGGATCGACCCAGGCCCAGGCGGCCTCGACCTCATCCCCGCGCATGAACAGAGTCTGGTCGCCGCGGATCACATCCATAACCAGGCGCTCGTAAGCATCGGGTATATCATCGACCTCGTCGCCTAAAGTCTCGGCAAAGCTCATGTCCAGCGGCACATCCATCAGGCGCATCCCGCCGGGGCCGGGTTCCTTGATTGTAACGCGTAAATCCATGCCCTCGTTGGGTTGCAGATGGATGATCAGCTCGTTACAGCGCTGTTCTTGTTGGTCGCCGAATATGAAATGCGGCGGGTCTTTGAACACCACGGCGATTTCGCTTTTGCGGGCGCGCAATCGCTTGCCGGTGCGCAGGTAAAACGGCGTTCCGCTCCAGCGCCAGTTCGAGACATGCAGCTTCATCGCCAGATAGCTTTCGGTCGTGCTGTCGGGGTTTTCCGCATCCTCGATATAGGACGGCCCGTCCGGCCCCGCCCGATACTGGCCCCGCACGATGTCTTCCACTTCTACCGGATCAAGCGCACGAATGACCTTCAGCTTTTCGTCCCGCACCGAATCCGGATCGAAATGCGCCGGCGGCTCCATCGCGATCAGGCACAACAGCTGCATCAGGTGGTTCTGCACCATATCCCGCATCGCGCCAGATTTGTCGTAATAGGCCCCGCGTCCGCCAACACCGACGGTTTCGGCAACCGTAATCTGGATATGATCAACGTATTGCGCGTTCCATAGCGGCTCGAACAGGATATTGGCAAAGCGTACAACCATCAGGTTTTGCACGGTTTCCTTGCCCAGATAATGGTCAATCCGGTAGATTTGCGTTTCCTTGAAATATGCGGCCAGTTCCGCATTCAATGCACGCGCTGACTCCAGATCATGCCCAAAGGGTTTTTCCACAACGATCCGCGCATCCGGTCCAGCGATTTTATATTTGTGCAACCGTTCGGCCAAAGGAGCAAACAACCGTGGCCCGACCGAGAAATAAAACGCCTGCACCACGTCTTTGCGCATAATCTTGGCCAGATCTTTCCAACCGCCATCGCCCAAGGCATCAATGCGAAAATAGCTAAGGCAGTTCAGGAAATCATTGATCTTGCCCTTATCGTGAATTTTTCCATGTGCATATTTTTCAATCGCATCACGGGCAAAATCACGATAGCCCGCATCGTCAAATTCACCTCTTGCGGCACCGATAACCCGTGCGCCTTCCGGCATCTGCCCAGCCACAAAACGCCGAAACAATCCCGGCAGGATTTTACGTTTTGCCAAATCGCCCGTGCCACCAAAAATCACCAGATCAAATGGATCCACCGGAATTACATGCGTTGCCATCTTTTATCCCTCATCAATCATGTTAGCGCTAACTTATGATGTCTTTCAAATAATTACCATGCCCTGTTTACGACTGTAACATATAAATTTGCTTCACAACTTTGTCAGGACGGCGAAGATTGCTTTTCGAATGGGCGATTGCCCTGTAGCAATAGGTCTAAACGCGCAAAATACGGGAATGTGATGAAAGATCAAACTGTTGAACTGGCCAATCAGGGGAAATTCATTCTCCCGCTGACCACGGCCAAAGGCGAAATGCGGGCATCGGTTGCTTTGACGCATCCCGAAACCCTGTGGTTCAACACCGGCACGCTGTGCAACATCACCTGCCTGAACTGCTATATTGAATCTTCGCCGGACAATGACCGGCTGGTTTATATCACAACTGACGAAGTGCGCGATTATCTGGACCAGTTGAAAACACGCAAATGGCCGGTGCGTGAAATCGGGTTTACCGGCGGCGAACCCTACATGAACCGCGAGATGAACACGATGACACGCGCCGCACTTGAGGCCGGTTACGAGGTGCTGATCCTGACCAACGCCATGCGCCCGATGATGCGCGCGCAGGTCAGGGAAGGCATTGCCGATCTGGTGGCGGAATATGGCGACCGGCTGACATTTCGGGTGTCACTGGACCATTACTCGCAAACACACCACGACGAAATGCGCGGAGATGGCGCGTTTGAAAAGACGCTGGAAGGCATGGACTGGCTGGCCTCGATCGGGGCACGGATGGCGGTTGCCGGGCGGATGCTGTGGCAGGATAATGATGCTGACACCCGTGCCGGTTTTGCCGCGCTGTTTGCCGAACGCGGCTATGATATCGATGCCACAAACCCCGGTATGTGTGTGCTGTTCCCCGAAATGGACGAACGTGTCGAGGTGCCGGAAATCACCACCGCCTGTTGGGGGATTTTGGGCAAGTCACCGCATGATGTGATGTGTTCCTCGTCCCGCATGGTGGTGAAACGCAAAGGGGCCGACAACCCCGTGGTGCTGGCCTGCACCCTACTGCCCTATTCCCCTGAATTCGAGATGGGCAAAACTCTGGAACAAGCCGAAGCAGACGTGCATCTGAACCACCCCCATTGCGCCAAATTCTGCGTCCTTGGCGGGGCCAGCTGTTCGGCATAGCCCCCACCAGATGATTGCGTTAAACATTTCACAGCTTGATTTCACAGGAGATACAGCATGGAGCGTTACACAGGCAGTTGTCTCTGTGGCAAAGTTCAGATTATTGCCTCGGGGCGTCCATATCGGGTAGGAATCTGTCACTGCCTTGATTGTCGCAAATTCCATGGCGCAGTTTTCCATGCTTCGGCAGTATTCCCGCAGGATGCTGTGACGATAAAAGGTGAAACACGCGACTTTGAGGGGCGATTTTTCTGCCCCCGCTGTGGCTCATCCGTATTCTCCCGCAGTGGTGATGAAATCGAGGTTAACCTCGGGTCACTTGATGCCCCTGACCAACTGGTCCCGACTTACGAACTCTGGACCATCCGCCGCGAATCCTGGCTGCCTCCGTTTCCACAGGCAAGGCAATACGAGCGTAACCGCGACACCGACAGCCGCTTTGAGGGTTAAGGTTTACAATTCAATCCAGCCACCTGTTTTCTTTATAAGAAAACAGCCGAAATCTTTTAAAGATTTCGCTCCTCCTTCAACCGTGCCCACCATTCAGCGGGCTTTAACCGCACCCGCATTCCTTTACGTGCATGCCATTTGCGCGCCAAAGCCCGCCCCCGTGCGCCATGTTCCAACGCCAGACGGCGCCAGAAATCATCCGCCTTGCCGCCACGCCGGTTGAACGGGCAAACCCGCATGCAGATGGCGCAATCGGTTTTGATTTTGGCCCAATAGCCAAAGCATTTCTCGCAATTTGCCGACCATTTTTTAACGCCTTGCACGGTCGATACACTGTCCGATTCTGCTTCCGGTTCGCCAAATGGTAATGCTTTGGGTGGGCAGGCATCAGCGCAAACTGTGCATTCATTACAATAGGTTGCCATGCCAAGCTGACGAGGTTTATCCGCCAGTAACGGCAAATCGGTAAAGATTTTCGAGAACCGCACCCGCGGCCCGAATTCCGGCGTCAACACCATCTGGTTACGCCCGTATTCCCCCAGCCCCGCCTTGATCGCATAGGGGATCACCAGCGCGGTATCGTTCATCGAAGCCACGGCCTGATAGCCCAGATTGCGGATATAAGCCGCCAGCTGGATCGAAATCGCCGCCTCGTGGCTGTATTCAAGGCCGGTTGAAGCCCCCGCCAGCGCGCTGGGATAGGTTTCAACCAGATCAAAATCCATCGCGTGGCCCATGACAATCACATGGGTGATGCCTTTGGGCAATTCATTGGCCACAGGTGTCATATCGCGCACATCGGGTCGGTGGGTGTAATGCCAACGCTCGTCAATTTCCGTGATCCCGACCAGATCGGCCCCAAACAGCCGCGCCAGCGCCTTGATCTCGGCGGTTTCATCGGCAGGATCGCCCAGATCGGCCTGCATCGGTGCAACCGGCGTGTCATTAGCAATCGGGCCTTGAAACCCCTCGCGCAAACCCGTCGCAGCAGCGCGATCCGAAATGATGTCCGAAATCGCCCACGCCGCATTGCGTAGCGCGAAATCCTTTTGGCTGAACCCGCCTGCCCCGCGCGGGGCTGCCTCCATCCGGTAGCTGGCGAAAAACGCGTCTGTATCGTCGGACTTCACGGCAGGATCCCAGAACGCCCGTGTGAACATGTCGTTCATCTGGTTGAATGGCACGAAATCGCGCGTCACCTCGAACCCCGCCATAGCATCACTGTCGGCAAAGCGGCGCCGCCAGTCGTCCCATTGTTCATCGGAAACGGCTTCGGGGGAATTCGAGGGCCAGGGCATTAGAGCGTTTCGTGCCCGATTAGATACAAGCATTCACCGTCAGGACCGAGGCAGCGTTCGCAATAGCGAATGCGTTCGGTCCGGTCGGTGAATTCAATTTGGTGCGACATGCTCTATTCTTCCAGTTCGGCGTCCCAATACAGAAAGTCGATCCAGCTTTCATGCATCAGGTTGGGCGGAAATTTGCGCCCCATATTACGCAATTGTTCGGATTGCGGCTGACGCGGCGGTTTGGCTAGTTGTAGACCGGACGCTCGTAAGGATTTTGACCCCTTGCGCAGGTTGCACGGGCTACAGGCCGCGACAACATTCTGCCAGCTTGTCACCCCGCCTGCCGCACGCGGTACTACATGGTCAAAGGTCAGATCCCCCTTTGATCCACAATACTGACAGCGAAACCCGTCGCGCAGGAAAAGGTTGAAACGGGTAAAGGCAACTTTGCTTTGCGGCTGCACATAATCACGCAACACCACCACGCTGGGAATACGGATTTCCATCGTCGGGCTGTGCACCACCTGATCATATTCCGCCAGAATATCGACCCGATCCAGATAGGCCGCCTTGATCGCCTCTTGCCAGGGCCACAGCGACAGCGGGTAGTAGGACAATGGCCGATAATCCGCGTTCAACACCAGTGCCGGATGGTGCCGCAACCCGCTGGGTTCCCTGACAAATTCGGTCCTGAAATCACCTGACATATCTTCTTCACCCCCGCAGCGCGTGCAAAGATGGATCGGACGTCCGATACCGGCACGCTCAAGGGCGACTATATATCCTGTGGGGCGCATGGCAACCCCCACTATATGTAGCTGATTTCAGGCCCTAAACAGCCTTATGCAATGCCCAGCTTTTCCCGCATGAACGCCGCCGCCACGCTTAACCCGTCCGGTGCGATTCCATGTGCGGTGCCCTTCATCACATGGGCGTAAACCTCGAACCCGACCGCCGTCAGCGCATCTGCCGCTTCGGGCAGGCTGGCCGGTGGCACAACGTCGTCCTGATCCCCGTGCACCAGCAGCACCGGCGGCTTTACCACCGCTTCATCCTCCAGTAACTCGGGCGACATCAAGCGGCCGGAAAAGCCGACCACACCCGCCACAGCCTCGGGTCGGCGCGGGGCGACATAGAGCGCCATCATTGTACCTTGGGAAAAACCAAAAAGGATGGTTTTATCGGCGCTTATGCCTTCTTCCTGCATCACCGTATCCAGATAGGCGTTCAGATCACCAACCGCACGTTCCATGCCGGCAGCGGAATCCTCTTCACTACTGCCGTCAATCCACGGGATCGGAAACCACTGATAGCCCATCGGGCTTCCGGCGCATTGCTCGGGCGCATCGGGGGCCACAAAAACCGTATCGGGCATATGTGGCGCCAGCGGATCGGCCAGCCCCAGCAAATCCTGCGCATTGGCCCCGTACCCGTGCAGGAACACCACCAGTGACGTTCCCTTGCCCGACGCCGCTTCGCGCCGTTCGCTGTTTAATATCCGTGTCATTCGTCCATCCCCAGTTTTTCCCGCAAGAACCCCGTGGCCACGCTTAACCCGTCGCTGGCAATCCCGTGCGCGGCATTTTCCATCACAAAGGCGTAGACCTCGAACCCCAACGCATCCAGCGCGAATTCCGCCTTGTTCAATGCCTCGGGCGGCACCACCTCGTCCTTGTCGCCATGCAGCAACATCACCGGCGGTTTTGAAACCACTTCATTGCGCAAATCATCCGGCAACATCAGACTACCGGAAAAGCCGACAACCGCCGCCACGGGATTTTTGCGGCGCGGAGCAACCTGTAGCGCCATCATCGTGCCTTGGGAAAACCCGAACAGCACGATCTGGTCCTCGGTCACGCCTTCGTCCACCATTACCTTGTCCAGAAAGGCATCCAGATCACCGGCGGCGCGTTTCATCCCTGCCACCGCGTCTTCTTCGCTTGAATTGTCGATCCACGGCACCGAGAACCATTGCAGCCCCTGCGGATTACCCACGCATTGCTCGGGCGCATCGGGGGCCAGAAAAACCGTGTCGGGCAGATAGGGGGCCAAAGTATTGGCCAGCCCCATCAGATCGTCGCCATTGGCGCCATATCCGTGCAGGAACACCAGAACGGATTTCGTTTGGCCCGATTTTGCGCCGCGCCGCAGGGTTTTCAATTCTCGTGTCATTTACCGGATGCCTTCGCGTTGTTTCACCACGCGGTAATAGGACCATAGGCACCGCGCCGCAACCGCCCGCCACGGGGACCAGGCTGCGGCCATTTGTCGGAATTCGCGCTCGCTCGGGCGTTTGTCCAGATCGAACAGCACACGCGCCGCTTCCTGCAAGGCCAGATCGCCGGGCGGGAACACATCCGCATGGCCCAGCGAAAACATCGCGTATATTTCCGCCGTCCACGGGCCGATGCCGGGCACTTTGACCAAAGTCGCAATCACCTCGTCGCTGGGGGTGTCGCGCAGGGCGTTGTAATCTATCCGCGCCTCGGCCAGCGCGCGGGCATAGCGGATTTTCTGGCTGCTAAGTCCGCAGGCACGCAGATCATCGTCACTGGCCCACATAATCTTGCGCGGACCGGTCAATCTGGCGGTTTTCATCCGCCCCCAGATCGCGCTGGCCGCGGCCACCGAAATCTGCTGGCTGACAATGGCGTCCAGCAGCGCAGTAAACCCGTCTTTGCGCAGGCGCAGGGGCAGCGGGCCGGTTTCCTGCAAAGCAGTGGCAAAGCGCGGCTCTATTTTCGCCAATTCCGCCGCGCCTTCGGCAACGCAGGCATCCGAGGTGATAATCCTCACAACAGCCCCCTGATCCAGTCAAGCGCCGCCTTGTCCGTTTCCACCCGATTGCAGGGCAGCAGCGGTGAGCGGTTGATCAGCAGTACGGGGATTTTCAACTGTCGCGCCGCCACCAGCTTGGTGCGGCTTAGCATCCCGCCTGCGTTTTTCACCACCAGCCAATCAACCTTGCGCCGCGTGAACAGCGCCACTTCCTCGTCCACCGAAAATGGCGGTCGCCCGATCAGGTATTCCCCGCCCTCGTACGGAAACGCCCCCTCGGAGGTTTCGATCTGTCGGCAAATGATCTGCCGTCCGGTCAGGTTGTCAAACCGGTGCAGCGTCTGGCGTCCCGTGGCCAAAAATACCGTGGCCCCTTGCGGGATATGCTGCGCCGCCTCGCTTTCGTCATCGATAAAGGTCCAGAGGTCACCCGGTTCAGGCACCCACGCGGGGCGCAGGATTTGCAGGTGCGGGATGTCCAGTTCCCGCGCCACCTCGAAACAGCGTTTACTGATGATCTGGGCAAAGGGGTGTGTGCCGTCAACCACCGCATCAAACCCTTGATCTTGCAGATATTTCCTGAACGTATCCCGCCCGCCAAACCCGCCCGAACGCATCGGCACAGGCAAATCCAGCGGCTCGCGCGTGACACCGGCAAGCGAGGCGATCACGTCTATCTCCGGTATTTCGGCCAAAGCCCCCGCCAAACGGCGCGCCTCGCTTGTGCCTGCCAATAGTAACAGCTTCATTCACTCGCCCTTGCAATTATGTTCCCGGTGCGGTCGATGATCACAATATCCAACAAAATATCGGTATCCCGCAATATATCCCGAACAGCGACAAGCGCCTGCAAAGCAACCTTACCTGCCATCTTTTCCCAAGCTATTTCATAGGCTTCCAGCGCAGTATTCACCTTTGACAGCCGATCATCCCCCACCATCCCTGCCAGCGCAGCAAAATCCACCTGCGAGCGGCCCGAGTGCAGATCAACCGCCCCCTGCGCCAGTTTGGTGATCTTGCCGATGCCCCCGCCAATGGTCAGCCGCGCCACCGGATGCCGCCGGATATATTTCAGCAAGCCACCGGCGAAATCGCCCATGTCCAGCATCGCATGGTCCGGCAGACCGTAAAGCGCCTGCACCGTGGCCTCGCTGGTCGCGCCGGTGCAGCCCGCCACATGGGTCAACCCGCTAGCCCGCGCCACATCCACCCCGCGATGGATCGAAGCAATCCACGCCGAGCAGGAAAACGGACGCACCACGCCGGTGGTGCCCAGAACCGACAGGCCGCCCTTTATGCCAAGGCGCGGGTTCCATGTTTTCAGGGCCAGCGCGGCGCCGTTTACAATGGATATGGTTACGATAATATCTGCATTTTTTCCGTATGTTGCAGACAGTTCCTCAACCACGCCACAGATCATCTCGCGCGGTTTCGGATTAATCGCAGGGTCCCCCACCGGCACCGGCAATCCGGGTTTGGTCACGATCCCCACGCCTTTGCCCGCTGCAAACACCACCCCGCCTGTGCTGGCCGAGACCCGTACCCGCACCTCGGCCCCGTGGGTGACATCGGGGTCATCGCCTGCATCCTTGATGATCCCCGCTTCGGCCCAGTCCGTGCCTCTGCGGGTATTCACCACCGCGAAATCAGGTGTCTCGCCTTTGGGCAGAGTGATCGACACATGTTCGGGAAACCCGCCGCCCCACAGCGCTATCAACGCCGCCTTGGTGGCAGCGGTGGCACAGGCGCCGGTGGTCCAGCCACGGCGCAGGGTTTTGGCGGGGTCTTGTTTCATCACGGGCGACTATAAGGACAGCGGCGCGGGCGGCAAGCGATACTGGGGTCTGTTGCGGATATGGGCGAAATAGTACGTTAGTAAAATTGGTGGTTGCTGTACAATTTGATCTTACATAGAAAATTGTCCTATAAGCCTTTGATCTTGCGCGCAACACAACCGCACAAAACAAACAGTAGTTTAATTGGGTCAGATAAATTGAATGCAGATCGAAAGGCTATGGAATTAGCACTCAAAAAACACTGTCTTCCTGTGCTTCGCAAGAAAGGATTCAAAGGTTCTTTTCCAAACTTTTATAGAGAAAAAAACAAATTTGTAGCCTTAATAAATTTCCAATTCTATTCGTCTGGCGGCAGTTTCTGTGTAAATCTTGGATATGCTGACCCTGAACGCAAAAATGTGAATTTTAAGCCAGATAAATACAATGCTGCCAACAAATTGAAAGTCAGCTCAACAAGAGCACGACGTAGGTTAGGGGCACCAATCGGAGATAATTGGTTTTCGTTTGGCACAACAAGTTACAATGAATATAGAGGCGACCCAAAACCCGTTGATGAAATAGCTCTGACTTGCTGTCAGCTATTTCTTGATGATGCAGAGCCATGGTGGAAAAGCAAAGAGATCGAAGAAGCAGAATAGGAAGAGAATTCCCTTAGCGTAATATTTCGCCCCTAGCCGCAACTGACCCGATACGGCCCAATGTCCGCCGCGAACATTTTGCTTTTATATTGCCCATTTGCGTTGATCCGCTTAACCTGCCCTCAATCTATCATTGTGAATGCGTGACGAATGCCAACACTTGTCCAATACCGCCAGCCCCTGCCGACTACCCTATTAACGGCTGGCATTGTCGCCTTTACTGTCTGGGTCCTGGCCAACTACATCACCGGAACCGATTATCTGTGGTTTCGGGTAACAAGTGTATTTGCACTTGTACTGCTTACCCCCGCCGTGCTCGAACCCGTTGCCGTTGCCATTACCAATTCTCCGGAAGATCGCAATCAGCGGCTATTGTATGGGGCCTTGGTAGCATTTATATTTTGCCTTTTCCCGATCATCGCCTTCTTTGGCTATATCCAGTATGCCTCGGCTTTCAGCAAACTGCTGCTGGTTGCAGTTGCACTGGGAGTCGGCATCTACGCAGGTCGCAAAACACCTGACATCCCCACGGACATCGTTGAATTCTATAAACCTGTTAAAAACGCGGACCGGAACGTGTTTTCTTGGTTCTACCTGTACTACATCCTTCCGCCTCTTTTAATGGCTGAGATTTATATTGCTTTGATAATAACACCCTTTCCCGATGTAGCTGCATTCGCGATCGAAAGCATCAAAGTAACGTGGATAATTCTACTACTGTCAATTCCCTTTGGCCTGTTTCCGGTGGTTTCCAAACACTCGCGTAACACTGGAACTTTTAAGGGTAAACAGCTTGATCAGAATAAAGAGTTAAGCGCATATATTATCCTTTTAATCGTTCTTATCTACATGGCCCTTTGAAATGCTTATAGGCCCACCCATGACCGACCTGCTCCGCTATCGCCAACCCGTCCCCGTCACCCTTGCGCTGGCCTTGGTGATGGCGGCACTGGTCTGGGCCGTCGCCACACTCGCCACCGGAACCGATGCCCTGTGGTTCAGGATGGAGTACAGCGCCGCGATTGTCGCGATTATGCCCTCCGCCTTTGAGCCGCTCTCTGTTGCTCTGGCTCTGGACCCCGACAATCGCTGGCGCAGGGTCGTCTATGGTGTTTTCCACGGGTTTCTGGTGGTTCTGCTGGCTGCGACTGCGGGGTTTCCCTATGTTCAAACAGCACCTGAAACCGTCAAGCTGGCGGTGCTGCTGGTTGCTATCGCTTTCGGTGTGATGGCCACAATACGCATCCCGCAACCCCCTGACTATGTTGTGCAGGATTATGACAGGAAGAAGTTGCACACACACTGGTTTTCCCTGTTTTTCGCTCCATTGTTTATAGTAGTGCTAACCTATATCTTGTTGTCGGTCGATTTTGTTTCCGTCAAACACCAGTCCAACAGAGGCGACCAGATCATCTTTATAGTGTCTGCAGTCATATTTATTAACGGCGGGCAGAATTCAGTAAAACGCTTTGCGGGCAAAACGGTCCATAACAAACCGGTTTTGTTGCTGGCCAAAGCTGCCATTATCTGTGCCGTTTTGTTCCTTTTACACCGCTAACCCTTCCCGCCCCGCATCTGTTTCGCCATAACAGACACATGAGCGAATCTATTCCCCTTCCCGATTTTCCCGCCGGTCATGTCTGGCTGTGTGGTGCCGGTCCCGGTGATGCGGGTCTGTTGACGCTGTATGCGGTGAACGCGCTGAAACAGGCCGATGTGATCGTGCATGACGCATTGATCGGGGCGGATATACTGGCGCTGGGCAATCCGGCGGTGGAACGGGTTTACGTTGGCAAGCGCGGCGGGCAGTCGGCCACGCAGGCGCAAATCTCGCAAAGGCTGGTGGACCTGGCGCGGGCGGGCAAGCGGGTGTTGCGGCTAAAGGGGGGCGATCCCTTTATGTTCGGGCGCGGCGGGGAAGAGGCGCAGGTTCTGGCCGCCGCCAACATCCCTTACCGCATAATCCCCGGCGTAACGGCTGGCATTGGCGGGCTGGCGATGGCAGGTATTCCTGTCACCCATCGCGACGTCAATCAGGCGGTGATTTTCGCCACCGGCCATGATCCGGCCACCGACTGGGCCGCGATTGCCCGCGCGGCGCCGGTGATCGTGATCTATATGGGGCTGAAACGGATTGGCGATATTGCGCAAATCCTGATTGATGTGGGTCGTAGCGCGGATGAACCGGTGGCGATTGTCACGGATGCCAGCCTGCCGACACAACAGACATTGCAAACCACGCTGAGCCGTGTTGCCGATGATCTGACCACCCACCCCATGTCCCCGCCTGCGGTGATCTGCATCGGCGGCACGGTCGATATTCTGGAGAAAAGCAATGGGTAATGGCCTGATTCTGTCCGCCCCCAATTCGGGCGCTGGCAAAACCACCATCACGCTGGGCATCCTGCGGGCCTTGGCCAAACGCGGGGTCAAGGTGCGCGGTGCAAAATCCGGCCCCGATTACATTGACCCGCGCTTTCACGAGGCCGCTTGCAACGCCCCCTGCCCCAATCTGGACGCCTGGGCCATGACGCACGACCGTATTCGGTCATTGGCCGCCGGTGACGGGTTATTGATGATCGAGGGCGCGATGGGCCTGTTTGACGGTGCCCCGCCGGTTGGCAAAGGTGCCACCGCCGATCTGGCCCGTCTGCTGGACCTGCCCGTGGTGTTGATCGTGGATGCCGCCAAGACCGCGCAATCCATCGCCCCGCTGGTGGCCGGATTTGCGGGCCATGACAAGGACGTGCGGATAGCGGGCATCATCCTGAACAACGTCGGCTCTCCGCGCCATGAATCCATGCTGGCCCGCGCCCTTGCCCCGCGGGGCATCCCCGTTCTGGGTGAGGTGTACCGCCAAAGCGGGCTGGAGCATCCCTCGCGCCATCTGGGGTTGGTGCAGGCCGGCGAACACCCCGATCTGGCGGCCTATCTGGACCGCGCCGCCGAAGCTGTGGAACAGGCACTTGATCTGGACGCACTGGTGAAACTGGCAGCCCCCCTGCCTAAAGCCAGCACACCAAAGCGCCTGAAACCACCGGCCCAAAGCATCGCGATCGCACAGGACCACGCCTTTGCCTTTGCCTATCCGCATATCCTGCGGGACTGGCGGGAAAACGGGGCGCAATTGCAGTTCTTCTCGCCCTTGGCAGACGAACCCGCACCAAAAGCTGACATGATATTCCTGCCGGGCGGCTATCCCGAATTACACGCGGGCCAACTGGCGGCAGCCACCGCATTTCGCACCTCAATGCAACTGGCGCAGGTGAACGGCACGCTGATCTATGGCGAATGCGGCGGCTATATGACCCTTGGCAACGGGTTGACCGACGGGGGTGGCACCCGCCATGAAATGCTGGGCCTGTTGCCGCTGGAAACCTCCTTCGCCAAACGCAAACTGCACCTTGGCTATCGCAATATCGCCGCCACCGAAGGGCCGTTTACCGGCCTGTTCGCGGCCCATGAATTCCACTATGCAAGCACACTACATGCCGAAGGCCCGCCCCTGTTCATGGCCGAAGACGCCGAGGGCAAGGACCTGGGACCAATGGGACTGATCCACGACAATGTCAGTGGCTCGTTCATCCATCTGATCGAAAAGCAATAGAGGCAATTCGCATTGATCCCTGTAGCGATACAATTTCGGGGCTTTTCCTGCGCCGCCTTCCCCGCTAGGGATGGGGCATGATTGCTGACGTTTCCATATCGACCGCCAAACGCAATGTGGCCATTCTGGTGATGGCGCAGGCGCTTTTGGGCGCGCAAATGCCGATCATCTTTATTCTGGGCGGCCTCGCAGGTCTTAGCCTTGCCAGCAACCCGTGTTTTGCCACCCTGCCGATTTCGGTGATCATTCTGGGATCTGTGATTGCCGCGACACCCCTGTCGGCGTTTATGCAGAAATACGGCCGTCGGGCCGGGTTCATGCTGGGCACCGCCTTTGGCGCAACCGGCGCGTCGATCAGTGCCTATGGCCTGTATATCCAATCCTTTCCGGTATTCATCGCCGGATCATTGTTCACCGGTGTCTATATGTCGGGTCAGGGGTTCTACCGGTTTGCCGCCGCCGATACCTCGACCGAGGATTTTCGCCCAAAGGCGATTTCCTATGTGCTGGCCGGCGGGCTGGCGGCCGCTGTGATCGGGCCGCAACTGGTGAAACTGACAGCGGACGCGATGGTGATCCCGTTTCTGGGCAGCTATCTGACCGTTATTGCGATTAACCTTGTCGGATCACTGATGTTCCTGTTTCTGAACATCCCCACACCCCCTGCCCCGATCGAGGGCGCACCGGCAGGTCGCACCCGGATGGAGCTGTTGAAAACACCCAGAATCGCAGTGGCCATCATCTGCGCGATGGTGTCCTACGCGCTGATGAACCTGATCATGACATCCACCCCGCTGGCCGTTGTCGGTTGCGGGTTTCAGCGCAACACCGCCGCCGACATCGTATCGTCCCACGTTCTGGCCATGTATATCCCGTCGTTTTTTACCGGCCATCTGATTGCCCGCTTTGGCCCTGTCAAAATCATCTCGATCGGGCTGGCTATTCTGGCTTCGGCTGGATTGGTTGCGCTGACGGGGGTTGAACTGGACAAATTCTTTTTCGCGCTGATCCTGCTGGGGGTTGGCTGGAACTTTGGCTATATCGGCGCCACATCCATGTTGGCGGCGTCTTACGAGCCAGAAGAACGCGGGCGTATTCAGGGGCTGAATGATATGCTTGTGTTTGGCGGTGTGACGCTGGCCTCGCTGGCCTCGGGCGGGTTGATGAACTGCTCGGGCGGGGATGCACAGGCGGGATGGCAGGCCGTGAACATGGCAATGATCCCGTTCCTGACGCTGGCCGGGGCTGCGTTGATCTGGCTGGTGTTGCGCCCCAAAGAGGCTTAGGCTCAGCGCCCCAATAAACCAATCAGCAGCATTGACAGATTGCGCCTGAAAGGGGACGTTTGCAATCGTCCTTCCAGCACTCTTTCAGGTTGCCTGACCACCCGTTTCAAGACCCGCGTGCTGTCCCAACCGGTCCGCAAGGCAGGCCCTGCCAATATGGGTTTTTCCACGGCAACCTGTGCCTGCATATCCAAACCATCCTGTGCAAGTCTGGCCAGTGCCGCGGGGCTTTCATCGGGCAAAGGCTGCCGTCCGCGCGCCTTTAACTCCGGCACGGCCATCAGGAAATTGGCCAGACCTATAGCCGTTCCATAGCGGCGGATCACATCGTAATGATGGTCCGGCACCCCGCAAAGGCGTGCGGCCATTTCCGTCACAACCCCGGTCGTGTGCTCCAGATAAGTTAGCAATTCCGCTGTACCGTTAAACGGCTCATAGCCCATGTCCCAATATCGGGCATCAATCATACCCAGCAGAATATCCTTGTTCAGACCGCCCCATTTTATCACTGCGGAAAACGGGGTCGCAACGGGGTGGTTCGGCACGGCTGTATCGGCAAATGTGGCCTCGATCACATCACGCCAGTATTGCAGCCGCATCTGGCACACCAGAGGTTCCTGACTGGCCCAGGCGGCCCGCGCAACCTCGAGGTTGAAGGCAAACAGGGGAAACAGCTTTTCGCGTATTTCCGGCGGGGCGGTCATGGTGGCCATAAACCGGTCGGGGTCGGATTTGTGCAGCATCTCGGCGCAATCAGCTATGCTCACGCCCCTGCCCCGTCGCGGATCAGTTTCCAGTTGATCGCGTCCAGCAGGGCCTCGAAACTGGCATCAACGATGTTGGGCGATACCCCGACAGTGGACCAGCGATGCCCCGCGCCATCCTCGCTGTCGATGATCACGCGGGTTTTGGCCTCGGTGCCGCCATCGGTGATGCGCACTTTGAAATCGACCAGCCGCATGTCATCAATGTAATCCTGATATGGCCCCATATCCTTGGCCAGTGCCTTGGCCAATGCGTTGACCGGCCCTCGATCATTGCCAGCCTCGTCCATGCTTTCGGAGACCGACAGTTTCTTGTCGTCCCCGATTTTCACCACCACAACGGCCTCGGACAGGCTGACCATTTTGTTGTACTTGTTCTTCCTGCGCTCGACCGTTACCTTATAGCGCTTGACCTCGAAGAATTCCGGCAACAACCCCAGCTCGCGCCGTGCTACCAGTTCGAAACTGGCCTGCGCGGTGTCATAGGAATAGCCCTCTTCCTCGCGCTGTTTGATCACCTCGAGGATACGGCCAAGGGCCGGATCACCCTTTTCAACGCTTAGCCCCGCATCGGCCAGACGTTTGCGCAGGTTCGATTGCCCCGCCTGGTTGGACATCGGGATAATCCGCGCATTGCCCACCGTTTCGGGGTCGATATGTTCATAGGTTGACGGGTCTTTCAGGATGGCGCTGGCGTGCAGCCCCGCCTTGTGCGCGAATGCGCTGGCCCCGACATAGGCGGCCTGATTTTTCGGCACACGGTTCAGGATGTCGTCCAGTTGACGGCTGATTTTCACCAGCCCTTGCAGCGCGCCCTTTGTGATGCCGGTTTCATAGCGTTCGGCCAGTTGCGGTTTCAGCAGCAATGTCGGGATCAGCGTGGTCAGGTTGGCGTTGCCACAGCGTTCGCCAAGCCCGTTCAGCGTGCCCTGCACCTGCCGCGCACCGGCCTCGATCGCGGCCAAAGACCCAGCCACGGCGTTTTCGGTATCGTTGTGGGTGTGGATGCCGATATGCGTGCCCGGCACGCCCGCGTCGATCACCGCCTTGGTTATGTCCGCGATCTCGTCTGGCAAGGTGCCACCGTTGGTGTCGCACAGAACCACCCAGCGGCAACCGGATTCATAGGCCGCCAGCGCACATTGCAGGGCGTAATCGGGGTTGGCCTTGTAGCCGTCAAAGAAATGTTCGGCGTCAAACAGCGCCTCGCGGCCCTGCGCGGTGATGTGTTTGAAACTGGCAATCAGGTTTTCAAGGTTTTCCGTTAACGTGATGCCAAGCGCGGTTTCCACATGGAAGGGGTGCGATTTGCCGACCAGACACACCGCAGACGTGCCCGCGTTCATCACGGCCGCCAGCACATCGTCGTTTTCCGCCGACCGCCCGCTGCGTTTGGTCATGCCGAACGCGGCCATAGTCGCGCGAGTTTTCGGGGCAGGGTCGAAAAAGGCGCTGTCGGTGGGGTTGGCACCGGGCCAGCCGCCTTCGATGTAATCGACGCCAAGACTGTCGAGCATCTCGGCGATCTGGATTTTCTCGGGGGTAGAGAATTGCACCCCTTGGGTTTGTTGCCCGTCGCGCAGGGTGGTGTCGTAGATATAGAGGCGTTCTTTCATCACAATCC
>WFNH01000082.1 GCA_015488685.1 Marinosulfonomonas sp.
CGTCCACATCGTTCAGCGCCCAGATCAGTTGCGCCAGCGTCCAGTCGCCGCCGTTATAGGCATTCACATTTTGCCCCAGCAGATTGATCTCCTTCACACCACGTTCGACCAGTTCGCGGGCCTCGCGCAAAATCCGTTCCGGCGGGCGCGAAACCTCGGCCCCGCGGGTGTAGGGCACAACGCAAAAGGCGCAGAATTTATCGCAGCCCTCTTGCACGGTCAAAAACGCCGATGGCGCACGCCGCGGCAAAGGGCGGTCCGGCAGGTGTTCGAATTTGTCTTCCAGCGGGAAATCCGTATCCAGCGCCTTTTCCCCTGCCTCGACCTGTTTCATCATATCGGGCAGACGATGATAGGTCTGCGGGCCAACCACCAGATCGACCATCGGCTGACGGCGCATGATTTCCTCGCCCTCGGCCTGCGCCACACATCCGGCAACACCGATCTTCAGATCGGGGTTTTCCGCCTTGATGCCCTTATAGCGCCCCAGCTCGGAATATATCTTTTCAGCCGCCTTTTCGCGGATGTGGCAGGTGTTCAGCAGAATCATATCCGCCCCTTCCGGCGCATCCACCTGCTCATAGCCGGACGCGCCCAGCGCCTCGGCCATGCGCTCGCTGTCATAGACGTTCATTTGACAGCCATAGGTTTTGATATACAGCTTTTTCTGGTTCGACATGGGGAACACCAAGTTTAGGAATTTCGCGCCGCACCTCTACACCGGCTTGGCAAGGCTTGCAATGAACCGCGAATTAACCGATTTTGGCGATACGACGGGTAAAGGGTAGCAGAAAATGCGGTATAACGATCTGGCAGATTTCCTGAACCGGGGGAAACAGGCGCTAGCCAAAGGGCCGGTTGCCCTGATTCTGGTCGAGGATGCGACCGAAGTCGACAGCACCATCCAGCACCACCTGCAACTGGGGTTCAAATCGGTGCTGGTGTTTGCCACCGAGGGCATGGATCCGACGCCGGAAAATGAAAGTAGCATCCACCTGATCCGCTATGACATGTCCGCCGACAATGCGATGACCACCGCCGTCAACAGCATCATAAGGGCCGCGCCGGGCATCTGGCTCTATTACTGTTTCAACGCCGAATACCTGTTCTATCCGTTCTGCGAATCCCGTACGGTTGGCGAAATGGTCGCCTTTCACACCGAGGAACGCCGCGCCAGCATCCTGACCTATGCGATTGACCTATACGCAAATGACCTGAACCAGTCCCCCGATGCCGTGTCGCTAGAAAACGCCCATCTGGACAAATCCGGCTATTACGCGCTGGCCCGCGAGGATGCGGCAAACAATTACCAGCCCAAGGACCGGCAACTGGATTTCTACGGCGGTCTGCGCTGGCGGTTCGAGGAACACATCCCGTGGGAACGCCGCAAGATCGACCGCATCGCCCTGTTTCGTGCCAAAAAGGGGTTGGAACTGCACCCCGACCACACCTTCAACGACGAGGAATACAACACCTATTCCTGCGAATGGCACCACAATATCACTGCCGCGATCTGTTCGTTCCGCGTTGCCAAGGCGCTCAAGCACAACCCCGGCTCGACTTACGATGTCGAATCCTTCCACTGGCATAATTCAGCCAAATTCGAATGGAATTCCCAGCAACTGATGGATCTGGGGCTGATGGAACCGGGGCAGTGGTTCTGACCACCACCCCGTAATCCCTATTCAGACATCAACACAGGCACGATCATCTGGTGCAGGATCGAATCCGTCACCCCGCCGAATGCCTTTTCCCGCAGGCGTGAATGGCCGAATGCCCCCATCACCAGCAAATCGGCGCCGGAATCGGAAATATAGTTCTGGATCGTGGTATCGACAGACAAATCGGGGCTGACCACTGTCGCCACCTTGGCATTGATGCCGTACCGTTCCAGATGATCAACAAGGTTTTCACCCTGCTGACCGCCAAACTCTTTGCTGCGCTTTTTCGGATTGATCACCAGAACGACCACCTCTTTGCGGGCCTTCAGCATCGGAATGGCGTCATTCACTGCACGAACGGCCTTTTTACTGCCGTCCCAGGCAATCACGGCCTTGCGCACTTTGGCCTCATAACGCCCGATATAAGGCACCACATAAACCGGACGCCCCGTATTCAGTAATACCGCCTCCAGCAGGTTTTCCTGAAACGCCTTGCCCTTTTCATTCGGATTGGGCTGGCCGACAAAAATCAGATCGGCGTGTCGCGCAAAAAACGCCAACCGCGCCGGCGCCTTTGAGGCCGGACATGCCACAACCCAGCTGCGAAATTCAATGCCCGCCCCGACTGCGGCTGCCTCGAATTTCTCGACCGCACTTTTCGCCGCTTTTTGCACAATTTCTTGCTGCGCGTCGGTCAGGCTGGACGGGAAATCAATGCCGATATAGGTGGAAATCGTCGATTCCAGCGCCAGCGCAATGCCGGTCAGCCGCGCACCTTCGCGCTTGGCCAATGCCACAGCCGCCGCCACACGTTCGGCGCAAATATCGGTATCATCCAGATGGACAAGCAAATCTTTGTAAGACACGGAAATTCTCCTTTTGGAAGTTTGTCCAGTCCATACCGGACCCGAACCTATTCGGGTATGATCTTTGTCAAGTTATATGAATATGATACCCCCTTGTGACAAAAGCGCCGCCCAGCCAATTCCCACTTGAAAATCGCGGCCAAAACCCCTGATTAGAAAAAGGCTAACCGGACAGGAAAACACGCATGGAATTTTTATCAGACTGGGGAGAATTCATCACCGCATTCGTGGTGTTCTTCGTGTCCCATTCAATCCCGACACGCCCAACCGTAAAATCGCGCATTGTCGCACTAATCGGGCCGGTGGGCTTTACGCTGGCCTACTCGGCCCTGTCTATCGCCCTGCTGGCGTGGATCATCATCGCCGCTGGCCGCGCACCCTACGTCGAGCTTTGGGGGTGGGAGCCATGGCAGAACCATATTCCGCTGACTGCCATGTATTTCGCCACGCTGATCTTTACAATGACCCTTTGCCAGCCCAACCCGCTGTCCTTTGGCGGCTGCAACAACGACCGGTTTGATCCGGATGATCCCGGCCTGATCGGCTGGATCCGCCATCCTTTACTTGTTACCCTGCTGATCTGGTCGCTGGCACATATGGTCCCGAACGGCGACCTTGCCCATGTCATCGTTTTTGGCTTGTTTGCCGGATTTTCGCTTCTGGGTATGCGCATCATCAATAAACGCGCCCGCCGTATCCTTGGGACGGATGAATGGCAGCGTCTGTCCAATACAAAACGCAGCTTCAAAATTACCAGCCGCGGGTTGATCCGCTTTGCACTGGGCACAGCGCTCTACCTTGCCCTGCTGTACCTGCACGAACCGGTGATCGGCATCAGCCCGCTGCCATAACCCTGTTCCTCTTTTGTGAAAATATCCGCGCCGCAGGCAATCCCGAGGCCCCTTCACGGGGCCGAGACATAAAGCGGCCCGCAGGGGCCTCCATCTAACAGGGGCTAAGCGCGCCGCAGCCGGATCACAACGTCTACCTTGCTCACCTCGGCCCCTTCGGGCGCCTCGGGCAAACGGCAGATTTCCAGTTGGTCACTGGGGGCATCCATCAGTTCTTCGCTGTCTTCCCAGTAGAAATGCGGATGGTCCGACATATTGGTGTCAAAGTAGCTTTTCGCGCCGTCCACCATAATCTCGCGCATCAAACCGGCCTGACAGAACGCCCGCAACGTGTTGTAAACCGTCGCCAGTGATACCTTTTCACCCGATCGCAAAACCGATGCATACAGGCTTTCGGCGGTCACATGCCGGTCCTGCCCGTCCCCGACCAGCAATCCGGCCAAAGACAACCGCTGCCGCGTCGGGCGCAAGCCCGCCCCGCTCAACCATTCTTTTCCACGTTTCGCAGCCATAACCGTCATAATCGCGCGCCCTCTGTTATATAGAACATATAAAGGGGTTCGGGGGGCAATTTCAATTGCAAATCACTCGCATTATATATCGCCCCTTGCAGCCAGCAGCCCTTGCCACCATTTGTTACCGGATGATAGAAGGCCCGTAAGGGACATGTAATATCTAACGGGGGGCTGGGCTGAATGGCCGATTTTCCAACAAGTTTTGACAAAGACGATCTGATCAAATGCGCCAATGGCGAACTATTCGGCCCCGGTAACGCCCAATTGCCGCTCCCCCCCATGTTGATGATGGACCGGATCACCGATGTATCCGGTGACGCCGGTGCACATGGCAAAGGCCACATTATCGCCGAATTCGACATCCACCCCGATCTTTGGTTCTTTCCCTGCCATTTCCCCGGCAATCCGGTTATGCCCGGTTGCCTTGGCCTTGATGGCTTGTGGCAATTGACCGGCTTCAACCTTGGTTGGCGCGGCATGCAGGGGCAAGGGTTTGCCGTGGGTGTCGGCGAAGTCAAATTTTCCGGCATGGTCACGCCCGAAACCAAAATGATCACCTACAAGATCGATTTCACCCGCGTCATCGACCGTCGCCTGAAACTGGGTGTGGCGGATGGTATCATCCTTGCTGATGGCGAAGAAATCTATGCCGTAAAAGACCTCAAAGTCGGCCTTGCAGCCGCGAAAGACTAAGGAGAACGCCAATGCGTCGCGTCGTCATTACCGGAATGGGCATCGTTTCCTCGATCGGAAACAACGTCGAAGAAGTCACCAAGGCCCTGCGTTCGGGTAAATCCGGCATCGTTGCTGCGCCCGATTACGTCGAAAACGGGTTCCGGTCACAAATCCACGGCATGCCACAAATTGATGTGGCCGAGCATATCGACAAACGCCAGCTGCGCTTTATGGGGCCGGGGGCGGCCTATAACTATATCGCGATGGAACAGGCAATTGCCGACAGCGGCCTTGATGAAAGCGATGTTTCCAACCCGCGCACCGGCCTTGTCATGGGGTCCGGCGGCCCGTCCACATCCAACTTTTTCAATGCCCACAAGATTGTAAAAGAAAAGGGCGCGCCCAAACGCATGGGGCCGTTCATGGTTACCCGCTGCATGTCCTCGACCAACTCGGCCTGTCTGGCGACACCATTCAAAATCAAGGGCGTGAACTATTCCATCACATCCGCCTGCACCACATCGCTGCACTGCATCGGCAACGGGGTTGAGCAGATCCAGTTTGGCAAACAGGATATCGTGTTCGCCGGTGGTGGCGAGGAACTGGACTGGACCCTGTCCTGTCTGTTCGACGCGATGGGTGCCATGTCCAGCAAGTATAACGACACCCCCGAAACGGCCAGCCGCGCCTTTGACGCCACCCGGGACGGGTTTGTGATTGCCGGTGGTGGTGGCGTAGTGGTTCTGGAAGAACTGGAGCACGCGCTGGCCCGCGGCGCCAAGATTTACGCCGAAGTCACCGGCTATGGCGCCACTTCGGATGGCCACGACATGGTCGCGCCTTCGGGCGAAGGGGCTGAACGCTCGATGAAACTGGCACTGGACACAATTGGCGATCGCAAGGTCGGCTATATCAATGCCCACGGCACCTCGACCCCTGCGGGTGACGTTACCGAAGTCCACGCCGTGCGCCGCGTCTTTGGCGAAGGCAACGTGCCGCCAATCACATCGACCAAATCGGTCACCGGCCACTGTTTGGGTGGCGCGGGTGTTCACGAGGCCATTTATTCACTGATCATGCTGAATGGTGATTTCATCGCCCCATCAGCCAATATTACCGAACTGGACTCACAAATTAATCCAGATGAAATCTGCACCGAATTTGTCGAAAATGCAGGTCTGGACACAGTCATTTCAAACAGCTTTGGCTTTGGTGGCACAAACGGCACCATCGCGATGAGCAAGTATCACGGGTAACTATTTATGTCGGATTTGTTAAAAGGAAAACGCGGCCTGATCATGGGGGTTGCGAACCAGCGGTCTATCGCTTGGGGCATTGCCGAAGCAATGGCAGGGGCAGGCGCGGAACTGGCCTTTACCTATCAGGGCGAAGCCTTTGGCAAACGGGTCGCCCCGCTGGCGGAATCCCTGGGATCGAACATTCTGGTGGATGTCGATGTAACCGATGACGCCTCGATGGACCGTGCCTTTGAGCAGATCAAATCGCAATGGGGCAGCCTTGATTTCGTCGTGCACGCACTGGCCTTTTCGGACAAGGAAGAATTGACGGGGCGCTTCGTTGACACCTCGCGGGCCAACTTCAAAAACTCGCTGGATATTTCCTGCTATTCCCTAATCGACGTGGCCCGCCGCGCGGCCCCTTTGATGAATGAAGGCGGCACCATCCTGACGCTGACCTTTCAGGGCTCGACCCGCGTCACACCGTTTTATAATGTGATGGGCGTGGCCAAAGCGGCACTTGAATCCGCCGTGCGCTATCTGGCCAATGACCTTGGCCCAGACGGCATCCGTGTGAACGCCATTTCGCCCGGCCCGATGAAAACGCTGGCCGGTGCAGCCATTGGCGGGGCGCGCAAAACCTACCGCGCCACCGAAGCCAACGCGCCCTTGCGCAGTAATGCCACGCTTGAGGCTGTGGGCGGCACTGCCGTTTATCTGGCATCGGACGCGGGCAATTGCACCACCGGCGAAATCATCCATGTGGATGGTGGCTATCATGTGCTGGGCATGGCGCAGCCGGAAAACCTGTAATTTAGGATTCGACCAATTCCCTTCTTTGATCTAGCCTCGCACGGGTAACGCGCGCGAGTTTCAAAGAAGGTGCCCAAATGGCCGAGAAAAAGATCTCCAACAAAAAATACGAGGCCGAACTGGCCCGCCTGCAAATCGAACTGGTCAAGATGCAGGAATGGATCAAATCACAGGGCCTGAAGGTCGTGGTGATCTTCGAGGGCCGCGATGCAGCCGGCAAAGGCGGCACCATCAAACGTATCACCGAACCGATGAACCCGCGCATTACCCGCGTGGTTGCCCTGCCCGCCCCGACCGAACGCGAGAAAACCCAATGGTATTTCCAGCGCTATGTGGCGCATCTGCCCTCGGCCGGTGAAATGGTGATTTTTGACCGCTCGTGGTACAACCGTGGCGGCGTGGAAAAGGTGATGGGGTTTTGCACGGAAGAGGAACATCAGGATTTCCTGCGCTCCTGCCCCGAATTTGAACGCATGCTGGTGCGCTCGGGCATCAAGATTATCAAATACTGGTTTTCGGTGTCGGACGAAGAACAGGAACGCCGGTTCCAGAAACGTCTGATCACCCCGACCAAACGCTGGAAACTGTCACCGATGGATCTGGAATCGCGCGATCGCTGGGTGGAATATTCCAAAGCCAAGGACATCATGTTCGCCCATACCGACATCAAACAAGCCCCGTGGTATGTGGTCAATTCCGACGTCAAGAAACACGCGCGGATCAATTGCATCACCCACCTGTTGGGTCAAATCCCGTATGAAGACACAACCCCCGAACCCATCGTTCTGGAAGACCGCCCCATCGTGCAGGGCTATGTACGCCCGCCGATGGATGACCAGACCTTCGTTGCGGAAGTGCACAACGATCTCTAGCCAAACGAGGCCCTTCTTCTTTTCACAAATACCTCCGCCGGAGGCAAACCCGAGTGCCCTGCAGGCACGAGACATAAAGCGGCCCGCAAGGGCCTCCGCTTTGTTTGTTGCTGGGGTTAGATAGCATTACTTAATACGAATTTCGGGTACTTGATCTCTGAATACAATTGTCTGACAGGATTTGTTGGATGTCTGTTCTGACCTCCAGCCACCACGCTATCCTTCAGTCTTAGATGAAGGGCTAATTCACCCCCAAGCGCGGCTCTGCGCCTGCCAGCAGCCTCTGTATATTGGCACGATGTCGTCCAATCACATAGATACTACCTGCGAGTACTAGCAACCTATAGGGCAGCGGTTGCTCCATTC
>WFNH01000083.1 GCA_015488685.1 Marinosulfonomonas sp.
CCTTGTCGCCAACGGCTTCCAGAATCGGCCCCAGCGCGCGGATCGAGCTTAGCGCCCCGTCCAGTTGCCGCCCGCCGTGGTTGGACACGATAATTGCATCAACCCCGACATTGGCCGCCTTCTTCGCGTCCTCGACATCCAGTATCCCTTTCAGGATCACCTTGCCGCCCCACATCTTTTTGAACTGTTTGATCCGCTCCCAATCCAGCGTCTGATCAAATGCGGATGTGGTCCATTCCGACAGGCTGGACGGGTCGGTCACACCGGCGGCATGGCCGACGATATTGCCGAAAAACCGCCGCTTGGTGCCCAGCATCCCAAGGCCCCACTGCACCTTGGTCATCATATTGGCCACCGATTTCGCCGTCAGTTTCGGCGGAGCGGACAGGCCGTTTTTCAGATCCTTGTGCCGCTGTCCCAGCAGTTGCAGATCAACCGTGATCACGATAGCCGAACAATTCGCAGCCCGTGCCCGATCAAACAGCTGCGTCATAAAATCGTCGTCCTTCAGGGTGTAAACCTGAAACCAGAAGGGTTTTGTGGTGTTCTCGGCCACATCCTCGATCGAGCAGATCGACATGGTGGACAGGGTAAAGGGCACGCCGAAATTCTCGGCCGCTTTGGCTGCCTTGATTTCGCCATCCGCGCATTGCATGCCGGTCAGACCAACAGGGGCCAGCGCGACAGGCATGGCCACATCCTCGCCTATCATCTGTGTGGCTGTACTGCGGCCGGTCATATCCACCGCCACTCGTTGGCGCAGGCGGATTTTGTCAAAGTCCGTGACGTTTTCGCGAAAGGTCTGTTCGGTCCAACTGCCGCTTTCGGCGTAGTCGTAAAACATCTTGGGCACACGGCGGCGGTAAATCTGTTTCAGATCGTCGATATTGGTGATCACGGCCATCGGGCATCCTTTCACGACTCAAAACTGCGCATATTGGTCAAACCTTGTGACCAATATGCGGCAAAACTCAAGCCTAAAGCCGCCTTTATGCTACCTTTAAATTCGCGACTGCCTCCCAGATACCGCTTTCATCAGCCATTTCCCTTGTCGACAAAACCGTTCCCTTGTTATCCACCATTATCCGCATAGGGGAACCCCGCATCGGCAATTCCGGCGAAACAAAATCCTCTCCGTCAAACAGCACCTTAAAAGGCAACCCTTTTTCCGTGCATATTGCTTCAATTGTTTCCCGATCCTGTTCATTTGCAACCCTGTTACCAGCAGAAACAATATGCACACCGGATATCAGATCCGGATAAGCGGCATGAACCATTGCCATCTTGAATAAATCCATAAGACTGTACCCGTTTGCCCGGTATTGCCCCATTATAAGCAAAGCAAATACTTGATTGTCAGCGGTGTTTTTAAGGGCGCTGGATAAAGAAATCGTTTCCCGCTTGCCGCCCATGTTTCCAACCGGATCAATCCCCGGCAGCACATAATCCAGCGGAAGTTTCTTTCCGACAAACGGATCCTGATCTTGGACTTCAGGTCTTTTCACATCTTCGGATTCTGGGGCAAGCTGGTGCAGCAGATCACGTACAGCCCCGATATCCGGAACGAGTTCATACGCTGCTTGCGCGGCATAGTTTGCGGCTTCATTATCGTTATTGGCAAGATTTATCAGTGCTTCAGTATAGTCGAACAGCCCCATTTCAATCGAAGACAACCATTCATTATCGGATTTGGCCTTTCTGGCTGCTCTTAAAACCTGTTCAGCGGCTTCAATATTTCCGGCTTGCAATTCGGCCAAAGCCAGAAAGCCCAAATGGAAATCATTTTGGTATCTGCTAAGGTCCAAATTCTTTTGTGCCCCCCTCAAGCGCCCCAACAGGCCAACCCCCAGCGCGCGCTCAATCCCCTTGCGCAGGGACTGGTTCATCTGGCCAATTGCATCCAGATTTCCATCCCGCCAATAGTCGACGAGCACATCATGTGATATTAGGGATTTTTCGATCTTTCGCAGCAGGCTCGCATTAACAGGCGGGCTGAGCTTGATGCCAAACGGCCAAGACGGCAACCCCCACAAATACAACCGCCCCTCGGGATCACGGAAAACAGTTGAAAACACCTTTTCCTCTTGCGGTCCCATCAGGGAAATATTTTCGGCTGGGGCTCTGTCATTGAATTTAACCAATTCCCAACCCTCACGGATACCAGCCAGATGTGCGGGGCTTTTGGGGAAAACATGTGTTACCTTGGCACCGGCGTCCATTGCATCGTGTTCCTGTCCAGGTAATGGTCTGTAACTGGCCAATGCTTGTACGGCATCATCTTTCCAGGACTTTTTCGATTGCCAAGGCATTTTATCTTAATCTTTCGTTTGTCATTTAATGCAAATCTGCACTAGGTTTTAGGCACTTACAACTATAATTAGCCCCAAAGGGTATCAATTCACCCCACACGTCAGGCTAGATCGTTTCGACCCGCCCCGAATAGACCCGCACGATATGCTCATCCGCTTTGGCCGCCAATTCGGCAATCTCGCGGGTCTGGCCCTCGTCCAGCACCCCGCCCTCGGGCGCTGCCGCAATCGAGGCCAGCGCGACGTCCCGCGCTGCCTCGAACGCGCCGCGCCTTTCGTTCTTCTCGTAATCATCGCGCCCGTCTCGCTGGAACACCGACGGGATGAACTGATCACGGCACCCAGCAACCGTATGGTCGCTGTCCAGAAAATGTCCGCCAACGGCGACCTGCATCATTTCATCCCAATTCAGGCTGGTGTCATCAATCTGCGGGCTGCGCAGAAACCGCCGCACCACCGCGCCGATTTCATTGTCCAGCACCGCTTGCACCGGCGAAAACACTGTGGCGCATTCCAACTGCCCCACGCCGCCCAGAATATCGGCCCCTGCCAACGCCACATTCTGCATCAGCATCGCCCGTTCCGCCATCGACTGATGATCGGCATCCGGCGTGTCCGACCCCGAGCCATAAGTATGCGTCATCATGCCAAAGCTTTTCATCAACTGGATCGACATATTCGCCGCCTGCATCGCCTCGACACTGGATTGCAGCGCGCTGCCCGTGCGCATGTCCAGTGCGAACATCAAAGGCGTGGCGATCACCGGCGTGCCCGGCGCAAGGATGTGCGCCATGGTCATCATCCCCAAAATTTCCGCCGCCGCCATCAGGGCGAGGGACGGCACCGACAATGGCGCCGTGCCACCGGCCGAGGGCAAGGAACAGGCATGGATCGGCACGCCGTATTGACCGGCCTGAATGATCACCTCGGTGTCCATATATTTGAACTCCAGCGGGGTAAAGGAACAGGTGATCACCGATGTGCTGGGCCGCGCCCGCAGCACATCTTCGCCTCCCGCCGCAATCGCCGCGATCTTCATCAGGTATTCGATGTTTTCCTTTTGATAGGGCTGCATCCAGACGTGTTTATGGGTGTTTGCGGTGATGGCCGCATAGGCGTGGATGTCTGCCGTGACTTCGGGTACGCCATGCACGAACGGGTGGGCGATGAACCCGATCTGGTCCAGATCATTGGCCACCGCCGCGATTTCCCGCGCCGCTTGCACATCCATGTTGCGATAGCTGGCATCCCGTGGGTCAACATAACCATGCCCGCCAGTGCCCGTGCGCAGGATGAAGCCTTTGTCCGGACGCGGCACCTGCATGTCAAATTCCGGTTTACGACCCGCAAACAGCGCGGATTTCGGTGTGGCCGCCAGCGCCTCCTCAACCAGCTTACGGGGCAGGCGGATGCGTCCGGCCTCGGTTCCTTCTGTAGCACCTGCCTTTAGAAATGCGGCTTTGGCGGCGGGATGCACTACCATCACGCCGTAGTCTTCCAGCAGGGCAAAAGCGCGGGACTGCATGAATTCCAGCCGGTCGGCATCCAGAAAGCCAAACCCCGGACGGTCGGCAAACACACGGTCCATTGAAAAAGCGTCGGCGGGTTTTGCGGATTGCGGCGGAGATTTATGGCCCCGGCGCTTTGGTCTTTGTGTCATGTCATACCTTTCTGACGAACAGATTTGATATGGCACACACCGATTACGCTCACTGCCTGCCGACTTGAGCGGGATCAGGTTAGCAAAGCCTGTATGCGCTGGCAAATGCGATGTATCCTGCGATTAGGGCCAGTTGACGTTCCCCACACCGCACTGGTTTCGACCCAAAATCCGCCAGTGCAAGCCAATTGAGTGCCGCAAGGGTGGCCCCCTTGCAAGCGAAATTGGTGTCGCAATGGCGGATTTTGGTGAAATCCCTGCGGGACGCGGCCAAAATTGCTTCCAACGCGCGGATTTCCCCTTGCCGATACCGGTATCGCGGCGGGCAAATCAACGTGCTGGCTGCAATTTTGGACTCGCGCCAGTGCGGTGTGGGGAACGTCAACAGGCCCTAGTTAACCTCGAACAACGCGTCCAGAATCGGGCATTCGGGCACGTCCCCGCGACTGCATTGGGAAATCATATCCGATAACATCTTTTCCAGCTTTTTCAGGTTGGCGATCTTGTCGCGAACCGAGGCCAGATGATCTACCGTCAGATCATGCACTTCGCTACATGAGTAATCCTGCCGGTCCGCCATTTCGAACAGGCCCCGGATTTCATCAAGCGTAAACCCCAGGCCGCGCGCCCGCCGGATAAAGAACAACCGCTTTAGTTGATCGTGATTATATTGCCGGTTGCCCCCTGCGGTCCGATCCGGTTTTGGCATCAGCCCGATCCGTTCATAATAGCGGATCGTTTCGATATTGACGCCGGTTTCACGCGACATCTGGCCAATCGGATACCCTCGCGCGTTTGTGAACTGGCCCATTTGGAAAATCCCTTGCATCTGTAGCTGCTACAGATCGTATCTATCACCAAGAAGCCACAACTGCGAGTGCAAAATATGACTGAAACAACCGACCTGACAGGGCAGCAACCAACCAGCCAAAGCCGTAAAAACCGTATGATTGCGGCGGGGGGTATCCTTGGGGCGATTGCGGCTTCCAGCTGTTGCATCATTCCTTTGATCCTGTTCAGCCTAGGAGTTTCTGGCGCGTGGGTTGGTAATCTGACTGCCCTTGCCCCCTATAAACCGATCTTCATTGTAATCACGCTTGGATTTCTGGGCTATGGTTACTGGCTGGTATATAGCAAACCCCAAGATTGCTGCGATGGCGAGGCCTGCGCCCGCCCCTTGCCGAACAGGTTGGTCAAAGGTGCCTTGTTTGGCTCGACCTTTTTGATAATTCTGGCGATTTTCTGGAACTGGATTGCGCCAATTATTGCCCCCATCATGCTTGGACTTTGAAAGGAAACCTTATGAGACTTGGAACACCCGCCTTTGCCTTGATTGGCCTATTGGTTGGCGCACCGCTGTTTGCGGCAGAACAAACCGTAAAATTTGCCGTCCCCGGCATGTACTGCGCCAGCTGCCCCTTTATCGTTGAATCCGCAATGGGCAGCGTTGATGGCGTCATATCGGTGGCGGCCGATTCAGACACAAGAACAGCCCTCGTTGTTTTTGACGACGAGATCGCGACGGTTGATGATATCGCTGCCGCCTCGGCCTCGGCCGGATATGAAGCGACTGTAACAGAAGGCGAGTCCTGATCCCATGAATGATAAATCATTGTTAAAGGTCGGTATCATCGGCACCGTTACGGCTGCGCTGTGCTGCTTTACTCCGGTTTTGGTGGTGCTATTTGGTGTCGTCGGTCTGTCGGCCCTGGTCGGCTATCTGGATTATGTGCTGTTTCCGGCGCTCGGAATATTCATCCTGCTGACGATCTATGCGCTTTGGCGCAAACGCAGCCAATCCGGTGCAGCCCAATAAGGAATATCAAAATGAAAGATTGCTGTAGCGACAAAAAATCGGATGGCGGGTTTGACCTGCTGGTCATCGGGGCGGGGTCTGCCGGATTTTCCGCTGCCATCACCGCAGCCGAGGACGGAGCCAATGTTGCCTTGGTCGGGCATGGCACCATTGGCGGGACATGCGTCAATGTCGGTTGCGTGCCTTCAAAGGCGATGATCCGTGCGGTCGAAATCATGCATTCCGCCACAGCGGCCAGCCGGTTTGACGGGATTAAAGCGACGGCAAAAGTAACCGACTGGGCCGCCATTGTGCGCCAGAAACAGGCGCTGGTCGATGACCTGCGGGCCGCCAAATACATCGACATTCTGCCGAACTATGATGCTGTGACCTATATCGAGGGGGTTGCCCGCTTTCAGGCCGACGGCACAGTTTCGGTCAATGGTCAGGGGATCAAGGCGGGCAAGGTGATCATCGCCACAGGCTCGCGCCCGCATGTGCCCGATATTGCCGGTCTGGATGGCATCGACTGGCTGGACAGCACCACTGCGCTGGAGCTTGAGACCCTGCCGCAATCGCTGATGATCATGGGCGGCGGATACATCGGCGTGGAGCTGGCCCAGATATTCGCGCGGGCGGGGGTGAAAGTGACCATTGTCACCCGTCACGGACTGTTGCCGAATGCCGAGCCGGAAGTCAGCACCGCGTTGATCGGCTATTTCGCAGACGAAGGGATTACAGTTCTGGACGGGCTGACATATGACAGGTTCGGGCAAACGGGCGGGCAGGTCACGTTGCAAACCACACAGGCGGGGAAACCGCTTGCCGTGACAGCCGAACGCCTGTTGCTGACCACAGGGCGCGTGCCCAACACCGATGCTTTGGCGCTGGATATGGCGGGGATAAAGACCGACCCGCGCGGCGGCATCGTGACCGATACACAGATGCGCAGTAGCCTTGCCCATGTCTATGCCGCAGGGGATGTAACCGGGCGGGACCAGTTTGTATATATGGCAGCTTACGGGGCTAAAATAGCCGCCAAAAACGCGGTCCTTGATGCGGGGCTGACCTATGACAATTCAACCATGCCCGCCGTGGTATTTTCCGACCCGCAAGTCGCCAGCGTCGGCCTGACCCAAACGGCGGCAGAGGCACAAGGTATCGAGACCGTCACCTCGGTACTACCGCTGGAACATGTCCCGCGCGCCCTGGCTGCACGCGATACACGCGGGTTGATCAAACTGGTCGCGGACAAAGGCAGCAAGAAACTGTTGGGCGCACATATTTTGGCACCGGAAGGGGCGGACAGTATCCAGACTGTAGCAATGGCGCTGAAGGCAGGGATGACCTATGACGACCTTGGCGCGACGATCTTTCCATATCTGACAACGGTTGAAGGGCTGAAACTGGCCGCGCAGACCTTTGAAAAGGATGTGGCAAAGCTGAGTTGTTGCGCCGGATAACAGCAGGCTATCCCGCCTTCTCCATCTCCCACAGCGCGGCCGCTGCATCATTTTTCGTGCCGTATCATATTGTTCCCGAGCAGATTCGATATGGCGCACACCGATTACGCTCACTGCCTGCCGACTTGAGCGGTGTCAGGGTAGCAAAAATGGGGGCTGGGTGGCAAATAGGATATTGGCAGTTATCCAGGTTTGCAGTGTGGGACTAAGATGCTGTTCACTATAAGCAATGAACAATTTTAGGGCCCTACCTACTCAGCTTCGTCCTCACTCATCTCAGCTCCATAGATATCAAGATCAAGCGCAATCCCTCGCGCGCCAAGCAACATCATTGTAGATCGTGAGATCATTAGCCCTTCGTTGAAACGCCTCATGAAAAGCCCGCAAAAAATGCGCACATGAAATTCACTGGAAATTTGAAGCCAAACGGATGTGTCCGCGACGGCTCCTTCCAATAATTTTTCAATCTGCGCATCAAGATTTCCGGGCGTTACGCGTTCTGATTTCAACACCCAAGCTCCAAAACCCGCGATCCGAATTCCTTTACCATTTCGGAGCGGCACTTCTTCGCCCTTTCGGTAAGAAAAAGTCGGTTTCTTGCCTATCAGGCGGGTTATTTTGACGGGGTCAAGGGTGTCTCCGGTAATATTAATTGACGCTGCTGTTTTACTTATACACGACATTCCAATCCCTTACAGAACGATGTAATAGCGTTAATATTAAGCTCTGGAAACGCGAAAGCAATGGGCTCAAAGCAGATATACTCCACCCCTTACCCCGCCTTCTCCATCTCCCACAACTTCGCCGCCCCGTCATACAGCCGCCGCATGATCTGCATTTCCGACACCCCCAGCCGTGCCGAGGGGGATACATCGACCAACCCGTCCGCACCCGCATCCGAGTGCTCGCCCCCTGCGCCGCGCACGGCCAGGCCAAGGTCTTTGGCGGCATTGGTTACGGTCGACAGATCAGTGCCACCCTTGGTCACCTTGGGCAGTTTCATATGCAGGCTGGCTCGCATACCCGCGCCCAGATTGGTCGGGCACGAGGCAATCGCGCCGTATTTGTCGGACATGGCGAATTCGGACAGCAGCCCTTGCAGCACCGTCAGCCCCGCGTGCAACCGGTCAAACAGCGCGTTCAAGTTGCCGCCCTTTTGCATCGCCATGATGCGCAGGTGGTCTTCTTCGCCAACCCAGACCAGAAAGTCCTCGGCGTCCGAAACATACATGCCGCGCCCATAGGGCCAATCGCCGGAAATCCCCGCGACGTTCAGGAACCGGTCGTTGCTCATGTCCTTGAACATCTGGTGGGCGGCAACGCGGCGGTCGTATTCTTCCGCACTGATCTCGTGCGGTGAACCGGGGGTGATCGACAGGTATTGCCCGCCAAAGGCGGGGTTTTCTGCCAGTTTGGCAAAAGCATCGGCGGCAAGGGTTTCAAACGCCACCCGCTGATCCCGGTTCATAGCGCCGGGCAAGGGGAACGTCGCCGCGTTACGCGCCACCCGCACCCGCATGGAAACATCTTTCAGCGCCGGATCAATCGTACCCAGATCACAAGCCGCCTGCGTGGTGTCCCAATCATGTGGCTGGGTAATCGGGGTATCATCGGGGATGCCATGAAAATCGCGGATCAGCTTGTCAAAGAAGGGCGCGAAATCGGCGTAGTCCTGCGGGTCCATCGCATAGGCCCCCATCGAGCTGTCGGGGTTGGCAATGCCTGACGCGATGATCTTTAACAGGCGTTGTTGCAGAGCGGGTTCCAGAGCACGGAAATAGTCCATGTCGAAATGCCGCGCCATCAGGTTGTTGGGGTGGGATTTTTTGATTTTGGCGATCTGGGCGATTGAGTCATGTTTCATGGTTTGTATCCCTCTCTTCGGTCCGAGCTTCAGCACTTTGATACGCCATACTTAGCGCGGAAACTGATAACAAAATCCCACAGACGTTAATGCTGTATGCAAGCACAGAGAGAGGGATATTAACAGAAGCGCTTTCAACATCTATTCCTGATTTGGCAAGATAGTACGTCAAAAAACCAACACCACCACCCCCAAAAAGAACAAATGCAAGAGGCCCGACAATCAAACGCCCTAGCGTTTTCCAGAAACTGCTTTTCCCGCGCTTCCAAGCAGCCTTAAGGCTTCGATCACCCCCGATCGCCGCAGCGGGAAACACTGTTCCAAATAAGGAAAGAAGAACTCCATATACGATTATTGCTGGCATCAATGCAATTAAGACCGACAGCAAAATATGCCCTCTGTCCTTCAAGGCGATTTCGCCGATTAAAATATACAGCAGATAGGTAAATATACCTAGCAGAGCCATGAAAACCACCAACCCAATTACGGATACAAGGATAAAAGAAATCATTGGAGGTTTTCGCACACTCGCCTCTTGTCGTTTATACAGATCGCCCAATCCGTAATGCTCGTTTAGCAAAATCATCCGGTGTGTGTAGAGAGCCAGTATTGTCACAGCAATAAAACTCGCAGCAGGATTGATTTTAACAAACCGCTCTACCACGACAAGCAACACAACGTAAAAAGCAAAGAGAGCAACGTTCTTTTTTAGTGTTTGATATGCGATTTTATACAAAATTTACACCATTAGGCCCGATGCGCCCCGTCCGCCAGTGTTTTCACAAACGCCAGCACATCGGCCACGCTATCGCCCGCCGCAATCCGGCTGACGATGGCCGAGCCAACGACGGCCCCGTCCGCCACCTTGGCCACCGCTTCGGCCTTGTCCGGTGTGTTGATGCCAAAGCCGACAATTACCGGAATATCGGTCTTGGCCTTGATCCGTGCCACTTCGGGCCCAACATCGGCGGCTTCGGCTTCGGCCGCACCGGTGATGCCGTTGATCGAAACGTAATATAGGAATCCGGATGTATTTTGCAGCACCTTGGGCAGGCGCGCATCATCAGTGGTCGGGGTCGCCAGACGGATGAAGTTCAACCCCGCCGCCTGCGCCGGAATGCACAACTCGCTGTCCTCTTCCGGCGGCAGGTCCACCACGATCATCCCGTCGATCCCTGCCTCTTTGGCGTCCACCAGAAACCGGTCCACCCCGCGATTGTAGATCGGGTTGTAATAGCCCATCAGCACAATCGGCGTGGTATCATCGGTTTTGCGAAATTCCCGCGCCATGTCCAACGTGCGTTGCAAGGTCATCCCTGCGGC
This sequence comes from Marinosulfonomonas sp., assembly GCA_015488685.1. Taxonomy (GTDB): domain Bacteria; phylum Pseudomonadota; class Alphaproteobacteria; order Rhodobacterales; family Rhodobacteraceae; genus Profundibacter. Next base: position 10,415 of record WFNH01000083.1, read on the forward strand.
CAGCGCCCGTTGACCGGCCAGCTGGATCGTCGGGCCATCGGCCATCGGATCGGTAAAGGGCAGACCCAGTTCGATCACATCCACCCCCGCCGCAGGCAGGCCTTTGGCGATTTCCAGAGAGGTGTCAAAATCCGGATCCCCCGCCATGATGTAGGACACAAAGGCCTTTTTACCTTTGGCTTGCAGTTCGGCGAATTTGCGATCGATCCGTGTCATCAGGGCATCCCTTATATTGAATACGCCCTGATGTGCCCAAATTCCCGCCGAATTGCAATCCTTCAGCGGGGCTTGCCAGATGGTATGGGGCTAAAACCTGTGGTGATAACGTAACAAAACCCCGTTCACCCCCGGATTTTGCGACGCGGTCGAGGCATTGGATTTGTGCATTACGGCCAAAGAAATGCTGTCGCCCGAGTTCAATTCATATCCCAGTCCCAGCAAAGAACGAATTTCAAACGGGCTGCCAAGATCATTGTTTGTACTGGATTCGTTGAAATACCCAGGCGCAATGCTGCCCTCGGCATACCAGCGATTGTCAAAATCATACACGCCCGAAACCCCAACACCAATAAAGAAGTCGCCTGTGGCATGGGCCGATATCACCCCCATATATCGCAGACTGAATCGGTTACGTGTATAGAAAGGGTCACTATGCAATTCAAAAGATGCTATAGACCCGCTATTCGAGTTCACATCATGGAATTGACTGGTGCCAGCACCAAGGACCCATTCTCTTGCCGATACACCGGTGGCAATGGATATAACAAATGCTGAAACTACTATAAGCGTCCTCATGGAATCCTCCCGAGTTATGCATGTACCTTCAGCCTATAAGGCCGCAATCCAGCAGACAATCCACCCTACCTCGAATGTGTTGACGGGTGATTTTCCGTTATTAACAAGTGAGTTACCAGACTGTGATCGATACCGGATGCATGAAGCGAATTGTTGATATCCTAGGGTGAAAGAAGGAAAATAGATTTGTGTAATGGATCCGATCTCCATTTTCTCTGCTACCAACAATACGATGAAATGCAATAGAAATGTTACTTCAGTAGAACCTTCGCTGTGGAGGGCTTGATGTAATAGTAATTTCCTTCAAAAATGTTCGAAGTTACCAACAACTAGTAGAAGGTATCTGGATGAATAAAGAAGAACACAAACAAGTAGCTCTCTCGGAAATAAGATCGCTGTTGGGAGTGCCAGCTGGCGAAGATAGCGTTTCGCTATTTATTGACCATCACTTAGAAGAACTTGAGCCTGAATATTTCGTAGAAACATACGGCACGGCATCTCCCGAGGCATCGCAAATAATCGATTCATTGGTCTTTGTTGATGCTTGGAGTTCGGAGGATGACGGTAATATAGATGTCTTTGACTTTAGCTTGCCGGGGAATGTGACCAACTATCTTATCTCGGTGCGGTTTTCTGGCGATAAAGTTGAAGAAATCTCGATGGAAAGTTAGGATTCTGAACTGAAAAGGCGTAATTGCGGTCAATCAGTCTTCTAGCTTTTCTGCCAATCTTTGCACCACAACAAAAGACTACATATCCGGTGAGGCCAATACCTTGATGAAAACACCAACCACCCGCGACATTCCAAAAGCCACCAAACCAACCACCCCATAACCCCCGCTGGCTTGCGTCTGTTTGCCTGACCGACTAGAAGCAGCGGGAAACTGGATCAAGGATCAAACCATGGGCTTTAAGATGGGTATCGTGGGCTTGCCGAATGTCGGCAAATCCACATTGTTTAACGCGCTGACAAAAACCGCCGCCGCGCAGGCTGCGAATTTTCCGTTCTGCACGATTGAACCCAATGTCGGCGAAGTGGCCGTGCCCGACGCGCGGCTGGACAAGCTGGCCGAAGTGGCCGGCTCCAAACAGATCCTGCCCACCCGCATGACATTCGTTGATATCGCGGGGCTGGTCAAAGGTGCGTCCAAGGGTGAAGGGCTGGGCAACCAGTTTCTGGCCAACATCCGCGAGGTGGACGCGATTGCCCATGTGCTGCGTTGTTTTGAAGACGGCGATGTCACCCATGTCGAGGGGCGCGTTGATCCGGTGGCCGATGCTGCCACGATCGAAACCGAACTGATGCTGGCCGATATGGAATCGATTGAAAAGCGCCTGCAAGGGCTGGTGCGCAAGGTGCGTGGCGGCGACAAGGACGCGGTGCAGCAGGAACGCCTGCTAAAGGACGCGCTGGCGATGCTGGAAAACGGCAAACCCGCCCGTCTGGTTGATGTGGACGAAGAAGATGCCAAAGCGTGGAAAATGCTGCAACTGCTGACCACCAAACCGATCCTTTATGTTTGCAACGTTGAAGAGGATGCCTCGGCCAAGGGCAATGCCCATTCCGCTGCCGTGGCCGAAATGGCCGCCAGTGAGGGCAACGCGCATGTGATCATTTCTGCCGCAATTGAAGAGGAAATCAGCCAACTGGAGCCGGAAGAAGCCGAAATGTTTCTATCCGAAATGGGGCTGGAAGAACCGGGTCTGGATCGTCTGATCCGCGCCGGCTACGAATTGCTGCATCTGGAAACCTATTTCACCGTCGGCCCCAAAGAGGCCCGCGCCTGGACCATCAAGCAAGGCACCCTTGCCCCGCAGGCCGCAGGCGTGATCCACGGCGATTTTGAACGCGGCTTCATTCGTGCCGAAACCATCGCCTATGAGGATTTTGTCACCCTGGGTGGTGAAGTTGGTGCCAAAGAGGCCGGTAAAATGCGGGTCGAGGGTAAAACCTATGAAGTGCAGGACGGTGACGTGATGCACTTTTTGCACAGCAGCTGAGTTTATACGCCTGCCCCGTATCAATATCGGGGCAGGCATCTCATTTTGAATTCAGAACCGTTTTGACAGGCCTATACGGACAATATCGCTGTTAAATTCGGATATATAATCAATATCCGCCTGATAGGTTTCCTTGCCAAAATCCGTGTGCATATACTCGACACGGTAATTCCACGGGCTGGAACGCCATTTTCCTTCGATCCCTAGCCCGGCCACCCAGCCGGTTGCTGTATTGGTATCGGGAAATGCCGTTCCGGCGCTGTTGGTGGTTGAAAATTCCATCCTTGCGGCAGCAACACCGCCGGTTAAATACAGCAAGGTACGCCCGCTTTCGACCCCGACACGCCCGCGCAGTGTGGCCAGCGCGCTGATCTCGGCCTTACAGGTCCAGGTTGGATTGCCACATGGTTGGGACGCATCCAGTCGGCCTAACGACAAATCCCCTTCGACCCCGTATACAATCCGGCCTTTACTTCCATTCCAGCCAATTAACCCGCCAACAACAGCACCGTTAATATTATCGACCCCCGCTGTCCGGTTAATATGGGTCATATCTCCGTTGCCAGACCCCAAGGTCAGACCCCAATACCTACCGTCAAAGGTTGATTGTGCGTATAAAGACGAGGCTGACAGCAAACCAAATCCAAGGGCTGCTATACCAAATTTCCACATTGTTCCAATTCCCTACTTCTAATATTTCCACCGGATCACCGGCCTTGGAAATTTAGCATTTATGCCAAAAATTGAATATGATTGAAATCAAAAACCGGTGAATTATTGCATCAAATTCCCGGGCAATTCTTTTATTAATCGCTTTGCGACAATAACGCCGTTGTTTGCGCGCTTTGGCTCGCCTATCAATCATCCTGAAAAGATGTGATCACCAAAGGGGACTCCCGATGAAAACCGTCAAAGACTATATCCGCACTATCGTGGATTTCCCGCACGAGGGGATCATGTTTCGCGATGTCACCACCTTGTTTGCCGACCCGCGCGGGTTTCGCATGGCGATTGACCAGATGTTGCACCCCTATGCAGGGATGCGGATCGACAAGGTTGTGGGTTTGGAAGCACGCGGTTTTATCCTTGGCGGGGCGATTGCCCACCAGTTGACCGTCGGCTTTGTGCCGATCCGCAAAAAGGGCAAATTGCCGGGGGCTGTGATATCCGAAGCCTACACACTGGAGTACGGCGAAGCGGTGATGGAAATGCATGACGATGCAATTAAAGCAGGCGAGCGGATTTTGGTGGTTGACGACCTGCTGGCCACCGGTGGCACCGCAGCTGCGGGGATCAAACTGATCGAGCGGCTGGGCGGCGAGATTGTCAGCACATCCTTTATCATCGACCTGCCGGAACTGGGCGGGCGCAAGGTGCTGGAAGACATGGGCATGGATGTGCATGTGCTGTGTGAATTCGAAGGGGCGTAAACCATTCCTTAAGCAGAATCACGGTAATCGGGTCTTGTCTGTTTGGGAGCAGACCTCTGTTTGCTAGACTAGATGAACGCCCCGTCGCCCCCCGACGGGGCGTTCGCTTTTGTGCCGTTTCACCCCATTGTTACCTGACAATTTCCGGCTGGCCGATCCCCCATCTGGACAAGCCATGCCCAACCCGCTACCCCTAGAAAACTTGGTATCAAAACACGATTGACGAAGGGTTGGGAATGTTTGGTAAATTTGCTTTTCTGCTGCCGCTGATGGCAGCCCTTTTCCTTGGGGCTTGCGGGAAATATTCAAGTGGGCCCCCCACGCCCGACGACAATCAAATCGCGGAATTGGCGCAGGCCATTCAGGCACTTGGCCCCGACGTTGACCCCGAAGAAGCGCAGCGCGCAGCGCGGATTGCATTCACCTATCCGCTGCAACTGGCCAAGGAATACCAGATCACCGATCCGCCGATCATCCATAACATCAAGGTCAACCAGGGCTTACGCCCGCGCGGGCTGTGCTGGCATTGGGCGCAGGATATGGAAACCCGTCTGGCGCAGGAAAATTTCAAAACCCTCGACCTGCACCGCGCCATCGGTAATTCCGAAAAGGCCCTGCGGATCGACCATAGCACCGTTGTGATCAGCGCCAAGGGCGATGGCATGTATGACGGGCTGGTGCTGGACCCGTGGCGTTGGGGGGGCAAGCTGTTCTGGGGCGACCCGAAGCTGGACAAAAAATACGAATGGATCCCGCGTCAGAAGGTGTTCGAACTGAAACGCGAGCGAAGGCGAACTCGACAAAAGACTGCGAGTGGAGCGTGATTAATAGGACCTGTTAAGTGCGGGAAACAGAAGATATCTCTGTTTCCCTGCAGTTTCCCATAGTTTTTCTGATTTACAGAACTTGATCCAGTGCTGCCGTCAAACGCGCCACGCTGGCATCGACATCATAGAGTTTGTCCAGCCCGAACAGGCCCAGCCGGAAGGATTTGTAATCCGGCCCCTCGTCACACATCAGCGGCACACCGGCGGCAATCTGCACGCCAAGGGCGGCGAATTTCTTGCCGGTTTGCACCTCGGGATCATCGGTATAGCTGACAACTACACCCGGTGCGCCGAACCCCTCTGCCGCCACCGATTTGATGCCGCGACCCGCCAGCAACGCCCGCACACGATTGCCCTGTTCCCATTGGGCATCACGCAACTTGTCAAAGCCGTAGTCGCGGGTTTCCAGCATGGTGTCGCGGAACGCCTTTAGCGCATCTGTGGGCATGGTGGCGTGATAGGCGTGGCCGCCGTTTGTATAGGCCTCCATGATGGTCAGCCATTTGCCCAGATCCAGCGCGAAGCTGGTGGATTGGGTTTCCTTGACCCGCGCGTGTGCCGTATCATTCAACATCACCAGACCGGCGGAAGGTTGCGCCGACCAGCCCTTTTGCGGGGCCGAGATCAGCACATCGACGCCGGTTGCCTTCATATCCACCCAGGCACAGCCCGAGGCGATACAATCCAGCACGAACAAGCCGCCGTATTCATGCACCGCTGCACTGACGGCCTTCAGGTAATCATCCGGCAAGATGATGCCCGAGGCGGTTTCCACATGCGGGGCAAACACCACGTCGGGGCGTTCCTCGGCGATCTTGGCCACCACCTCTTCGATCGGGGCAGGGGCAAAGGGGGCGTCAGAAGCATTGCCGACCCGGCGCGCCATCATCACGGTTTCGCTGGCTGGTATCTGGCCCATTTCGAAAATCTGCGACCAGCGGAAGGAAAAGAACCCGTTGCGCACCACAAGGGCCTTTTTACCACTCGCCAACTGCCGCGCGACAGATTCCATCGCGTAGGTTCCGCCACCGGGGACGACGACCACATGATCGGCGTTGTAAACATCCTGAAGCGTGGTCGAAATATCGCGCATCACCTGTTGAAAGGCGGCGGACATGTGGTTTAGCGACCGATCGGTGAATACGACCGAGAATTCAAGCATTCCGTCAGGGTCAACATCGGGCAGAAGGGCTGTCATGGGGGTATCCTTTGGTTGTTTATGGCCTTGTTACCCCGCATGGTTTCGCTTGGCAAAACCTATCTGTCCATTGCGCGGCTGTCCCGCTACTTGATGCGGGACCTTCTGCAACGGCCAAGAGGTCCCGCATCAAGTGCGGGACAGCATAGCCCTACCCCAACGGCCCCGGCCTGCGTTCTTCGCTTAGCAGCACATTGGCCTCGACATCGCCCACACCGGGCAGGGTCATGATCCGACGGCGCAAGACACGTTCGAAATCGGAGATGTCGCGGGCCACCACCCGCAGGCGGTAGTCATACATGCCCAACACATGCTGCACCCGCTGCACCTCGGGAATGGCCGTCACCGCACGCTCGAAATCTTCAAGTGACACGCGGCCCTTGGTGGCTAGTTTCACCCCAAGAAATACCGTCACGCCAAAGCCCACAGCTTCGGCATTCAGCACCACACGGCGGCCCTTGATGATACCGGCATCTTGCAGCCGTTTGATCCGCCGCCACGTTGCGGGTTGGCTTAGGCCAAAGCGCCGCCCCAAGGCTCCGGCGCTGGTCGTGGCGTCTATGGCGAGGGCGCGCAGCAGATTGCGGTCTGTTTCGTCTAGATTCATAGCGGGCACCAGCGGTAGTTCGTTTTGCAAAAATGGCAGTGCCCGACCTGGTGGGCGCATGGTGCAACGAGAGCCGCGAATCTTGATTTGTCTGCTCGACCAATCCCTTCCGCATGATGCAGCGCCGCAATAGCGCCCTCCATGGGGAGGTCGGGCGCTGTCAATTTTGCAAAATGACGGGGATATGTGTCCGATGCTGCGTTCATACCGGCAACACCTCGCCCGATTTGATGGTTGCGATATGCATCAAAGCCTCGATATCCGCGATATGCGGCAGGGTCAGAATGCGGGTGCGGTACAGCTCCTGATAATGCGCCATGTCGCGGGCCAGCACGTTCAGGCGCACATCGACTCGGCCAAGGAATGTCTGTATCTCGATCACCTCGGGCACCTTGCGGGCCTCGGTCAGGAATTCGTCAAATGCCCCGCGCTGGGTTTTGTCCAAAGTGAACCGCAACGACACCTCGACAGCATATCCCAGCGCCTGCCAGTCGAGCACCGCCTGTTGGCCCAGCAACACCCCGCCCAAGCGCATTTTTTCCAGCCGCCGCCAGCAAACAGCCGCACTAACCCCCGCCCGCATTGCCAGTTCGGCAGTGGGCAGGTCGGGTTCGGCCTGCATATGGCGCAGAATGCGGCGGTCGGTGTCGTTAAGCATGATTTTTTGCATAACTCCAGAATATTCGAATGATTATTTCTGATTATCAGAAAATCTGATCGCAATAAACCACCTTATTCGCCAAAACCGGCGTATCACAGCCTTGATCCAACCCGATCCAAACAAAAGGATGATACTTATGCGCGTTTATTACGACCGCGATTGCGATGTGAACCTGATCAAAGGTATGAAAGTGGCGATTCTGGGCTATGGCTCGCAGGGGCACGCCCATGCGCTGAACCTGCGCGATTCCGGCACCAAAGAGGTTGTCGTCGCCCTGCGCGAAGGCTCGCCCAGTGCCGCCAAGGCCGAAGGCGAAGGCCTGAAGGTTATGGGCATAGCCGAAGCCGCCGCATGGTGTGACCTGATCATGTTCACCATGCCCGACGAACTGCAGGCCGATACCTACAAGAAATACGTCCATGACAACCTGCGCGAAGGCGCGGCGATTGCGTTTGCCCACGGGTTGAACGTGCATTTCGGTCTGATCGAACCCAAGCCCGGCGTTGACGTGATCATGATGGCCCCCAAAGGCCCCGGCCACACCGTGCGCGGCGAATACACCAAAGGCGGCGGTGTTCCCTGTCTGGTGGCTGTTGATCAGGACGCATCCGGCAAGGCGCTGGAAATCGGCTTGTCTTATTGCTCGGCCATTGGTGGCGGGCGCTCGGGTATCATCGAAACCAACTTCCGTGAAGAATGCGAAACCGACCTGTTCGGTGAGCAGGCAGTCCTGTGTGGCGGTCTGGTTGAACTGATCCGCATGGGTTTCGAAACATTGGTCGAGGCCGGTTACGCACCGGAAATGGCCTATTTCGAATGTCTGCACGAAGTGAAACTGATCGTGGATCTGATTTATGAAGGCGGTATCGCCAACATGAACTATTCGATCAGCAACACGGCGGAATACGGCGAATATGTATCCGGTCCGCGTGTGCTGCCCTATGACGAAACAAAGGCGCGGATGAAGGCGGTTCTGAACGATATCCAGAACGGTAAATTTGTGCGTGACTTTATGCTGGAAAACGTCGTTGGACAGCCGTCTTTCAAGGCAACACGCCGTCTGAATGACGAACACCAGATCGAACAGATTGGTGAGAAACTGCGTGACATGATGCCATGGATTTCAGCCGGTAAGATGGTTGACAAAGCCAAGAACTAAACGCTTCTAAAAGGTGCCCCTCTTGTTCGGGGCACCTTTCCTCCGAAATCTTTAATAGATTTCGCCTTGTTTTCTTTTAAAGAAAACAGCCCCGTAAAGAGAGTTTTCAATATGCAAGCAAGCTTGATCAACTGGCTGCGCCTTGGCGTGTTGGGCATTATCTGGGGGTCGTCATTCATGGCTGTGACGGTAGCTATCCGCGGGTTTGGCCCGCTTACGGTTGCGGCCGGACGGATCGCCTTGGGGGCGGTTATCTTGCAAATTCTGATCCGCGTCATGGGGGTGAAATTGCCCGCCATACGTGGGACCGAGGGGCGCAGGGTCTGGCTGGCCGCGCTGGGGTTCGGTATTTGCTCGATGGCGTTGCCGTTCTTTCTGCTTAGCTGGGGGCAGGGCTATGTCACGTCGGGTTTTGCCGGTGTCACCATGGCCGCCGTGCCCCTGCTGGTGCTGCCGCTGGCGCATTTTCTGATCAAGGGGGAACAGATGACCGGTCGCAAGGTTTTCGGTTTTCTGATCGGCTTTGCCGGTGTGGTGGTTTTGATCGGGGTGGATGCGTTCAAAAGCAGTGGCTTGGGGTTTGAGCCATTGGCGCGATTGGCCTGTTTCGGTGCTGCGGCCTGTTATGCCTTTGGCAGTATCATCACCAAACTGGCCCCCAAGGTTGACCCGTTTGCCTTTGCCGCAACAGCCACCACATTAGCGGCGCTTATGATTGTTCCGGCTGCGATCATTCTTGAGGGTATCCCGCAAGAATGGCCAGCGGTCCCGTTGATGGCGGTGGTATATCTGGGCGTTGTGCCAACGGCTGTGGCCAATCTGCTGCTGGTTTCAACCATCCGCAGTGCGGGGCCATCATTCATGTCGCTGGTCAACTATCAGGTGCCGGTCTGGTCGGTGATATTCGGCGCGCTGTTTCTGTCGGAAACCCTGCCGATGCGCATATTTGTGGCCTTGGGATTGATCCTGTCAGGTCTGGCCATCAGCCAGCGCTGGAAAAGACGCGGTGCGTTGTCCCGGACCTGATCCGGGACCTGCACTGGGTTACACGAGGTCCCGCATCAAGTGCGGGACAGACTCTACACCACCTGCTCCACAGCTGTAACGATGTCACCGATCACCATATCCAGCAGCGCCTGATCCTCGCATTCGCCCATCACGCGGATCAGCGGTTCGGTGCCGGATTTGCGGATCAACAACCGGCCGTTGGCCTTCAGCTTTTCCTCGCCCGCTGCAATCGCGGCCTTGACGCTATCGGCGCTCAAGGGTTCCTGACCCACGGCATAGCGCACATTGGTCAGTTTTTGCGGCACGGTTTCAAAGCTTTGGGTCAATGCGCTGGCCGGTTTGCCGGTATCGACCATCGCCGCCAGAAATTGCAGACCCGCAATCAGCCCGTCGCCGGTGGTGGCGTAATCGGTCATTACGATATGACCAGACTGTTCACCGCCCAAATTCCAGCCATTCGCGCGCATCGCCTCGACCACATAGCGGTCGCCGACAGCGGTGCGGTGCAGGGTCAGGCCCTGCCCTTGCAGATAGCGTTCCAGCCCCAGATTGGACATTACCGTGGCCACCAGAGTGCTACCTTTCAGCGTGCCATTTGTCGCCCAGCGACTGGCCATAAGCGCCATGATCTGGTCACCATCAGCCACCTGTCCGTTTTCATCAATGATCATCACGCGGTCCGCGTCACCATCCAGACAGATGCCCATATCTGCGCCATGCTGCACCACCGCTTCGGCGGCGGTTTGTGTGTAGGTCGAGCCACATTCCTGATTGATATTGAACCCGTCCGGCGACACCCCCACGGGGACCACTTCGGCACCCAGCTCCCACAGAACTTCGGGCGCGGCGCGGTAGGCGGCCCCGTTGGCGCAATCCACAACTACCTTCAGGCCCGATAGTCCGCCCAGTACCGGAAAGGTGGTTTTGGCGTATTCGACATAGCGCCCGCGGGCATCGTCAATCCGTTTGGCGCGGCCGATATTTTGCGGCTGGACCGGCTCGATCTCGCCCGCAAGAATACGCTCGATTTCGTCCTGTGCCTCGTCCGACAATTTGAAGCCGTCGGGGCCGAAAAACTTGATGCCGTTGTCCTGATGCGGGTTGTGGCTGGCGGAAATCATGATGCCCAGATCGGCGCGCATACTGCGTGTCAAAAAGCCTACGGCGGGGGTGGGCACCGGCCCCAGCAGCAGCACATTCATCCCGGTGCTGGTCAGCCCTGCGGTCAGCGCGTTTTCCAGCATATAGCCGGACAGGCGGGTGTCCTTGCCGATCACCACGCGGTGCCGGTTCTGCCCGTCGGTGCGAAAATACCGCCCCGCTGCCGCGCCCAGTTTCAGCGCGATTTCGGCGGTCATCGGATAGCTGTTGGCGCGTCCACGCACCCCGTCGGTTCCGAAAAGCTTGCCTCTCATTATTACTGCCCCCGTACTGCTGTTTGCAGGCTGAGCGCCTGCTTTGTGGCCTGTATATCATGGACCCTGACCATCTGAACACCCTGCGCCACTGCGTCTAACGCCACGGAAACCGAGCCATATACGCGGTCTTTTGCCGATTGGGCGCCTGATATGACACCAATGAATTTTTTGCGTGAGGCCCCGAGCAGGATCGGGCAGCCCAAGGCATGAAACAGGCTGATGTCGCGCAGCATTGTCAGGTTGTGATGTATGGTTTTGCCAAACCCGATACCGGGGTCCACCATGATGTGGCTGCGCGGGATGCCGGTGGCTACGGCTGCATTGATCCGCTCGGACAGAAAATCATAGACGTCCAGCAACACATCGTCATAGCGCGGATTATTCTGCATGGTTTCTGGATCGCCCTGCGCATGCATCAGGCAGACGGGGGTATCGCTTTGCGCCGCCACTTCGGCCAGTGCCGGATCATGGGTAAAGGCGGCAATATCGTTGATCAGGTCGGCGCCTGCGTCCAGCGCTGCCTTGGCCACGGGGGCCTTGCGGGTATCAATGGAAATGGGCGTGGCCAAACCGGCGCGAATGGCTTTGATCACGGGGGCAGTGCGGTTGATTTCTTCGTCCACGGGCACGAAATCCGCGCCCGGGCGGGTGGATTCGCCGCCGATGTCGATCATATCCGCGCCTGTCGCCACCATTTCGCGGGCGTGGGCCACAGCGGCGTCGTGTGTGATGAAATCGCCCCCATCCGAGAAACTGTCGGGCGTCACATTCAGAATGCCCATGATGCGCGGGGTATCAAACGTCAGTCCCGCCATCGGGGCGCGGGGGGCGGTGATCCGATCCAGCACATCGGCGGGAATATCCACGATCCCCACCAGTTCGCGCGCACCATCCCGCGTGATACGTTCGGCGCGGTCGAACCAGCACCAGCCACCGGCAATGGATCGGGCGTCAGCGGGGCGGGTGGCGTCCTGCATCGGGATCGGGCGAAAATAGGAGGTCATGCGAAATCTTCGGGCTTTGAAGGATCAAGCCCGCCCTTGCCAACCACCACCAGCCGTTCGGCGTCCATCTGTTCGGCCAGCCAATGTGCCAGTGCCAGACCATCCGCAGCAGCGGGCGGGCCATCCACTGCGTCCAGCACAATCTTTGATGGCGCCCAGACGCTCAGATTACCCTGTTTCATCGCCCAATCCAGTTCGGTGCGGCTGTCGATTACCACGCAGCGGTCATCCTTGCTGGCCAGCAGCCATGCGTTTTGCTCGATCTCCAGCAGGTCGATCCGCCGCTGGGTCGGGCCGTGACCGGTTTGTAGGGGGGCATCGTCGGGCAGGCCAACGCATATGATCGCGGGGGTATCCTGTGCGGCGAGTGTATCAATCCAGCTGCGCAGGGTGTCGCTGTGCAGGGCCGTATTGTCAAGATAGGCGATCAGCGGGTGCAGCGGGGTGTCATCGGCAACGTCAATATCACCGGCCCGCTTGCGCACGATTTCAACGCCCAAGGCACCGGGGCCGCGATCCAGTTTTTCGATCCGTACGAAAACGCGCATCGCTTGGGGTTCATGCAGGATGCGCTCGGCCACCCGTTCGGCCAGCGTTTCCAGCAGGTTCAGGCGCTCGGCGGCCAGTTCATGGGCAATCGCTTCGGTTAGGGTGTCATAGGACAGGATGCGATCCACATCGTCGTCCAGCGGCTCGGGCGCAGGCGAGACCTCGACCACCACGTCAAAACGCAGCCGCTGGGTGGTGCCGCGTTCCACCTGAAAGGCACCGATTTCGACTTGGGTCAGGTGATCGCGCAGGGAAATGCGGTCGGGGATGTCGGGGTCGGCCATCGCATGCGCACGCATTTCCAGCGCACCAAAGGCAAGACCTGTATCATTGCTCATCTGCAAATCCTAGAACAGTAACGGTTTTCGTTGCCTGTCTAGCGGTAAAAGAAGTGTCCGTCGATACTGGCCGTGCGGGTAAATTTCCGTGACCAGCGCGGGCGGACCGAGCGGTTATGATAATAGGTTGCGCCAATCGTCAGATTGCGCGGGGCGCCATCCAGCAAAGCGCGGGCAATTTTGCCGACATTGGTATAGGCGGCAGGTTCGTTCACCACTTCGGCCTTGCCATCGCAGGTATAGGAAAATTGGCACTGGTTGCGTTTGCCGGTGCCCTGATTGACCACGGCGCAAACCGTGTTCGGGAAGCGGCTGGAATCAACGCGGTTCAGGATGACTTCGGCAACGGCGAACTGACCTTGGACGCTTTCCCCCCGGGCCTCGAAGTACAGCGCCTGCGTCAGGCATTCCCATTCGGCCCCGCCGCTGGCAACCGGCTGACTGTTCAGCCACTCGCGGGTATATGCGATTTTCGGGATGTTGGGGGTTTCGCCGCGTTTCACCGGCCGCAGGCTGGTCTTGGGTGCCGATGTGATAACGCGCATACGGTTGATATTGATCTGGCGAAGGGCCTGATGTTCCTGTCCCAGAAGGTTGGTTAGCTGGTTGTTCAGATCCGGCTTTTGCTCGGCTGCGGGATCCGAAGACGTGCTTAGCCGCATATCGGCATTTACCGATCCTGCCGCAATTCCCAAAGCAAAGGCGAAAACCCAGACCGAAGTCCGGAAAAATATACTATAAGACCGCATAACATTCCCAAATCAATACTGTTCGTACAGGACCCAGCCCCCAGGCCGCGATCGACAGAGGTCTTACTCCAACGGGGCACATGAGTCCATACCTTGTGGTAATTCGGCAACAATGCTGGGTTGTGGTCGGGATTGTATTTTGGGTGCAATCGCGTTGTAGCACGAGCAGATCTGGAATTAGTTAATATTATCAGTGTAATAGCTAGCGTTTCGGAATCTCAACTGCCAGTTGCGCAGCCGCCAGACGGGCGACCGGTACCCGATAAGGCGAGCAGGAAACATAGTCGAATCCGGCACTGCGACAAAATGCGATAGATTCGGGATTGCCGCCATGTTCACCGCAAATCGACAAAACCACGTCCTTGCGTGCGGCGCGGCCACGTTCGGCACCGATGGTCAACAGTTCACCCACGCCTTCGGTATCCAGCATGTGAAACGGGTCTTCTGGGAAAACGCCCTGTTGCACATAATTCGACATGAACCGCCCGGCATCGTCGCGCGACATGCCATAGGCCATCTGGGTCAGATCATTGGTGCCAAAGCTAAGGAAGGTCGCATTTTGCGCAATATCCCCTGCCCGCAGTGCGGCACGCGGTGTTTCGACCATCACGCCAAGGCGATAGTCAAAATCGTGTCCCTGCTCGACCCGAACCGCCGCCGCCACTGCATCAACGCGGGTTTTGACCAGATCGACCTCGTGGGTGGCGCTGACCAGCGGGAGCATGATTTCGGGCACCACAGGAGCACCGTTTTTGCTGGCGATCACTGTGGCCTCGAAAATTGCGCGGGCCTGCATGTCGTAAATTTCCGGCACGGTGATGCCCAGTCGCACGCCGCGCATGCCCAGCATCGGGTTATATTCGCGCAAGGCATCCACGCGGCGGGTCACGTCGGACACTGGTAAATCCAGCGCCTCGGCCAATTCACGTTGGCCTTCGCGGTGGGCGGGCAGGAATTCGTGCAGGGGCGGGTCCAGCAGGCGGATGCAAACGGGTTTGCCCTGCATGATGCCGAACAGTTCGACGAAATCCTCGCGCTGCATGGGCAGCAACTGGCCCAAGGCTTCGGCGCGATCTTCGGAGGTGTCGGCAAAAATCATTTCGCGCATTACCGTCAGGCGTTCCTGTTCAAAGAACATATGTTCGGTGCGGCACAGGCCGATGCCCTGTGCGTTGAATTTGCGGGCGATGCGGGCGTCGGCGGGGGTGTCGGCATTGGCGCGGATGCCCATATCGCAGGCCTGATCGGCCCATTCCATCAACTGGCGGAATGCCCCGTCCAGTGCCGGTTCCAGCATCTTGGCCGTGCCTGCCAACGCCTGACCGGCGGTGCCATCAATGGTGATAACGTCGCCTTCCTTAAACACACGCCCGTCTTCGGCGGTGATGACCTTGTCGCGGCGGTCAACTTCCATCCCCATGGCACCAACAACGCAAGGCAGGCCAAGGCCGCGGGCAATCACGGCGGCGTGGCTGGTCATGCCGCCCTTAGCCGTCAGCACACCGACAGCGGCGTTCATGCCGCGCACGTCTTCGGGGGTGGTTTCGCGGCGCACAAGGATGCAATCTTCGCCGCGGGCCTGACTGGCCTGCGCGGCATTGGCCGAAAACACGATCCGTCCGCTGGCGGCACCGGGGCTGGCGGCGATGCCTTGTTGGAACACATCACGCGGGCCTTCGGGGTCAATCTGGTGGTGCAACAGTTCGCTTAAGGCGCGCGGTTCGATCCGCATCAATGCCTCTTCGCGGCTGATAATCCCGTCCTTGGCCAGGGCCACAGCAATCCGCACAGCAGCGCGGGAACGGCGCGGGATACGCACGGCATCCAGAATGTTCAGGCAGTTCTTGGAAATGGTAAATTCGATCTGCATTTCCTCGCGCAGGCGCTGGCGGGAAATGTCGCCGTATTGCTTCAGTTTGGCGAAACAGTCTGGGCACAAATCTTCAAGCGAAGGGCCGCGATCATCATGGGTCAGATACAGCGCGCCCTTTTCCTGTGTCAGCGCATCGCGCCCCTGACTTTGGCTAAGGTAGCGCCCTTTGATCCGTGGTAATCCGGTGAAGTCATCGGCAAACTGGATCACACCCGAGCCACATTCACCCTTGCCCACCCCCAGCGCCATTTGCTGCACGATCAGCCCCAGCCCCGCATCGGCGGGCGCGCCTTTGGCTTGGCGCAACAGGCGGGCGGTGGTGCCCTCCCATGCGCGTGCCATGGAGCGCAGCACATCGGACAGCTGTTTTGCCGGGTCTTGCGGGAATTCGGCGTCGGTTTCGTCCTGATAGGCGTGCAACATTTCTTGTAACGCGTCATTGGTCGGATTGTCCGGCAGATCAAACATATCTGGGTCCAGACGGGCGACGTGGACGGCAAAGGCCTGAATGAAGCGCAGGTAAAGCGCGTTGGCGGCTGGTTCGCCCAGCTCTTGCGCCAGTTCCTTGTGACGCCGGGTGTTCATGCCGATATTCAGGATCGCGCCGGGGCCGCCCCAGTCGGGGTCTTCTGAGCTGGGGCGCACCGAAACCAGCGCATCGCCAAAACTGTCGATCATCGCGTCGGTGTTGGCGGGATCACCGGCGGCGATGGCGTGCACTGCGTCAAAGGACAGGGCAAGGGTTTTGGGCACCGGCATGTCCAGCCGGATCAGCCGTTGCAGGCATTTTGCCCGTCCGCCGTGGGTGTCGTTGGCGATCGGGGCGGTCTGGGTGATTTCGGTGAACCCGGGGATGTTGGATTGCTGTTGCACGGTGCCGCCTTTCCTTGCGCTATGGGTAGCATAGCGTTTGTGGAAGTCGAGACAAAAGAGATTCTATGCCTCCGGCGGGGATATTTAGGCCATTTGGAAGGGGGGGTTACCCCTCGACTTTGGACAGGTCGGCGACCGAGGTGCAGATTTTGCGGATTTGCGACAGCAGGTTCAGCCGGTTGCGCCGCACGGTGGCGTTGTCGGTGTTGACCTGAACGGCCTCGAAAAACGCATCAATGGGGGCGCGCAGTTTGGCCATTTCGGACATGGCGGTGGCGAAATCCTCTTGCTCCAGCGCAGGCGCGATGGCGGCTTCGGCGGTGTCCAAGGCTTTGAACAGTGCGCGTTCTTCGTCGGTTTCAGCGAATTTGATGTCTGCGCCATAGGAATATTCCACGCCGTCTTTCTTTTCCTCGGCCGACAGGATGTTGGAGGCGCGTTTATAGCCCTGCAACAGGTTTTCGCCATCATCCGTGCGCAGGAAAGCTTGCAGCGCCTCGGCGCGCTTATTCAGCAGGGTCAGATCGTCGTTATTCGGCATGGCAAGGCAGGCATCGATCACGTCATGGGTGATACCTTTGTCTTTGAGATAGACCTTCAGGCGGTCGTGGAAGAAGGAGAGGAGGTTTTCTGATTTCCCTTTAGCATCATCAAGGTGCTTATGAAGCAGAACCGGCTCGGTCGGTTCCTCATCTGACGTGGATGATTCCAGTTCATAATAATCCACCAAAAAAGGCCGGATGTTGCCTCTTGTTGAAATGACGCGAGCATCACTAACAGCATCTAAGTAAGCAATGCGAGGGCAGAACGTGTTGGATAGTTTCACTCGCACCCCATTCTCCAACACCAGCCGGATCACCCCCAACGCGGCGCGGCGCAGCGCAAACGGGTCTTTGGAGCCTGTGGGTTTCTCATCAATCGCCCAGAACCCTGTCAGCGTGTCGATCTTGTCGGCCAGTGCCACGGCGACCGAAACGGGTTCGGTCGGTACATCGTCCGAAGGGCCAAGCGGCGAGTAGTGCGCCTGACAGGCATTTGCCACCTCTTGCGGCAGGCCTGCGGCCTGTGCGTAATAGCGGCCCATCAGCCCCTGCAATTCGGGAAATTCATAGACCATTTCGCTGGACAGATCGGCCTTGCAGACCTCGGCGGCCTGTTTGGCCAATGCGGGGTCGGCCCCGACCATCGGTGCAATTTCCGCGGCCAAGGCGGCGATGCGCTGAACCCGTTCGGCCTGTGTGCCCAGCTTGTTGTGAAAGGTGACGTTGGCGAGTTTCGCAACCATATCGGCCAGCGGCGTGCGCAGGTCGTTTTCCCAAAAGAATTTCGCGTCCGACAGGCGCGCAAACAGCACCTTCTGGTTGCCCGCAAGGATGGTTTTGCCGTGATCCGTGGTTTCACGGTTGGCCACGGTGACGAATTTTTCAATCCGGTCGGCTTTCGGGTTGCGCACGCTGAAAAACTTCTGGTGTTCGCGCATCGAGGTTTGCAGCACCTCGGGCGGCAGGCCCATGAAATCTTCGGCTATGTCGCCCATCAGCACCACGGGCCATTCGACCAGCCCTGCGACTTCGGACAACAGCCCTTTGTCTTCGACCACTTCCAACCCCTGGGCAAAGGCCTGATTGGTGGCGTCGTTCCAGATGTGATCGGCGCGTTCCTGTGCGTTCAAAACCACATGCGCCTTGGCCAGTTTGGTGGAATAATCGTCAAAGGACGACACGCTGAAACGGGCAGGGGCCATGAAACGGTGGCCTTCGGTGCTGTCACCGGATTTGATGCCGTCGATGTCCAGCGGCACCACATTTGCGCCAGCCTCGTCGCTTAGAATGCACAGGATCGAATGTAGCGGGCGCACCCAGCGCAAAGTGCCAGCGCCCCAGCGCATGGATTTGGGCCAAGGGAAATTGCGGATGGTTGTTTCCAGCACTTGCGCGATGATGTCGGCGGCAGGGCAGCCCGGCTTTTCGATGATGGCAAAGTAGACCTGCCCCTTTTTATCATCGCGCACTTCCAGATCGTCGCGCGATACACCGGCACCGCGCAGGAAGCCTTCGATCGCCTTGTCCGGCGCATCCACGCGGGGGCCTTTGCGTTCTTCGCGGATGGTGGGGCTTTCGGACAGCACACCTTCAACCGACAACGCCAGACGGCGGGGGGTGGAGAACGCACCGGCAGACGCATAGGTCAGCCCAGCCTCCACCAGCCCGTCCGTGACCAGACGTTTCAGGTCCGCCGCCGCGCGCGCTTGCATACGGGCAGGGATTTCTTCGCTAAACAGTTCGATCAACAGGTCGGGCATGGGTTATTCCGCATATTTTTCATTAAGTTGGTGCCAGATAAAGGCGCGCCCGTCGGGATAGATGGCGACCACGCGGTCAACACCGTCAGAGATGTTTTTCTGTCCCAGAAACGGCAGGGCAATGCCCGCTTCCAGATCGGCACCAATGGTTTTGGCGTTATAGCAGCTAAACCAGCCGGGGCCGATCAGCGGCTCGGCGTGTTCATAGGCGACGTAGGTTTCGGTCAGCATGGATTGCGACATCGGCGTGGTGAAACAGCCGCGAAACCGGATCGGCGAGGATTGACTGTCGATGCCTTCAAAATTATCGGCGATGATTTCTTCGGGTTCGTTTGTGACAACCGAGGTCAGTTCGATTGTGACGTCCTTGGCCGCAACCTCGTCATAAAAGGCATAGACCTGAAGGTAATAAAGCACCGCACCAGCGGTCAAAGAAATGAACATGATCCCAAGTCCTACAATACGTCCCGTCATTGCACCCACCCGCCTGCTTCGGTTTCAATAAAAGCATCGGCGCATTTCTTGGTAAGCGCGCGCACACGGCCGATATAGGCCTGACGCTCGGTCACCGAAATGACCCCGCGGGCGTCCAGCAGGTTGAACAAGTGGCTGGCCTTGATGGCCTGATCATAGGCCGGATGCACCATCACGATGCGCTTGCCGGTTTTGGGGTCCTCATAGGGGCGGTCCAAAATATCGGCGCAGGCGGCCTCGGCCTCTTCAAACTGTTTTAGCAACACATCGGTATTGGCCACATCGAAATTCCAGCGGGAATATTCCTGCTCGGTCTGTTTGAACACATCGCCATAGGTTAGCGGGATCGGCGCATCTGGATCGTTATAGGGCATGTCCATCACATGATCGACGCCCAGAACATACATCGCCAGACGTTCCAGCCCGTAGGTCAGCTCGCCGGAAACAGGATGGCAATCCTGCCCGCCGACCTGCTGGAAGTAGGTGAACTGGCTGACTTCCATGCCATCGCACCACACTTCCCAGCCCAGACCCCAGGCGCCCAACGTGGGCGATTCCCAATCATCCTCGACAAAGCGGATGTCGTGCAGGTCCATGTCGATGCCGATGGCCTGAAGGCTGCCCAGATAGAGCGCCTGAAGATCAGGCGGCGAGGGTTTGATCAGCACCTGATACTGGTAATAATGCTGCAACCGGTTGGGGTTTTCGCCGTAACGCCCATCGGTGGGGCGGCGCGAGGGTTGCACATAGGCGGCGGTCCAAGGCTTGGTTCCAAGGCTGCGTAGGGTGGTGGCGGGGTGGAAGGTGCCAGCCCCCACTTCCATGTCATAGGGTTGCAACATGGCACAGCCCTTGGAGGCCCAATAGGACTGTAGGCGCAGGATGATTTCCTGAAAGCTGCGTGGCTTGGCGGGTTTATCGGTCATCATGGCCTCGGATCGGGTTTCGCTTGGGTTGGTTCCAAATAGGCAATGTGACGGGGGGGGTCAATTGGGGAGTTTGGCCCTAATCCACCGGCAACACAAACTCTGCCGCCTCGGCGCGGGTCAGTTGTTCGCCCTGTTTGCGTTTCATCAGGATTTCGCGGGCGCGGGCGTATTGGTCGTCCTGCCAGAACATCATACAGCCGTTACAGCCCTTGCCACAGCACCCTTCAACCCCGACGCGGTTGGTTTTGAAACGGCGATCGTTGGTGTTTTCCTCAATCTTTTCAACCAGTTCGTCGCGGCGTTTGCTATAGGCCTTTTCGTTTTCCTTGCCGTTGATTTCCAGCCCCTGCGTCAGCTTGTCCAGCCGGATGCGGGCCCATTGTTCTTCGGTCAGGGCGCGTTCCTTGCGCATCACGCTATACTGCGGGAAGCGGGCGCGCAGCACCTCGGGGTCTTCATGGTCAAACAGGGAAAACGGGATGCGGACGGTGGTGCGGGTGCCGCCGTGGATCACATCCTTTTTCTCGCCGGTGGCCGCGTCCTCGAAATCATACATCCGCAGCAGCACGGTTTCTCGCGCGATGGGCGAGACGAAATCGAGCACTTCGCCGGCTTCCAGTTTGTTTTTCACTTCGACCAGAAAGGCGTCTTCAGTCACCTCAGCGACCACGCCGGCATATTCCCACTGGGCCATGGCGGCGGTGTGTTCATAGTCGTGCGCGTAGTTGGTCAGGCGGCCATCGTGGAAGGCCAGCGTATAGCCGCGGTTACCGACCGATTCCAGCTCGCGCATGTAGGGCAGGGGGGTCCAGTTTTCTGGGTCCGCGTAATAATCGTCGATCGCCATGCGGTAAGCCCGCGCCACGATGGCGGCGTAATATTCCGACTTGCCGCGCCCCTCGACCTTCAGGCTGTCCACGCCAATGCGAAGATATTCGTCCAGTTTGGGCATGATGCACAGGTCTTTGGAATTCAGGATGTAGGAACCGCGTGCGTCTTCCTCGATTGGTAAAAGGTCACCGGGGCGGCACCCTTCTTCCAATAGGAATTCGAACATATCGGCATTTTCGTCGGTGACGTTCAATTCCTGTACGGTGCCGTCTTTCAGGCGCAGATGGAATTTGTAATTCCAGCGGCAGGAATTGGCGCAATTGCCCTGATTGGCACCGCGTTCGGACATGAAGTTGGACAGCAGGCAGCGGCCCGAATAGGTCATGCACATGGCGCCATGAACAAAGGCTTCCAGCTTGATATCAGGGCATTCTTTGCGGATTTCACAGAGTTCGCTGAAGGATACTTCACGGGCCAGAACCACCAGTTCTGCCCCCAGATCCTGCCAGAACTTCACCGACAGCCATGACGATACATTGCTTTGGGTCGAGATGTGCAACGGCAGTTCCGGCGCGTGGGTTTTGACGAACTGGAACACGCCGGGATCAGCAATGATCAAGCCGTCGGGTTTCACTTTTCGAACAGTTTCGACATATTCGTGCAGCTTTGGGATGTCCTTGTTATGGGAAAACAGATTCAGCGTCAGATAGGCGCGTTTGCCGTGGGCATGGCAAAATTCCACCCCCTCGATCACGTCCTCGAGCGAAAACTGCGATTTGGTGCGCAGGGACATATCCGGCGTGCCCAGATAAACGGCATCGGCCCCGTAAAGGATTGCCATTTTTAGCTTGCGCAGGTTGCCTGCGGGCATAAGAAGTTCGGAACGGTGCGGTTGCGTCATCGTATGGGTGCCATAAATCAGGGGAATTCAGGGCCTTTTACACGGGTTTTCCGGCTTTGCCAATCAATGGAACCAATACCCGCAAACAGATTAAATTTTATTAATAATTTGTTCTCTTGTTTCCAGAGGGTGTCAGCCTATTTCCGTCATGCGAAAGCTCTTGATACTGGATCGCGGTTACGCCGTTCATTAATCGGGAATTTTCCCATCGGCTGATCGTCCAGATCGGGGGTGTAAAGCATTGATGAAATGCAAACCCTTGAAAGGAACGAAAAATGTTGAACTGGAAAAATAACGTAATGGCATTGGCGCTGGCATCTTTGGCGGCAACCCCTTTGGTTGCGCAGGATACGGCGACTGACACCAAGACCACCGAAAATGCGGCTGCCGAAACGCAGGCTCGCGAACAGGCAAGCCCTGCAATTGACGAAGCGGTTGCGGCCCTGACCGAAACCGGCAATGCCCTGAAGGCGCTGGATGATGGCAAGAATGACGAGGCCGCCGCCGCACTGGAACGGGCAATCGGCAAACTGGAAGTGGTGCTGACCCAGCATCCCGAACTGGCACTGGCGCCGGTGGATGTCAGTTCTACCGTAGTGGATATTGCCGCCAGCCCTGCCGCAATTACGAAGGCCCGCAAAGAAGCATTGCGCCTGATAAAGGATGATCAGTTGCAACTGGCACGTCCGATCATCAACGAACTGGCCAGCGAAGTCGTGATCCGCACCACAAGTATCCCGCTGGCAACCTATCCGCTGGCACTGAAATCGGCTGCGGCTCTGGTTAAGGATGGCAAGGTTGATGATGCCAAGGCCGTTCTGGCCCAGGGGATAAGCACATTGGTTGTCGAAGAGGCCATTACTCCGTTGCCGCTGTTGCGGTCCGCTGTTCTAATCGACGAGGCCAAAAAATTAAGTGCGAAAGAAGATCGCAGTGACGAGGACAACAAAAAACTGGCGGACCTTCTGGATGCGCTGGATATGCAAATCGCCAAGGGCGAGGCGCTGCAATATGGCGGCAAGGATGCCTTTGCGCCGCTGAAGGCCGAGATGAAGGAGATCCGCAAAGCCACCGGCAATGGCGGTTTCGGGAGTGGTTTCTTTGACAAGCTGAGCGGGTTGTTTGACGGTTTGGGGAAATCCCATAACGAGGCCGCTGGCAACTAAGTCCAAGTAACACAACAAATAAAAGGGGCGTATCCGGTTTTCCGGGGCGCCCATTTTTAGTTTTGTGTGTAACGGGTTAGATAGCTGTCCACCAAGGCGGTTTCGGCACGGCTCAGGCTTTGGGCCCGTGGATAGACCGGTTTGGCGCGGTCATTCAGGATGGGGGCGTTCCAGCCGTCGGTGGTGTCGAAAAATCGTGCAACGCCTTCTTCCCCGAACTCGGTTAAATAGCCCTGGACCACGACATCCAGATAGGATAGCAGGATCGGGTTTTTCGGGGTCGGGGGCTGGTGGGCGTCGGGTTTGATTGCGTAAATCGCCACCTCGGGGTCGTGATTTACCTCGTGGCGGACCTGATGGGTGGCGTCCTGCCGCAAATAGGCACGTTCGCGGATGTCCAGGGCTTGCCAGTCGCCATCCGGCACCGCAGCAATCAGCCCGTCGATGGTGCAATCCGCATCCGGCACCGCTGTCAGGTAGCACAGGTCGCGCAGGGGGCTGCGCCGCCACGCCCGCCGCCAGCCGGTAATCTGTGCCGGATGGGCCTGTTCATAATCATGCGTTTTGCGGTTCACCAATGAACCATAGCCAAAGAAAAACGGGTCTTTCATAGTGACTGTTTTGCATTTGTATACACCTGAATACAACCCCTTGCGAAGGTCCGTTTGCTGGTCTAACGTGCCTTCCGTCAACGTCGGGAGAATCTGGCAAACACCGCCAGTGCCGAAGGAGCATGCGCCCCGCTAAACTCTCAGGCCCAATGGACCGACGGCTGACTGTGAAGACTCTGGAGAGTGGCACCAAATGGTGCCCGCCGAAGGGATAGCGATCTCAGGCAAACGGACAGAGGGGGCATCAACGGGCGGCCATTTGACCGCTTAAATTGATGCCGGACGAATTTACCATCCGGTTGGTGATATATTGGGGGCGACGCATGTCTGATCTGAAACGAACCGGTCTTTATGATCTGCATCTGGAACTGGGCGCGAAAATGGTGCCTTTTGCGGGCTATGAAATGCCCGTGCAATATCCGCTGGGCGTGATGAAAGAACACATCCACACCCGCGAAAATGCCGGTCTGTTTGATGTCAGCCATATGGGGCAGGTGTTGGTGCGGCCCAAATCAGGCGATGTGGCCGATGCGGCGCTGGCGTTTGAAACCCTTGTGCCGGTATCGCTGCTGGCGCTGAAAGAGGGGCGGCAGCGTTATGCGATGTTCACCAATGATGCGGGCGGGATCATGGATGACCTGATGGTCGCCAACCGTGGCGATCATCTGTTTGTCGTGGTGAATGCAGCCTGCAAGGACGCCGATATTGCGCATATGCAAGCCAACCTGTCGGATGCCTGCGCAATCGAGGTGATCGAGGACCGCTCGTTGCTGGCGCTGCAAGGGCCATTGGCCGAAGCCGCACTGAACGGCATTGCCCCCGTGGCCGATATGAAATTCATGGATGTGGCCGTGGTGCCCAGCGAATTTGGCGACCTTTGGGTGTCACGCTCGGGTTATACCGGCGAGGACGGGTTCGAGGTTTCGGTTGCCAATGATCAGGCCGTTGCCTTTGCCCGCGCCCTGTTGGCGGCGGACGGGGTCGAGGCAATCGGCCTTGGCGCACGCGACAGTTTGCGGTTGGAAGCGGGGCTTTGCCTTTATGGCAATGACATCGACGAAACCACATCCCCTGTTGAGGCCGCGCTGGAATGGGCGATCCAGAAGGTTCGCCGCAAAGGCGGCGATCGCGAAGGGGGCTTCCCCGGTGCAGGCCGCATCCTGAACGAATTGGAAAACGGCACATCCCGCCGCCGTGTTGGCATCCTGCCCGAAGGCCGCGCCCCGATGCGCGCGCATACCATGCTGTTTGCCAGCGAGGATGCAGCAGAGCCAATGGGCGAAGTCACATCCGGCGCCTTTGGCCCGACCATCGGACGGCCAATGTCGATGGGCTATGTCGCGACAGAATTTGCCCAAACCGGCACCCGAATTTTCGCCGAGGTGCGCGGCAAGCGTCTGCCTGCCATTATCGCGGATATGCCGTTCCGGCCCTCGACCTATAAACGCTAATCAACAGGAGAAATAACAATGAAATTTACAGAAGAACACGAATGGCTGCGCGTTGAAGGTGACGTTGTGGTCGTGGGCATCACCGAACACGCCGCCGAACAACTGGGCGATGTGGTGTTTGTCGAATTGCCCGACACCGAAACCGAAGTCACCAAGGACGATGAAGTTGTAGTGATTGAATCGGTCAAGGCCGCGTCCGACATTCTGGCACCGATTGACGGTGAAATAGTCGAAGTGAACGAAGCTCTTGTGGATGATCCCGGCAAGGTGAACGAGGATCCGTTGGGGGATGCGTGGTTCTTTAAGATGAAAGCCGCCGATCTGTCGCAATTGGACGATATGATGGACGAAGCCGCTTACAAAGCCTTTATCGGCTAACCGAACACGCGTCCTGCCCTTGCATGTATTCATGGGGGCGGGATGTGAAATGCCTGCATGATTTGGAGAATACCCATGCCTTTCACCCCCACCGATTACCTGCCTTATGATTTTGCCAACCGCCGCCACATTGGCCCCTCGCCCGAGGAAATGGCCGAAATGTTGCAGGTTTTGGGGGTAGAAACGCTGGACGAGTTGATCGACCAGACCGTGCCAAAATCCATCCGCTCCAAGGAACCGCTGGAATTCGGCAAACCCAAATCCGAGCGCGAATGGCTGTGGTTTGTGCGGCAGGTGGCCAAGAAAAACAAAGTATTCACCACGATGATCGGGCAGGGGTATTACGGGGCGATCACCCCGCCGGCAATCCAGCGCAATATTCTGGAAAATCCGGCGTGGTACACCGCCTATACCCCCTATCAGCCCGAGATTTCGCAGGGGCGGTTAGAGGCGCTTCTGAACTTCCAGACCATGATTTCCGATCTGACCGGCCTTGAAATCGCCAACGCCTCGTTATTGGACGAAGCCACCGCCGCTGCCGAAGCCATGACCATGGCGCAGCGGGTGGCCAAATCCAAGGCAACGGCGTTTTTCGTCGATGAAAACTGTCATCCGCAAAATATCGCGGTGATCAAAACCCGCGCCCTACCTTTGGATATCGAGGTGATCGTGGGCAACCCTGACGATCTGGACGCCTCGCAGGTGTTTGGCGCGGTGTTCCAATACCCCGGCACCTATGGCCACCTGCGCGATTTCACCGCCGAAATGGAGGCGCTGCACGAAGCCAAGGCAATCGGTATCGTCATTGCCGACCCGATGGCGCTGACCCTGTTGAAGGAACCGGGTGCGATGGGGGCCGATATTGCGGTGGGGTCAACCCAGCGGTTCGGGATTCCTTTGGGCTATGGTGGCCCGCACGCCGCCTATATGGCCTGCAAGGACAAGATGAAGCGCGCGATGCCGGGCCGGATTATCGGCGTGTCGATCGATAGCCACGGCAAACCCGCCTACCGATTGTCATTGCAAACCCGCGAACAGCACATTCGCCGCGAAAAGGCTACGTCGAATGTTTGCACGGCGCAGGCGCTGCTGGCTGTCATGGCATCGCTTTATGCGGTGTTCCATGGGCCAAAGGGGCTAAAGGCGATTGCCCAGCGGATACATCGCAAAACCGTGCGCTTGGTGCGCGGGCTTGAGGATGCTGGCTATGTGATCGAGCCTGCGAATTTCTTTGATACCATCACCGTCGAGGTTGGCCCGCTACAGGGCGCGATTTTCAAGGCGGCGGCGGATCAGCGGATCAACCTGCGCAAAATCGGCAAAACCAAGCTGGGCATTTCGCTGGATGAAACCACCCGTTCGGACACATTGAAACGGCTGTGGCGGGCGTTCGGGATTGAACGCACGGACGAGGATCTGTCGCCGGAATACCGCATACCGGAAAACCTGCTGCGGACCTCGGATTATCTAACCCATCCGGTGTTCCATATGAACCGCGCGGAAACCGAAATGATGCGTTATATGCGTCGTCTGGCGGACCGAGATCTGGCGCTGGATCGGGCGATGATCCCGCTGGGGTCTTGCACGATGAAGCTGAATGCAGCGGCGGAAATGATGCCGCTGTCATGGCCCGAATTTGCCAACATCCACCCGCTGGCCCCTGCCGATCAGGTGGCGGGTTATACCGAACTGGTCGAGGATCTGTCGGACAAGCTGTGCCTGATCACAGGTTATGACGCGATGTCGATGCAGCCCAATTCCGGTGCGCAGGGCGAATATGCCGGCCTGTCGACCATCAATGGCTATCACCGCGCCAACGGCGAAGGGCATCGCAATATCTGCCTGATTCCGGTCTCGGCGCATGGCACCAATCCGGCCAGCGCACATATGGCCGGTATGAAGGTGGTCGTGGTAAAATCGGCCGAAAACGGCGATATCGACGTTGAAGATTTCCGCGCCAAGGCCGAAGCGGCGGGCGAAAATCTGGCCGCCTGCATGATCACCTATCCCTCGACCCACGGCGTGTTCGAGGAAACTGTGCGCGAGATTTGCGACATCACCCATGAATTCGGCGGGCAGGTCTATATCGACGGGGCGAACCTGAATGCGATGGTCGGTCTGGCCAAACCGGGCGATGTAGGCGGCGATGTCAGCCACCTGAATCTGCACAAAACATTTGCCATCCCGCATGGCGGTGGTGGTCCAGGCATGGGGCCAATCGGCGTCAAGGCACATCTGGCGCCACATTTACCGGGCAATCCCGTGGGCGGCGAAGGCGCTGTTTCGGGGGCGAACTTCGGCTCGGCCTCGGTTCTGGTGATCAGCTGGGCCTATGTGCTGATGATGGGCGGTGCGGGTCTGACGCAGGCGACAAAGGTTGCGATCCTGAACGCCAACTACATCGCCAAACGTCTGGAAGGCGCATTTGACGTGCTGTTCAAGGGCAAAGGCGGACGCGTGGCGCATGAATGCATTCTGGACACCCGCCCGTTTGACGAAAGCGCCCACATCACGGTGGACGACATTGCCAAGCGGTTGATTGATTCCGGTTTCCACGCCCCGACGATGAGCTGGCCGGTGGCG
Source organism: Marinosulfonomonas sp. (assembly GCA_015488685.1). Taxonomy (GTDB): domain Bacteria; phylum Pseudomonadota; class Alphaproteobacteria; order Rhodobacterales; family Rhodobacteraceae; genus Profundibacter. Next base: position 38,531 of record WFNH01000083.1, read on the forward strand.
GGCACCCTGATGGTGGAGCCAACTGAAAGCGAAACCAAGGCCGAACTGGACCGGTTCATCAAAGCGATGCTGTCGATCCGCGAGGAGATTGCCGCGGTCGAGCGGGGCGAGATGGACGGCGAGAACAACCCGCTGAAACACGCACCGCATACGGTGAACGATCTGGTGGCGGATTGGGACCGGCCCTATAGCCGCGAACAGGGCTGTTTCCCGCCGGGATCGTTTCGCGTGGACAAATACTGGCCGCCGGTCGGACGTGTCGATAACGTCTATGGTGACCGGCATCTGGTCTGCACCTGCCCGCCGCTGGACAGTTACAGCGACGAGGGCTAAAGCAATTCGACTTGACTGTGAATCACGATGATCCCCGAACGCATTTGTTTTACAAACGCTGCCTCGGGTATCATGGTGATACTCTGCCCCAAAGAAAAGTCGAAACGCTGTAGGCGCGGCGCAATAAACGATCTATAGCGGGGGCAATGCGTATATTCATTGCCCTCGATTTGCCCGACCCGTTGCTGGATCAACTGACAGCATTGCAGGCGGGCCTGCCCGCCGGTGCGCCCTCAAAGCGCGAAACATTACATCTGACATTGGGTTTTGCGGGGGATCACCCGCAGGAACAGGTAGAAGCCCTGCATGAAGAACTGTCGTTGATAAAGGCGGCTGCGTTTGATGTGCAATTATCGGGGCTGGGGACGTTTGGCAAAAGCACCCCGACGTTGCTGTATGCGGGGGTTGCGGAAAATCCGGCGCTTGCAGAATTGCAGCGCAAGGTGGTGTCGGCGATCCGGCGCACGGGGTTGCCAGCACCCAAGGACAGGTTTCATCCACATGTCACCTTGGCGCGGTTCCATCGCGCTGTGGATGCGCGCGAGCTGGCGCATTTGGGGGAATATCTAATGATGCACCAAGGGTTTGCCCCGCCTGCATTTTCGGCCACATCCTTTGTGCTGTTTCAATCCACGCTGCACCCGCAAGGGGCGCGGCATGAGGAATTGGCGCGTTATCCTCTGGCGTGGTCTTGACACGACTCGTGGATGGGTGAAGTTTGCAGACAACGGGGCCGTAGCTCAGTTGGGAGAGCGCGTCGTTCGCAATGACGAGGTCGTCGGTTCGATCCCGATCGGCTCCACCAGATTATGACCAGATGGAGGCCCTGACGGGCCGCTTTATGTCTCGGCCCCACAGGGGGCCTCGGGATGCCTGCGGCGCAGGTATTTTCAAAAAGAAGAAGGGGTTAGGCAGAAAGATAATCCGCAAGGGCTTTGATTTCCTGCTCGTTCAGGCGCAAGCCGATTTTGGAGCGGCGCCACAGGATGTCATCGGCGGATGTCGCGAATTCTTTGTCGCGCAACCAATCGACCTCGCGGGCATAGAGGTTCCAGCCAAAGTGCTGCCCTAAGCTGTTTGGCGAAGAGGCATCGCCCATCATCTCGAATACATCCGTGCCATAGGCGCGCAGCAGGCGTTTGGCCCATTTTTCATCCAGAAACGGATAGCGTTTTCGGATATCCGCCAGCAGGTCATCCACGCCATCTACCGGGAAATTGCCACCAGGCAGGGGCACGCCTGCCGTCCATTTGTCAGGCATTTCAGGGAAGAAGGGGGCAAGTTTGCCCAGCGAGGTTTCGGCCAGTTTGCGGTAGGTGGTGATCTTGCCGCCAAAGATGTTCAGCAGCGGTGCCACGGGGGACTCATCAGCCAGCGTGATGACGTAATCACGGGTGGCGGCGGTGGCCGAGGAAGCACCATCGTCATAAAGCGGGCGCACGCCGGCGTAGGTCCAGACGATCTGATCGGTTGTCACGGGCTGTTTGAAATAGTTCGAGGCAAAGGCGCAGAGGTATTCTTTTTCGGCCTCGGTACAGATGGCAGGGTCGTCGGCGTGATCATGTGGTGCGTCTGTTGTACCGATCAGGGTGAAATCGGTCTCGTAAGGGATGGCAAAAATGATCCTCCCGTCAGTGCCCTGAAAGAAATAGGCGCGATTATGATCAAACAGGCGCGGCACAATGATGTGACTGCCCCGCACAAGACGGATGCTTTGACGGGTCTGGTGATGCAACGGGCCGGTCAACAGGTCTTTGACCCAGGGGCCGCCCGCGTTGATCAGGGCGCGGGCGCTGTGGGTTCGGGTTTCGCCGGTTTGGGTATTCTCTGTGGTGATCTGCCACAGATCATTCACCCGCTCGGCCTTGACCACCTTGGCGCGGGTCATGATTTTGGCACCTCGGTTGGCGGCATCGACAGCATTAAGGGTGACAAGGCGGGAATCCTCGACCCAGCAGTCGGAGTATTCGTAAGCCTTGTGGAATTTCGGTTTAAGCGGTTTGCCTGCCGGATCTTTGGTCAGGTCCAGCGTGCGGGTGCCGGGCAGGATTTTTCGTTCGCCCAAATGATCATACAAGAACAGCCCCAGCCGGATCAGCCATGCAGGGCGGCGGCCCTTCATCCACGGCATGACAAAGGACAGCAGCTTGGAGGTGGGCGTGTCGTTTTCGAAGCGCATATCCTTGTGATAAGGCAGGACGAAACGCATCGGCCACGAGATATGCGGCATGGCACGCAGCAGAACTTCGCGTTCTTTCAGGGCTTCGCGCACCAGCCGGAATTCGAAATATTCCAGATAGCGCAAACCACCATGGAACAGTTTGGTCGAGGCCGAAGAGGTGGCCGAGGCCAGATCATTCATTTCCGCCAGCGCCACCGACAGCCCGCGCCCCGCTGCATCGCGGGCGATGCCACAGCCGTTGACACCACCGCCAATGATGAACAGGTCATAGGGGGCGGTTTGCGGGGCTGTTTCTGGCGTTGTCATCTGGATTTCCTGACCATTTGCGGGCGGTTACAGAAGGAATGACTAGCACAGGATTGCAGGTGTCACCAGAGCATTGCCCCAGTGACGTTACGCATTGTTGCAGGGAGAATACCCGCCGATGATCAACTTTTGATCAACCCCATACTTTCGAGTTTCAACAGCACCTGATGGGCGCAGTTATCAACCTCGACGTTTTCGGTTTCGACGCGCAATTCGGGGCTTTCCGGCACTTCGTAGGGGTCGGAAATGCCGGTGAATTCCTTGATCTTTCCTTCGCGCGCCAATTTGTACAGGCCCTTGCGGTCGCGGCGTTCGCATTCCTCGATGCTGGTGGCAACGTGGACTTCGATAAAGGCGCCGAATTGTTCGACGTCTTCACGCACGGCACGGCGGGTGGCGGTATATGGGGCGATCGGGGCGCAGATGGCGATGCCGCCGTTTTTGGTGATTTCAGAGGCAACGTATCCGATGCGGCGGATGTTCAGGTCGCGGTGTTCTTTCGAGAAACCCAGTTCGGACGACAGGTTTTTACGCACCACATCGCCATCCAGCAATGTGACGGGGCGACCGCCCATTTCCATCAGTTTTACCATCAACGCGTTGGCGATAGTGGATTTGCCGGAACCGGAAAAGCCGGTGAAAAACACGGTAAAGCCCTGTTTGTGGCGGGCGGGTTTGGTTTTGCGCAGCTCCTCGACCACGGCCGGGAAGGAAAACCATTCCGGAATTTCCAGTCCTTCGGACAGACGGCGGCGCAGTTCGGTGCCGGAAATATTCAGGATGGTGACGTCACCCTTGATTTCATCTGCCGGTTCGTATTGGGCGCGTTCCTGCACATAAACCATATGTTTGAAATCGACCATTTCGATGCCCATTTCGTCCTGATGGGCGCGGAACAGTTCCTGCGCGTCATAGGGGCCGTAGAAATCCTCGCCTGCCGAATTTTTTCCGGGGCCAGCAT
>WFNH01000084.1 GCA_015488685.1 Marinosulfonomonas sp.
ATGATTTCTAGCGCCTCGCCGGTGGCTTTGACGGTTTTTGCTTCCAGATCAACGTCTTCGGGCAGATGATAGACAGGGCGGCCCTTGTCGTCCGTGGTCTGGTAAATCTCGTGCGTCACCATGCCTTGGGTGAACAGGGCGTCGAACGGTTCGTTCGTGCCTTGGGGCAAATGGCCGGTAATGTTCATCGCGCGAGCGAAGAAACGGGAGTAGAGCAGATGCAGAATCGCGTGTTCGATTCCGCCGATGTATTGGTCCACATTCATCCAGTAGGCCGCATCGTCCAGATCGGTCGGGGTTTTGGCGTGCGGGCTGGTGAAACGGGCATAATACCATGACGAATCGACGAACGTATCCATCGTATCGGTTTCGCGTTTCGCCGGTTTGCCGCAGGACGGGCAATTGCAGTCACGCCATGTGGGATGGCGGTCCAGCGGATTGCCGGGGGTATTGAAGTCCACATCATAAGGCAGCTCGATCGGCAGGTTTTCTTTCTTTTCCGGCACCACGCCGCAGGTATCGCAATGCACAACCGGAATCGGGCAACCCCAATAGCGCTGGCGCGACAGGCCCCAGTCGCGCAGGCGGTATTGGGTGACACCTTTGCCAAGGCCCTTGGCCTCAAACCAGTCGATTGTGGCATCTACGGCCTCTTGCCCTGTGGCCACGTCCAGACCTGCGAAATGGTCGATCCATTTCACGGGTTCGGTTTTTGGCGGCACGAAGGCTTCGTTTTCAACAGGTTTCGGGTTTTCCAGTGCAAAGAAAGTGTCAATCACCGGCAACCCGTATTTGCGGGAAAAATCCAGATCGCGCTGGTCATGTGCCGGACAGGCGAAAATTGCGCCGGTGCCGTATCCCATCAGGATAAAATTGGCGACCCATATAGGCAGGGTTTTGTCAGGATAAACAGGGTGTTGCACGGTCAGGCCGGTATCAAAACCCTTCTTCTCGGCCTTTTCCATCGCCGCTTCGGTGGTGTCCATGCGGCGGCATTCGGTGTTGAATTCGGCCAGTGCCGGATTGTTGGCCTCAAGCGCCTTGGCCAGCGGGTGATCGGGTGAAATGCCAACGAAAGAGGCGCCGTTCAAGGTATCGGGGCGGGTGGTAAACACCTCGATTTCGTCAAAGCCGCTGGCGGGTTCGGTCATTTTGAAGGCAAATTGCAGGCCGCGGCTTTTGCCAATCCAGTTGGCCTGCATGATCCGCACCTTTTCGGGCCAGTTTTTCAACCTGTCCAGTGCCGTCAGCAATTCCTCGGAATAATCCGAGATTTTAAAGAACCATTGCGTCAACTCGCGCCGTTCAACCGGTGCGTTTGAACGCCAGCCCTTGCCGTCGATCACCTGTTCGTTGGCCAGAACCGTCATATCCACCGGATCCCAGTTGACCACAGCCTCTTTGCGGTAAACTAGCCCCTTGTCCATGAAATCAATGAACATGCTTTGCTGTTGGCCGTAATATTCGGGGTCACAAGTGGCAAATTCGCGGGACCAGTCGATCGACAGGCCCAGCGGTTTCATCTGGGCGCGCATGTCGGCGATATTGGCGTAGGTCCAGTCCTTGGGGTGGCCACCGGTGGCCATTGCGGCGTTTTCGGCGGGCATGCCAAAGGCGTCCCAGCCCATCGGGTGCAGAATGTTGTGACCCGTGGACAGTTTATAACGCGCGATCACATCGCCCATGGTGTAGTTGCGCACATGCCCCATGTGGATGCGACCGGACGGATAGGGGAACATCTCGAGCACATAATATTTTGGCCTGGATTCGTCGCGCTTGGCTTTGAACACCCCGGCCTTGTCCCAGGCGGCTTGCCATTTGGTTTCGATTTCATTTGCGGTGTAGCGGGACATATTCTGGGCATCCTTGATATGGAAACGCCGGACGATTTGCCCGGCGCGGTCGTGATTGGAACGATTCGGACCGGAGTTTACAGTTTTCCGTCACGAATCCTTAGCTGACGCGCGCGTGCAAGGATCGCATCCTCAACTGCGCGAACGGTATCGGCGCTGGCGACACCACCACGGGTGCGCAGTGAAATATTCAGCGAACGGGCGTCAAGTGCCGGATCCTGCACATAAATCGTAGCCTTATAGGCACGGCCGCCACCCGGCGGGGTGCCGTAACCGGTGACAATCACACCGGTGAACGGGTCAACCGATTCGATTGGCAGGAAATTCAGAACTTCGAGCGAGGCATTCCAGATATATTTGTTTACCCCGACGGTGGTGTTGGCGTCAGGGTTGTTTTTGAACAGGTCAAACAGGTTGCTTTTGCTTTGTCCAACGGCATCGCGCGGGTCTTCTGTGCTGGAACCCGTTGGTCCGGTATTTGCTGATTTTGCAGCTTTTCCGCCGGAAAAACTGCCTGATCCGACGGACCCGCGAGAGCCACCGCCACAGGCGGCAAGGCCTGTGATGGCTAAAATGGCAATAATTCCTGTTGTTTTCTGCCTGAAAGTCATTCGAAATACCCTAAATCCTGCGGTTACTGCTTTAGTATATAACGCCATAGGGGCGGGCAAGGCCTTTTGACGTGTTGCGAATTGCAATAATCGTTAGCGGATCATGGCCGAAAAAACTGTGGCAAAGCTGCACCACGAAATAGCGCAATAGTTTCAAGCAGGCGGCAAATCTTGCAATGCGCGCCGCAAAGAGCGAAATACCAGCATACTCAATTCGGATTCCCTGAATTGAGGTGCACCTTTAACAAACAAGGGAAAACGAAATGAAAAAAGTTCTCTTAGCAACAACCGCAATGGTTGCTTTCGCTGGCGCAGCTTCTGCTGACGTTACTTTGAGCGGTTCCGCTCGCTTTGGCCTGCAGTATATCGATACTGTCGCTGTGGATGGGGCTGGCAATGCTCCTTCCAAAACCACACTGGAAAAGCGTGTAACGCTGAACATCGACATGTCCACAGAAACAGACTCCGGTCTGGAGCTGGGCGCTCGCATTCGTCTGCGTAACAACGAACGCAGTTCTAAAATCGATCCGGGTACGGGGTTGTACGTACTTAGCTCCGGGATGACAGATGTCAATGGCGCTCAGGTGTACCTGAAGTCCGGCGGCCTGAAGCTGAGCGTTGGTAACGTATGTGGCGCTATCGAATGTATGCCTGGTCTGTATGCCGCTGATGTTGGCCTGAACGGTAACGGTTTCCGCGACCTGGTAACCAATACTCTGACCGAAGGGTCATGGGGCTGGGCTGCTTATACATCTTCGGGTGGTGGTAACAACGCCGTTGAAGTCGAATACTCGGCTGGCGATTTCACCGGTGTTCTGACATACGATGCTATGAATGACGTATCTGTTGCTGCTAACCGTGTTGCTGCACGCGTTTCCTATGCGTTCGGTGACTGGACTGTTGCCTTGGCTTATCAGGACGGCGACCAGCCTCTTGGTGTTGGCGACAAAACTGTCCTGACTGTTGGTGGCAAACTGGGCGACTTCGGTGTTGGTCTGGCATATGCTGACAACAACGGCACAGGCAAAACAACCATCCACGGTTCGTACAGCTTCGGTGCAACAACTGTTAAGGCATTTGTTTCTGACGATCAGTCGGCTGCAGCTACAGACACTCTCTGGGGTCTGGGTGCTTCCTATGATCTGGGCGGTGCATCGCTGGTTGCTGGTTACTCAAGCGACGCAGTTGGCACCAAGCGTGCTTCTGCAGGTATCAAGTTCAAGTTCTAATTTGAGCTGATATCCAAGTATTTGGGGGTGCGCTGTTGCGTGCCCCCATTTCTTTTGGCTATCTGGTTTTGCAACTGAACAAAGGCAAAACCGGATATGTCCCTTTCAGAAATTATTGACAGAATACACGCCGAAGAAAAACGGGTGGGCCGCGAAGTTGGCGCAACCCGTCTGATTGCCGTGTCCAAGGTCCAGCCGAACGAGCGGGTAGAGGCGGTGTTGAACCAAGGTCACCGGCTGTTCGGAGAAAACAAGGTTCAGGAAGCGGCGGGCAAATGGCCTGCGTTTCGGGAGCGGTTTGAAGGGGTTCAGGTGCATTTGCTGGGACCGTTACAAACCAACAAGGCACGACAGGCAATGGGCCTGTTCGAGGCGATCCATTCGCTGGACCGGCCCAAGCTGGCAAAAACCCTTGCGCGGTTAGCGCAAGAGACGGGGCATTGTCCCGATTTGTTCATTCAGGTGAATACCGGCGAAGAGCCGCAAAAGGCGGGGGTTTTGCCCGCGGATGCAGATGCCTTTATTAACGAGGCCCGTGCGCTGGATTTGCCGGTGGTGGGGCTGATGTGTATTCCACCCGCCGATGAAGAACCCAGCCTGCATTTTGCCCTGCTAGGCAAGATTGCCGAGCGCAACGGTGTTGCGGGCCTGTCGATGGGGATGAGCGGTGATTTTGAACGGGCAGTGGCGATGGGGGCTACGCATGTTCGTGTTGGTTCGGCTATTTTCGGAGCGCGGGATTACGGGTAAGAGATTCTATGCGCTCCGCGCGGGGATATTTCTGGAACAAAGATCGGGGATGATCAGGCAAGTTTCGTTCGGTGTAATATGCTGAATGATGCGGTGCAGATCTGTGCGTGAAAAGGCCACGCAACCTTCGGTCGGGTGATGTGGTTTACGCCAGATATGCAGGAAGATGGCTGATCCTTTGCCGGGAATGGCGCGGGGCCAGTTCCAGTCGGTGATCAGCACCATATCATAAAGCGGATCAGCGCGGCACATGGATTCGTGGCTGAATGGATGCGGCGTGCGGACAAGGTGATTGTAGGCCGGATCGTTGATATCGTCGGACCACAGATCAAACGGGCGGATCGGGATGGCCCAAGGGGCGGGCGCTGGCAGGCGGTCGGCGCGGTAATAAAGCCCCATGATCCGGTGCTTGCCCGCAGGCGTTGCGCCATCTCCTTCGCGTTTTTCCGTGGTGACGCCGCCACGCCCGATGGAACAGGGGATCAGGCGGTTTTGAAACCGGATGCCCAGTCTGGTCAAAACCAGATCATTTGCCGTCATAGCAGGTGCCCCGATTTGTCGGCCTTGGTTTTCAGATAGCCCGCGTTATGGGTTGTATGCCCCACCTTCAGCGGCACCCGTTCGCTCACCGTAAGCCCCGCGCCCCGCATCATTTCCACCTTCTTCGGGTTGTTGGTCAGTAGGCGCACCTGTGAAAACCCCATTTGTTTCAAGATGTTGGCACCGATCAGGAAATCGCGCTCGTCATCCTCGAATCCCAGCCGGTGGTTGGCTTCGACCGTGTCGAACCCCTGATCCTGCAAGGAATAGGCGCGCATTTTGTTGGCCAGACCGATGCCGCGCCCTTCCTGATTGAGGTAGAGCAAGACACCGTGCCCCTCGTCCCCCATCATCGCCAGTGCCGCGCGCAACTGCGGGCCGCAGTCGCATTTTAGCGACCCCAGCAGATCGCCGGTGAAACAGGCCGAATGCAGCCGCGTCAGCACGGGTTTGGCACGGTCGGGTTGGCCGATTTCCACTGCATAATGCTCTTCGCCGCCGTCCTCGGGGCGGAATATGTGCAATCGGCCCGCCTCGGACACAGACAGGGGCAAGCGGGCACTGATTACCTCGGACAGCGGGCTGGTGGCGGTCAGGGCGTCTGCGGTTTTTAACAGATCAATACGGGTCAGATTGTTATCGACGCCAAAGGTGATGGGGACATCCAGCAGCAAGGTAGCGGGCAAAAGGCGGGCGGATTTAACCAGTTGCAGGGCAGCACGGGGCAGGTCGGAGGGGCCATCGCGCAGGGGTTTAAGCGGGCCTTTCATCGGCATTTTCAGATCATCCGCCGGATCGGCCACCCCGTGAATCCATGCCAGCGTTGCGTCGCCCGGCAGCGCAATCCGCGCCAAATCACCGTCATAGGCGGCGGTTTTCAGGGTCTCGGCGCGGCGCGCAGTGATGGCCAGAACCGGCGCACCCTCAAGCGCTTGAACCTGCGCCAGCCGTTCGGGTGAAAGGGTTTCGGCCGCCAGCACCAGTGCTGCATGGTCACCATTAATAAGCACCACCGGCACCCCCATGCGCAGATCGGCACGGGCGCGGGCCAGCATTTCGATGGTATCGGGGCGCAGGGGCATCGGCGGTCCTTGTTTCAGTTCGTTACGCATCATGTAGCGATTATTTCAGAAACTTGAAACATATAGCGCGTTTTTGACACGGATGCGTGAGATTACACACGGATGCGTGAGAAAACGCCACCGCCCCTTGTTGAAACCACCCATCCGGCACATTTTATATACAGCAGCACGCGCAAAAGGAGCCGGTGATGACAAATAATGTGAAGAAAATCCTTCTGGTAGACGATGATGATGATCTGCGCGAGGCCCTGTCCGAACAACTGGTCATGACCGAGGATTTCGACGTGTTCGAAGCCGCCGATGGCGCGGGTGCGATGATCAAGGCCAAAGAGGTGCTATATGATCTGGTGATCCTCGATGTGGGCCTGCCCGATACCGACGGGCGGGAATTGTGCCGCCTGATGCGTAAACAGGGGGTGAAATGTCCCGTGCTGATGCTGACCGGCCATGATTCCGATGCCGACACTATTTTGGGGCTGGACGCGGGTGCGAATGATTATGTGACAAAACCGTTCAAGTTCCCCGTGCTGTTGGCGCGCATCCGCGCCCAGTTACGCCAGCATGAACAGTCCGAGGATGCCGTGTTTACCCTTGGGCCATACACCTTCAAACCGGCGATGAAGATGCTGATCACCGAGGACGACCGCAAAATCCGGCTGACGGAAAAGGAAACGAATATCCTGAAATTCCTGTACCGCGCGACCGAAGGTGTTGTCGCCCGCGATGTGCTGTTGCACGAGGTTTGGGGCTATAATGCAGGCGTGACCACGCACACACTAGAGACACATATTTACCGTCTTCGTCAAAAAATAGAACCAGATCCGTCAAATGCCCGCCTTCTTGTGACCGAATCCGGCGGGTATAGATTGGTTGCCTGATAGCGCGATCTCAAAAGCGGGATCCGGTTTTGGGGTAAATTGCGCGGCACCAAGCGCGCGAATCAAACGAGTTCCCCTGCATGTCGGGGTTATGACATGCATCCTCCCTGTTGGACTGACCCGGCCTTTGTGCCGGGTCTTTTTTTATCGCAAGTCCAGTTTGATGAGGCCGTAAACAAACAGTCCAAACCCGCCAATCGCGCTGACCAGAAACGGGAGGCGCAGTGCGGTCTCGCGACCCAGTTCCGGTTCGAACAGCGCAACAAGGCCACCACCAATCAGCGCGCCGATGGGCATCGTGCCCCAGCCAAAGAAGCGGTAAATGCTGTTGACGCGGCCCAGTAATTCGTCGGGTATTTCGCGTTGGCGCAAGGATACGGTGACTACATTCCACAGCAGGGCGGCCAGCATTCCGATGAACAGGGCAATGGCCACCACATAGGCGCTCGAGGTCAGGGCGATTAGCAGGTAATAGAACGGCATTATTACCAGTGCGATCTTCAGGCTCGCCCCCGCACCAATGCGCGCGACAATACGCGGGGCGAACAGGCCACCCAGCACACCACCCGCCGCCTCGGCTGTCATCAAAATGCCAAATCCCGCAGCACCCAGCCCCAGAATTTCCTGGCTGAACAACACCAGCACCGTCAGGGTGATCATGTGCATCATGTTCAAAACCCCCAGCATGATCGCAAGGCGCAGGATCAGCTTATGGGCGTAAATCCATGTCATGCCCTCGCGCATTTGTTGCCAGAACCCGTTGGGCAGTTTAACCGCAGTGCGGGCAGGCATCGCAATCAGCCAGACACACCACGCGGCAATGGCGAATGTCACGGCATCCACCGCGAAGGGCAGCGGCACGGCATAGGCGATGAGAAGGCCAGCCAGCGGCGGGCCGACGAATTGCCCCATGATTTGCTCGATGCTCCACATCTGGCCGTTGGCGACCTCAAGATGTTGCTTGTCCACAATCGAGGGCAGGGCAGTCTGGGCGGCGTTGTCGCGGATCACTTCGGCCGATCCCAGCAGGAAGGCGGCAGCGCACAAGCCAAGGATCAGGGTGAACGCCTGACCATCGCTATCAGGCAGCGGCAGCGCGGGACCGGACAGAATTAACGCAACCACGCCCAAGGTCAGCAGCAGTCGCAGAATATCGGCCTGCACCATCAGCCGTTGGCGATTCCCCCGATCCGTGATCACCCCTGCAGGGATCGCAAACAGGAACCACGGCAGGCGGGTTGCGGCGGCCACCAGCGCGACCAGCATCGGGTCACGGGTGATCAGGGTCGCCAGCCACGGAAACGCCAGCGCCGAAATGCCATCGCCGAGATTGGAGACCGCCGTTGCGGTAAACAGCAGGCGGTAGTTTTTGTTTATAACAAGCAGCATAATTGCGCCCTTTAGTGGATGGTCAATTGGCAAGCCTCTGACTATTGTATTGCAAAGTCAAACCGGAGCGCTGCCTATGTCATTTACCCTTGCCACATGGAATATCAATTCGGTGCGCTTGCGCGAACCTATCGTATTGAAATTGCTACAAGAAGAAGCGCCGGATGTGCTGTGTTTGCAGGAATGCAAAAGCCCCGTCGATAAAATCCCGACCGAAGGCTTTGCCGCGTTGGGCTATACCCATATGATTGCCAACGGGCAAAAGGGGTATAACGGCGTGATGATCCTGTCGCGTTTGCCCATCGTGGACGCGGGGCGGCATGATTTCGCGAACCTTGGCCATGCGCGGCATGTGGCGGCGCGGCTGGAAAACGGTGTGACCATTCACAACCACTATGTGCCCGCGGGTGGCGATAAGCCGGACCGCGAGGTGAACGAGAAATTCGGCCAGAAGCTGGATTACCTGACCGACATGCGCGACGATTTCCGCGCCAATGCGCCTGAACGCTCGATCCTTGTCGGGGATCTGAACATCGCCCCGCGTGAAGATGATGTCTGGGATCACAAGAAACTGTTGAAGGTGGTGTCCCATACCCCGATCGAGGTTGAGCATTTGGCCGAAGTTAAAGAGTCCGGCAATTGGGTTGATGTGACCCGCGCCGATATTCCTGAAGGCAAACTCTATAGCTGGTGGTCCTATCGCGCCCGCGATTGGGATGCAGCAGACAAGGGACGCAGGCTGGATCATGTCTGGGCCACGGCGGATATTGCGGCTTCGGCTCACTCCAGCAGGGTGGTGCGCCATGTGCGTGGCTGGGAAAAACCCAGCGACCATGCGCCGATCTTTGCGACATTTGATCTTTAATTACCCCTTGGGTTTTGCACCTCTAGCGCACATATAAGGGGCAACCAAACAATTTGATGGATGAATGACATGCTTGAACTAGGACAAGGCAATGACGCCCCCGCAGGCGATCTGATCAAAGACGCATCAGAAGCAACCTTTATGGCCGATGTGGTCGAAGCCAGTAAAGAAGTGCCGGTAATCGTCGATTTCTGGGCCCCGTGGTGTGGTCCGTGCAAAACGCTCGGCCCGGCACTCGAGGCCGAAGTGAAAGCCGCCGGTGGCAAGGTCAAGATGGTCAAGGTGAACATCGACGAAAACCAGCAGATTGCGGCGCAGTTGCGGATCCAGTCGATCCCGACGGTATATGCTTTTGTCGATGGCCAACCGGTAGACGGATTTCAGGGTGCAGTTCCTGCGTCGGAAATCAAGGCCTTTATCGAAAAGGTATCGCTGCTGGGACCGGAAGGAGATGGCGGTCTGGCAGATGCAATTGAAGCCGCCGAAACGATGCTGGCCGAGGGCGAAGCGGCGGACGCCGCCGAGACCTTTGCCGCGATTCTGGAAGAAGATGCCGAAAGCGCCGCCGCCTTTGGTGGTCTGGTGCGCGCGCAAATCGCCGCTGGTGATCTGGAAACAGCCGAAGCCACGCTGAACGGCGCAACCGCAGAAATGTCGAAAACGCCGGAACTGGAAGCGGCGCACGCGCAATTGGAGCTGGCCAAACAAGCCGCCGAAGCAGGGCCACTGGATGAACTGCGAGCCACGGTCGAGGCCAACCCCGACGACCATCAGGCGCGTTTCGATCTGGCAACTGCACTGCACGCCGCAGGTGATACCGAGGGTGCTGTGAACGAATTGTTGGAATTGTTCCGCCGCGATCGTGAATGGAACGATGGCGCGGCCAAGGCGCAATTGTTCACCATTTTCGATGCGCTCAAGACGGATGATCCGGTTGTGCTGAACGGCCGTCGCAAACTTTCATCAATGATCTTTGTATAATCGTGGTTTCGGGGTAGTCTGAGTTATGATCCCAGCCGCAAACCTGCCCGACACCATCCCGTTGTTCCCGTTATCGGGGGCCATCGTGGTGCCGCGCGGGCGCTTGCCGCTAAACGTGTTCGAGCCGCGCTATCTGGCGATGCTTGAAGATGTTCTGAAAACCCGCGAACGCTTGATCGGGATGATTCAGCCGGTGGACAAGGACCCGGAGGGGGAATTGCACGCCATTGGTTGCGCGGGCCGCATTACCGGATTTAACGAGGCCAAGGACGGCCGCTATATGATCACCCTGACTGGTGTGTCACGATTCCGCTTGCAAGAGCAGGTCGAGGGGTTCACCCCCTATCTGCGCGGGCGGATCGATTGGAAGGATTTTGCGCGTGATTTGGGCGGGGTCGAGCATATCACATCCTTTGACCGTGAACGGTTTTTGGAATTGCTGGAGCGGTTCTTTACCGCGCAGGAGCTGGAGAGCGACTGGGACAACCTGACCAAGGCCGAACCCGAGATGCTGATCAATTCACTGTCCATGCTGGCGCCGTTTTCGCCCGAGGACAAACAGGCCCTGCTGGAAGCGCCGACATTGGCCGACCGGCGGGATATTCTGGTAACATTGATGGAATTCGTGCTGCGACGCGGTGAAGGTGGAGGGGTGATGCAATGAGTGGTGAAGTTGAATTCGACAGTAAAATGCTAGAGGCGCTGGTCTGTCCGGTGACCCACACAACGCTACATTACGATGCCGAAAAACAGGAGCTGGTATCAAAGGCAGCCGAGCTGGCCTTTCCGATCCGCGACGGGATTCCGGTGATGCTGGTGGATGAAGCGCGCAAGCTGGATTGAGGTGGGATGGTGGGGTAGAACCCCACCCTACCGGCAGTCTGTAGGGTGGGGTTCTACCCCACCGATACGCCCCTTAAATCTGCCGCCCATGCAACAGCTTCGGCACATCACCCGTCAGTCCTGCCGCCTCGCGGATAAACCTTTTGCGCAAGGATGGCATGGCATTGACCATGCCTAGGCCCATATCACGCCCCAGTCGAAGCAGAGAATTGTCATTTGAAAACAGTTTGTTAAACGCATCCGTTGCCAGCGCCATCACCGTTGTATCAAACTGCCGCCAGCGCTGGTACCGCTCCAACACATCAGGTGCACCGACGTCTTCGCCCCGTCTGCGGGCCAGTATCAGAACCTCGGCCAAGGCCCCCACATCGCGCAATCCAAGGTTCAGCCCTTGCCCCGCAATGGGATGCACCCCATGCGCGGCATCACCAATCAGGGCCAGTCGCGGGGCGATGAAATGTTCGGCCAGCGTCAGATTCAGCGGATAGGTAAATCGCGTTCCTGCCAGCCGTATTTGCCCCAGAAAACTGCCGAACCGTGGGCGCAGGATATCCAGATATTCATCCTCGGGCAGGGCGTTGATGCGGGCGGCTTCCTTGGTGGTTTCGCTCCAGACGATGGACGAGCGGTTGCCGGGCAGCGGCAGGATGGCCAGCGGGCCGGGCGGCATGAAAAACTGATGCGCAATGCCGTGGTGGGGCAGGTCGTGTTCAATGGCACAAACCAGCGCGGTTTGCCCGTAATCATGCCCGACCCTGCGGATACCGGCGCGTTTTGCGGTGCCGCTGGCCCGCCCGTCGCTGCCAATCAGGATACTGCCGGTCAGGGTTTTGCCGCTGGCGGTTGTCACCGTCACACTGGCAGGTCCGACCTGTTGGTCAACCACGGTTTCGCTGTTAATCTGCGTTATCAGCGGGTGTTTTTGCACCGCCCCTTGCAGCGCGCGCGACAGGTAGCGGTCCTCGACCATATAGCCCATCGGCCCCTCGGCCAACTCGCGGCTATCAAAATGCAGCATCCAGCCGCTCGGCCCTTCGCCCGCGCGCCCGTCGGTGATTTTGACCTCGTTAATCGGCTGGCTGTTCTCGGCCACCTGCGGCCAGACACCAATCGCCGCCAGCAGATGTTGCGAGGCCAGCGCCAGCGCATAGCCGCGCCCGTCAAAGCCCTTTTGGTCACGGCTGCGGGCGGGCAGGGCGTCGATGATCGTCACCGAAAAGCCGCCATCGGCCAGCGCCAGTGCCAAAGCAGGGCCATTCAGGCCGCCGCCAACGATAATAATATCCGAGTCGCGTTCCATATCCCTACATAGGCCGTCCAATTCGGGATTGTCCATGTGGCGCAGGGGCGCTAGCCTTCTTAATAGCGGATGTGAAAGGGCTGGATATGTCAAAAGCGTGGTTGAAAATGACAGCGGCGGATCTGGGGCGCGGGATCGGGGCGGGAGAAATTGATCCTGTCGCACTGGCGCAGACCTATCTGGAGGCGATCAAGGCACACCCGTTGCAGCACCGGATTTACGCCCGCCTGACCGAAGAACGGGCGCTGGCCGAAGCCACAGCAGCAGCGGACCGTGCCAAAAGCGGCAACCGGCGCGGGGTGCTGGACGGGGTGCCGGTGTCGTGGAAAGACCTGTTCGATACAGCGGGTGTGGCAACCGAAGCGGGGTCGGCCCTGCTGAAAGGCCGCGTGCCGGACGAGGACGCCGAAGTGCTGAAAAACGCCACCGAAGCGGGGCTGGTGTGCCTTGGCAAAACCCATATGTCGGAACTGGCGTTTTCGGGGCTGGGCTATAATCCGGTCACTGAAAGCCCGCCCAGCGTGAATGATCCTGACTCGGTTGCCGGTGGCTCGTCCTCGGGCGCGGCGACGTCGGTGGCCTTTGATCTGGCTCCCTGCGGGATTGGCTCGGACACGGGCGGGTCGGTGCGGATACCATCGTGCTGGAACGATCTGGTGGGGCTGAAAACCACATCCGGTCGCCTGCCGCTAAAGGGCGTTGTGCCCCTGTGCGAGAGCTTTGACACTGTTGGCCCGCTTTGCCGTTCAGTCGAGGATGCCGCGCTGATGCTGGCCGCTTTGGAAGGCGGCAAAGCGGCGGATTTGCGGGGGGGCAGCTTGCAGGGCA
This sequence comes from Marinosulfonomonas sp., assembly GCA_015488685.1. GTDB lineage: Bacteria > Pseudomonadota > Alphaproteobacteria > Rhodobacterales > Rhodobacteraceae > Profundibacter. The sequence continues at coordinate 13,150 of WFNH01000084.1, forward strand.
AGCGGTTGATGATCCTGACGACCGAAGCAATGGACGGCGTGCGAGATGACCCGATGGCGGGGTTCATGGGGGCAGTGGAAAAGCTGAGGGTAGCGGGGGCGATTGTTACGGAAGGTGAGGCCCCCGAGGTGAGCGAGGCGCTGGAACTGTCGGCGGTGCTGTTCACCACCGAGGCCTATGCCCAGTGGCACCGTGAAATCGAGGCCGCATCCGACAAGGTGTTTGGCGAAATTCTGGAACGGTTCCGTGCGGGGGCAACATTTTCAGGCGTCGAATTTGTCGAGGGCTGGATGAAACTGCGTCGTCTGCGGGCGGCCTATGATGCGCGGGTGGCGGGAATGGATGCGGTGATCATGCCGACCTCGCAAATCCTGCCGCCTGATCTGAAACGGCTGGCAACGGATCACGAATATTACGTCGATGTAAACCTGCATGCGCTGCGTAATACGCGGATTGCAAACCTGATGGGCGGGGCGGCTTTGACCCTGCCAACGGGGGTGCCGTCCTGCGGGATCATGTTCGTTTCCCCGCCCATGAGCGAGGAGCGTTTGCTGCGGTTGGGGGCGGCGGCCGAGGCGGCATTGCGTTAGGTTGATTTGTTCTGAACCGGCGGCACACCGGGACGCGCCCGACCTTCCCCACGGGAGGGCGCATTGCGACGTTGCAATATTCACAAGCGTTTTGATTTTCTTCGGCCATATTTCTGTTCAGGAATTGTAGCAACGCCCACCCAGGGTCGGGCGCGTCCCTGCTGGGTTTCGATCGTAAAAATCAAAGCATTGTCCTAAATGCCACAGGATCGCGTCGCAAGCCGATATTATCCAAGGGTTTTTCTGGACGGATTCACCGGATTGGTTTAGATTCATCTCAAACGGGACGCTAATGATCCCGATAATTGAGGCAGATATGGACTTTCCGGAGCGGTTTTCGAACCTCCCAGAGTATGCTTTTCCGCGTCTTCGCGGGCTTCTCGACGCACATGCGGCGGGCGGGGATGTGTTGCATATGACCATCGGCGAGCCGCAGCATGATTTCCCGGGCTGGGTGCTGGATATTATCACCAAACACGGCAAGGAATTCCGCAAATACCCGCCCAATGCCGGATCGCCCGAATTGCTGGCCTCGATTGCCGGCTGGATCAAGCGCCGCTTTGGCGTGACTGTGGACACCGCAACCGAGATTTCCACCGTCAACGGCACCCGCGAGGGGCTGTATAACGCCGCGATGGCGCTGTGCCCCGAAACCAAAGGCGGCAAACAGCCCGTGGTGCTGACGCCGAACCCGTTTTATCAGGTCTACGCCGTGGCAGCCCTGTCGGTCGGGGCCGAGCCGGTTTATGTGGCGGCGGATGCGGAAAACGGGTTTTTGCCCGATTACGCGGGCCTGCCAGATGACGTGCTGAACCGCACCGCGATTGCCTATATCTGTTCGCCCTCCAACCCGCAGGGCGCGGTGGCAAGCCGTGAGTATTGGCAAGACCTGATCACACTGGCCGAGAAATATGATTTCAAGATTTTCGCGGATGAGTGTTACAGCGAGATTTACCGCGATACCCCGCCGGTTGGTGCTTTGCAGGTGGCCCGCGAAATGGGCGTTGATCCGGAACGGGTGTTGATTTTCCATTCGCTTTCCAAGCGATCCAACCTGCCGGGACTGCGGTCGGGTTTCGTGGCCGGTGGCCCAGGGTCCATCGCCCGCATCAAGAAACTGCGCGACTTTTCCGGCGCGCCACTTCCGCTGCCGTTGCAGCGCGTTGCCGAAAAGGTTTGGGCAGACGAGGCCCATGTGATCGAAAACCGTGCATTGTATTGCGAGAAATTCGACATTGCCGACGAAATTCTGGGCGATGTCGAGGGCTATCAAAGCCCCGAAGCCGGATTTTTCCTGTGGCTGCCGGTGGATGATGGCCAAGCGGCGGCCCTGAAGCTGTGGCAGGAAACGGGCGTGCGGGTTTTGCCCGGTGCCTACCTTAGCCGCGACGTGGACGGGCGAAATCCGGGACATAATTATATCAGGGTCGCAATGGTGGCCCCAAAACAAGAAATGCGACAGGGGCTAATGCGCCTGAAACGCTGCATCTATAGTTGAGGACGAGGTAAACATGGCATCTTATTCGGCAAAACAGCGCGATCCGTTGCTTGATTCAAAATTGCAGGCGGCGATTGAACGACGCAGCAAGGAATTGATCGGCATTGGCATGGTGGTGACCGGAATTCTGGTGGCCATGCTGCTGGCTTCTTATGCGCCGTCCGATCCCAGCTGGTTGTCGGCCTCGGATCAGCCGGTGCAAAACTGGCTGGGGCGCTTTGGGGCCTCTATTGCTTCGCCGCTTTATGTGATTATCGGCTGGGGATCTTGGGCCATTCCGGCTGTTTTGCTGGTCTGGGGGGCGCGGTTCGCCACCCATAGCGGTGAAGAACGAGCACTTGGCCGGTTGATTTTCGCACCAATAGCGATTGCGCTTTTGTCGGTTTATGCCTCGACCCATGTACCCTCTGCCGCGTGGACCCATAGTTTCGGGTTGGGCGGTTTGTTTGGCGATATGGTGCTGGGCAGCCTGCTGGGTGTCATGCCGTTCAGTGCTGCACTGGGGCTGAAGATCATCTCCTTGCTGATGATGGTGGCCGTTATTGCCATGTCCCTGTTCGTTCTGGGCTTTACCGTGCCTGAATTGAAACGTTTCGGGCGCTTTTTACTGGTTGGCGTAGTGATGGCCTATGCCGGTTTGATGACGCTGCTGGGTAAATCGGCCAGCGGGGCAGCGATTGCAGCGCGCAATGTTCAGGAAAAGAACGCACAGCGCAAGGAACGTGCCCGCATCGAGGCCGAACGCGCCGTCGCCGAAGAGGCCGCGTTGGCCGCAGTGCCAACCCCGATCAAGCGCAATGCTGCCACCCTTCGGGCCGAGCCGGTGATGGAGCCTGCATATGACGAAATGCCCGCCGAACAGCCTGCAAAGCAAGGCTTGTTGGCGCGGATGCCGTCGCTAATCAAACGCACACCCGATCCTGAACCCGAGTTGGTGGAACAGGAACTGGACCCTGATTTTTATAGCGAGGAAATTGGCGAGGACCGGATCAAGGCACGGATTTCCGATGCGATCCGTATGCGGGCGCGTCAGGCGCAGGTTGCGACCGCCGCCCGTGCCGAACCGCAAGTGACCCGCCGTCGCGGGCCGCAGCCGCTGATTTTGAACACGGAACCGCCGCTGCAAGCACCTTCCGAGCCACAAATGGACGCCGCACAACCGCAAGACCCGATGATGTTCGAGCCGGTCGCGCCTGCCTCCCCCGTGGTGCAACCTGCTGTGCCGCCAAAACCTGTGGTGCAACATGCCCCGCGCAAGGCGCCGACGCCTTCGACGCAGGCCAAGGCCGAAGCACAGCCAAAACTGCAGTTCGAGGAAAAGCACAGCGATTACGAACACCCGCCACTGTCACTGCTGGAAAACCACGTGAACATCCAGCGGCATCAACTGTCGGACGAGGCACTGGAGCAGAACGCGCGGATGCTGGAAACCGTTCTGGATGATTACGGCGTCAAAGGCGAAATCGTCAGCGTGCGTCCCGGTCCTGTGGTCACCATGTATGAACTGGAACCGGCCCCCGGTTTGAAAGCCAGCCGTGTAATCGGTCTGGCCGATGACATCGCACGGTCCATGTCGGCCCTTTCGGCGCGTGTTTCGACCGTGCCAGGCCGTTCGGTGATCGGCATCGAATTGCCCAATGAACACCGCGAAAAGGTGATGCTGCGCGAAATCCTGTCGACCCGCGATTTTGGCGACAGCAACCTGCGCCTGCCGCTGGCCTTGGGCAAGGATATTGGCGGTGATCCCATCGTTACCAATCTGGCGAAAATGCCCCACCTGCTGATTGCGGGGACCACCGGTTCGGGTAAATCCGTGGCGATCAACACGATGATCCTCAGCCTGCTTTACAAGCTGACGCCCGAGGAATGCCGCTTGATCATGATCGACCCCAAAATGCTGGAATTGTCGGTTTATGATGGCATCCCGCATCTGCTGTCCCCCGTTGTGACCGACCCGAAAAAGGCGGTTGTGGCCCTGAAATGGGCTGTGGGCGAGATGGAAGAACGCTATCGCAAGATGTCCAAGATGGGCGTGCGTAACATTGAGGGCTATAACGGCCGCGTACGCGATGCCTTGGAAAAAGGCGAGATGTTCAGCCGCACGGTGCAGACCGGATTTGACGACGAAACCGGTGATCCGATTTTCGAGACCGAAGAATCCATCCCCGAAACCCTGCCCTATATCGTGGTGATCGTGGACGAGATGGCCGACCTGATGATGGTCGCAGGCAAGGAAATCGAAGCCTGCATCCAGCGTCTGGCGCAGATGGCGCGGGCCTCGGGTATCCATATGATCATGGCCACGCAGCGTCCGTCGGTGGATGTGATCACCGGCACGATCAAGGCCAACTTCCCCACCCGGATTTCGTTTCAGGTGACCAGCAAAATCGACAGCCGCACCATTCTGGGTGAACAGGGTGCCGAACAGCTGCTGGGTATGGGCGATATGCTGTATATGGCCGGTGGTGCGAAAATCACCCGTGTGCACGGCCCGTTCGTCAGCGACGAAGAGGTCGAGGAAATCGTCAATCATCTGAAAAGCTTTGGCGCGCCAGATTATGTTAGCGGCGTGGTTGAAGGACCGGAAGGAGATGCCGAAAACAGTATCGATCTGGTGTTGGGACTGGGTGGTAACACCAATGGTGAGGATGCGCTATATGATCAGGCGGTTGCGATTGTGGTCAAGGATCGCAAATGTTCCACCAGCTATATCCAACGCAAACTGGCGATTGGCTATAACAAAGCCGCGCGTCTGGTCGAGCAGATGGAAGATGCAGGTCTGGTCAGTGCCGCGAACCATGTAGGCAAGCGTGAAATTCTGGTGCCGGAACAGCAGTAAACTGCTTGTGAAAAGGGGCGGATACAGTAAGGGGTGGAAAACCCGTCTGTGATGCTTAAATAGGACATATGAAACATTTACGCTTGCTGATTTTGCCCGTTTTATGGGTTGCTCTGTCGCTGCCGGTGGCCGCTGAAAAGCTGTCGCTGAACCAGATTTCCAACTATCTGAACAAATTCACCACTGCCAAGGGGGGATTTACCCAGATCAATGGCGATGGGACGATTTCAACGGGGACGATCTATATCCGTCGCCCCGGACGTATCCGGTTTGAATATGCCCCGCCTGACAAAACGCTGGTTCTGGCCAGTGCTGGTACCGTTGCCATTTTTGACGGGAAATCCAACACCACGCCCGAACAATATCCGCTAAAGCGCACGCCATTGGGGATTGTCTTGCAAAAGAACGTCAATCTGGCGCGGGCGAAAATGGTTGTGGGTCATACATCGGACGGGAAAACCACAACGGTTATCGCCCAGGATCCAGAACATCCGGATTACGGAACGATACGCTTGATGTTCACATCCAACCCGATTGAGTTGCGCCAATGGGTGATTGTTGACGGCACCGGCGGGGAAACCACGTTGGTTCTGAACAAGCTGGAGAAGGGCGTGAAATTGCCTAACCGCCTGTTCAGCATTGATCTGGAAGCCGAGGATCGTGGATTCTAATCACGTCTTTCCGCAGGCCATAAGCTGTAGCTGATAGGTCTCCGAACGCGCGCCGATCTCGTTGGCGATCCGCATCAGCCACGGTTTGCTATTATGGCTGCCCCGCGCATACCCGCTGCGGCCTTCGTGATAGGCCAGATATTGTGCACGGGCGTCATTTGGACTGATCCCCAGCCGTTCGGTCGATTGCGACATATACCAGCCCATAAAATCGGTGGCATCGTCAATATCGTCCCGCTTGGCCCCTGAACGTCCGGGTCCGCGTTTATATTCCTTCCACGTCGCGTCCAGGGCTTGCGAATATCCATAGGCAGACGATTGTCGCCCCATCGGAATAACGCCAAGGACATAATGGAACGGGGTGCGGGCGTTGCCGATGAATTTGCTTTCCTGATAGATGGTCGCCATCTGCACATGCACCGGAATACCCCAGCGACGCTCGGACCTTTGCATGGCCTTCAAAAAGGACGGGCGCTGATCAAGGATACTACAGGCATCATCCAGATTGCGCGGCGCGGAATAGTTTCCACCGCCCCCGCAAGAGGCCACTAGTAACGTCAATACTGTCGCGCGAAGAAGTCTGCTCATTACGCCTCTCGCATACTCGTTGTTTTATATTTTCACCCAGTTTAGCCCAAATCGGGCACAGGATAAAAGGCTGAAATTGCTGTGCTACAGTAAAAATGCCAATGTTAGCGGGATCGTGACTACGCTTAGCAGTGTTGAAACCACCACCAGCCCCGCAACGGCATCGGCATCAGCGCCGTATTTTTCCGCTAGCATATAGGATGTTACGGCAACGGGCGTGGATACCTGCATGACCAAAACGGCAAAGGGCACCGGCGGCAGGTTTAGCCAGAGGCCGACACCCCATGCCGCGCCAACACAAATCACCACTTTGGCCAGTGACAGCCAAACCGCCCGCCCCATGCGCCCTGGTTTCAGGCGGGCCACGGCCACGCCAAGGGTCAGCAGCATGATCGGGATGGCCATCTGGCCGATCAGTTCCAGCGTGTTGGTGATGGCTTTGGGCGTTTGCCAGCCTTGCCACATGAACAAGGCGCCCAGCAGGGTGGCGGCAACGATGGGTTCCTTGATGGCCTTCAGCGGAGACCCCCCGCCAGACACCAGCCAGACCCCGAAGGTAAACGACAGGATTGCCATGATCGCGAACACCACCACGGCATAGCCCAACCCCGTTTCGCCAAAAGCAAACAGCGCCAGCGGCAGGCCCAGATTACCGGTGTTGCCGAAAATGATGGGGGCAAGGTAGGTGCGATGTTCCAACCCTGTGCCATGCACCAGAAGGTAAGACAGCAGCGTGACTGCCCCGTAAGCCGCCAGCGCGGCATAGGACAATGTGGCCAGCGCGGCGGGGTCGATCTCGGTTTTCATCAGGGCGGTGAAGATCAGGCAAGGCACCGAAAGGGTCATCGCCAGACGGGTAACAAATTCGACCCGATACTCGAATCCCAGCTTGACCCATGTGAACCCGATCGCGGCGAGCAGGAAAACAGGCGTGACAATTTCAAGCACTGTTAGAAATAGATTCACAAACTGTTTCCTTCTTTTCACACCTTCCTGCATGGACAGGCACCCGTTCCGGTATTAATAACGGGATATGGGGGCTGAAAAGCAATGTTAAAATCGCGTGCGAAATATCATTTGGGCCAGGTTGTGCGCCACAGGAAACATCCCTTCCGCGGGGTGGTTTTTGACGTGGACGCCATGTTCGCCAATACCGAGGACTGGTATGAGGCCATCCCCGAAGAGGTGCGCCCGAACAAGGATCAGCCGTTTTACCACCTGCTGGCGGAAAACGACCAAAGCTATTATGTGGCTTATGTGTCGGAACAGAACCTTATCGCCGACTATACCGGCGAGCCGATCAGCCACCCCGATCTGCCCGACCTGTTCGGGGATTTCGAGGATGGGCAATATCCGTTGCAGTTCCAGTTAAACTAAAGCTGCCTAATACCCCAAAGCACAGCCATCCTTGCGCGGATCCGATGCGCCGATCAGCACACCTGCGTCATGGTCAATGCGGATCGCCTGCGCGCCGCCCAATGCGGCTTTGGGGATCACCACTTTGTGGCCCATATCGGCCAGTTCTTGACGCACCGCATCGCTATAGCCGCGTTCGACATTCATCACGCCTTCGTCTGAAAAACTGCGCGGGGCGTCGATGGCGGCCTGAGGGTGCAGGCCGAAATCGACCATATTGGTCATAAGCCGCACATGGCCATTGGGCTGATAAGCCCCGCCCATCACACCGAAGGGCATAATCAACTTGCCATCCTGTTTCAGCATCCCCGGAATGATCGTGTGCATTGGACGCTTGCCGCCGCCGGCCTCGTTCGGGTGGCCTTTGATCAGGTTGAACCCTGCGCCACGGTTCTGGAAGTTGATGCCGAACCTGTTCGAGGCAAGGCCGGAACCAAAGGCGTAATAGATCGAATAGATCAGCGAAACCGCCATCCGGTCTTTGTCGACCACGGTCAGGTATACCGTGTCCTTATGCACGGTTTCCGACAGGGCGGCGGGGTTTTCCATTGCATGGTTAGGATCAATCAGCGCGGCCAGTTTGGTTGCAGTTTCATCAGCCAGCATGTGGTCCAGACGGGTGGTCATATCGGGGTCAGCGATAAAACGGTTGCGGGCGTCATAGGCCAGTTTGGCGGCCTCGGCTTCCAGATGGGCGCGCTTGGCGCCAAAGGGGTCCAGTGCGGGCAGATCAAAATGGGTCAGTATTTTCGCCATCAGAATGGCGGTCGCGCCTTGGCCGTTGGGCGGATGTTCGACCAGTTCATAACCTTTGTATTGTCCGCTGACCGGATCGGTATAGTCGCAGGCGGTGGCGGCGAAATCGTCCAGCGTGTGACTGCCACCCATTGCTTGCAGGGAATTCACCATATCTTCGGCGACTTCGCCCTCGTAAAATCCGTCACGACCCTCTGTGGAAATGTGGCGCAGAACTTCGGCTTGACCGGGGGCACGGAAAATCTGGCCAGCGGTCAGCGGGGCACCATCATTCAGGTAAAATTTCCGCGCGGCCCCTTGCAGGCGTTCGGCATTTCCCACCCAGTCGAACGAGGCACGCGGCGCGACCGGCACACCGGTTTCGGCGTAATAGATTGCAGGTGCAAGCGAGGCTTTCAACCCGATCTTGCCCCAATCTTTGGACAGGCGGCAAAAGGCGTCGATTGCACCGGGGATGGTGACGGCATCAGGGCTGCCAAGGGGAATGGTTTTGTGGCCCGCGTCACGCATTTTTTGCGCCGACAACCCGGCAGGCGCGCGGCCCGATCCGTTCAGCGCCACAATATCTTCGCTGTCTGCCGGTTTCAGCAGGACGAAACAGTCGCCACCAATGCCGGTGCTTTGGGGTTCGCAAATCCCCAGCAATACAGCGGCAGCAATCGCGGCATCCACTGCATTTCCGCCCGCTTCCAGCATTTGCACGGCAACTTTGGCGGCCAAGGGGTGCGATGTTGCACACATCCCGTTTCTGGCATAGACGGCCGATCGGCCCGGCAGATGGTAATCGCGCATTGCGTCGTCTCCTTTGCTGTATGCAAAGCAAACCCTAGGCCGGTTTCGGGGCAATTCCAATTTGATTTTTTGGGGAGTAGTCCTCGACGTCGCGAACTGGGTGGGGGCTGTTAAACACGACGCCGAGGGAAGCTATATGCAGCTACCCTTTGAATATTCCCTGTTATTCTGTCCGACTTGAGGTGCGATTGAGGCCAAAATACGGCATTTTGCACGAAATGGCATCAATTATGGGGGAATTATGTTGCCCCCACAGAAATCCGAAAGCTAAGCAGGTTCTTCCCGGATATGCGGGTGTAGTTCAATTCATGTGCCAGATCGCGAATCAGGAACCAGCCAAATCCACCTTCCGGCAGTTCCTCGGTGTTGCAATCCAGCGGGGCGGGGGACCCGTTGGGCGCTTTGCCTTCCGGCATTGGCACACCTTCGTCCCGCAGGTGACAAACCAGTCCATTATATGTCGGGGTGATTTGCAATTCGACCACGCCATCCGGGGTGTCGATATAAGCATGTTCGACGATGTTGTTCATCGCTTCAGCCAAAACCAGTTCGATGTTTCCCCGGTCATGATCGGACAGATCAAGTGCGGTAAGTTGCTCCATCATCTGCGCAAGAGCCGAACGAACGGCCAGCGGTTTTCCCGGGAAGGTGATGCGGAAACTATTATTGTTCAGATTTTGTAACTGAGGCAAGGTTCAGCCCTTTTCATCAACAGGATCAATAGGTCAGGATGCTTTGGCAACCCCGTCAAAAGCGGCGTCTACACTGCTGTGAATGGTGAACACAGAATCCATACGCGTCAGGCGAAATACCTTTTCGACATTGGGACCAAGTCCGGCCAGTTCCAGTTTTTGTGCCGGCGCAAGCAGTTTCATTGCGGCGACAACGGCACCCAATCCGCTGCTGTCCAGAAAATCGACATGTGACAGGTCAAGCACTACGCGGGGCGCTTCACCGTTGGTGACTATGCGCAAGTCATCCTTGAACTGGATGGCAATGGCGGCGTCAATCCGGTCCATCAGGGCGGTGACGACCAGCGCATCGTCGCGGGGGGTTGTTTCCAGTTGCATTATACTCTCCGTAACGTTTCGGTGTCGTCAGGGTAGACAGCAATCGTTACCAAACGGTATGCAAACCCCGAGAGCTGTCGATTTTTTATGAAGGATTGAGCAAATGAAAGAAGTCGTGATCGCCGGAGCGTCCCGCACACCGATGGGCGGGTTTCAAGGGGTGTTCGACGGGGTCGAAACCCCCGTGCTGGGCGGGGCCGCGATAAAGGCCGCGATTGAAGGGGCCTGTGCTGCGCCTGAAATGATCGAAGAAGTGTTGATGGGCTGCGTTCTGCCCGCCGGTCTGGGACAGGCCCCCGCACGGCAGGCCGGTTTTGCGGCAGGGCTGGGCGAGGAAGTGCCAGCCACCACGCTGAACAAGATGTGCGGATCAGGGATGCGTACGGCGATGATGGCGTTTGACCAGATTGCGCTGGGCAGCAGGTCGGTAATGGTGGCTGGTGGCATGGAGAGCATGACCAACGCGCCTTATCTGCTGCCCAAGATGCGCGGCGGGGCGCGGATCGGCCATCAGAACGTTCAAGACAGTATGTTTCTGGATGGATTGGAGGATGCCTATGACAAGGGTCGCCTGATGGGCACCTTTGCCGAAGATTGCGCCGAAAAGTTCCAGTTCACCCGCGAAGATCAGGATGAATTCGCGCTGAGGTCACTATCAAACGCATTGGAGGCCGAAAAGAGCGGCGCGTTTGACGGGGAAATCACGCCGGTCACATTGACCACGCGGCGCGGGGAAACCGTGGTGGCGGCGGACGAGCAACCGGCCAAGGCGCGGCCCGAGAAGATCCCGCAATTGCGTCCGGCGTTCAAGAAGGACGGCACGGTGACGGCGGCGAACGCGTCCTCCATTTCCGATGGCGCGGCGGCACTGGTTATGGCAAGCGCCGAAGCCGCAGCCGAAAAGGGCCTGAAGGTGCGGGCGCGGATACTGGGGCATGAAAGCCATGCACAGGCTCCGGGCTGGTTCACCACAGCACCCGTTCCTGCGGTTCAGAAACTGCTGGCCAAAATCGGCTGGTCGGTGTCGGATGTGGATCTGTGGGAGGTGAACGAGGCCTTTGCCGTGGTGCCGATGGCGTTGATGCATGAACTGGGCGTGCCGCGCGACATCGTGAACGTGAACGGCGGTGCCTGCGCGCTGGGCCACCCGATCGGGGCATCCGGCACGCGGATCATCGTGACCCTGCTGAATGCGCTGGAAAAACGCGGATTGAAACGCGGTGTGGCGGCGATTTGCATCGGCGGCGGCGAAGGCACCGCGATTGCGATTGAACGGGTGTAAAGGTGGACTACCCGCCCCTTGCGGAGCGCATCGCGGCCCTGACCCAAGGGGAAACGGATACCGTTTCCCTGATGGCCACGGTGGCCTGCGAGGTGCACCATAGTGATGAGCGTTTTGATTGGACGGGGTTTTACCGCAATGTGGGGAACGATCTGTTAAAGATCGGTCCCTATCAGGGCGGCCACGGTTGCCTTGTGATCCCGTTTTCGCGCGGGGTGTGTGGGGCTGCGGCGCGCACGGGTCAGGTGCAACTGGTGGCGGATGTTGAAAGCTTTGACGGGCATATCGCCTGTGCCTCCAGCACCCGAAGCGAGTTGGTTTTGCCGGTTTGGGATAAGGGTGGTGCATTGCTGGGAGTGTTTGACATCGACAGCAACCAGCCGGACGCCTTTGGTGATGAGGATGCCGAGGCACTGGCGGCTATTCTGGCGTCTGTGTTTTCCCGATAGTCAGGTGTTCCGCCCCGACGCCCCCTTGGCAGGGGCTGACGGGTCGGCGGGGGCCTCGCTTTGCTCGGCCAGACTTTTAGGCCTCCGGCGGAGGTACTTTTGAAAAGAAGAAGATGAAAACCTTCTTGCAGGGAATCAAATTTGTGGGCAATAATGAAATTATAGGTGAAAATTTCATAAGGAATTTCATGCAGTGTTACATACCAATCCGGCAAACAGTAAAACATTGGGAGCTGATCTGCGGGCCATTCGCAAGTCGCGCGGGGTGACTTTAACGGAGCTGGCTGAAAGGTTGGGGCGATCCGTTGGGTGGTTGTCACAGGTCGAGCGGGATTTGTCGGATCCGTCTGTAGATGATCTACGCAAAATTTCCGCGGCACTGGATGTGCCCATATCCATGCTGTTTTCCCATGCCGCCGCCCCTGCGGGTGAAGAAGGCTATGTGGTGCGAAAGGGGGCGCGGCGCAGCATTGGCAACCGCGAGGCGGGGCTGGTCGAGGAATTGCTCTCACCTGATCTGACCGATGATTTCGAGGTGGTTCATTCCACCTTTGAGCCCCATTCGGAAGTAGGCGAAGCCGTGGCACGGCCAACGCAGGAAGTCGGATATTTGGTGTCCGGCAAGCTGGACCTGTGGATCGCGGGCCGCAAGTTTACCATTCACCCCGGTGACAGTTTCCGCATCAAAGGCGAGATGCACCGCTGGTCCAATCCATATGACAAACCTGCCGTTGCGATCTGGGTGATTGCTCCGCCGGTTTACTGAAAAGGAGCGGATTATGTCCAATTTTCCCACAACTGCCCGTGTGGTCATTATTGGTGGCGGGGCGGTCGGGGCCTCGTTCCTGTATCATCTGGCCAAGGCCGGTTGGACTGACTGCGTTCTGCTGGAAAAGAACGAACTGACAGCAGGCAGCACATGGCACGCGGCAGGGAATGTGCCGACCTTTTCCACCAGTTGGTCATTGATGAATATGCAGCGCTATTCGACCGAACTCTATCGCGATCTGGGACAGGTGGTGGATTATCCGATGAATTACCATGTCACCGGTTCAATCCGGCTGGCCCACAGCAAGGAGAGGATGCAGGAATTTGAGCGCGCCTGTGGAATGGGGCGCTATCAGGGCATGGACATCCAGATGCTGGGTGTGGGCGAGGTTAAACCGCGTTACCCTTTCCTTGAAACGCATGATCTGGCGGGGGCTCTGTTTGATCCTTATGACGGCGATATTGATCCGGCGCAGATGACGCAGGCGCTGGCCAAGGGCGCGCGCGATCTGGGGGCGCGGATTTTGCGGTTTACCCCGGCAACCGGCGTGCGGCGCGAAGGGGGCGAGTGGGTGGTCGAGACCGACAAGGGTGAAATCCGCTGTGAATTCGTGGTCAATGCCGCCGGGTATTACGCCCAGCGGGTGGGCGAATGGTTCCGCCCCTATGGCGGGCGCCGCGTGCCCATGATGGTGATGAGCCATCAGTATATGCTGACCGATGAAATCCCCGAGCTGGAGGTCTGGAGCCGCGAAACCGGCCATAAGCTGCCGCTGCTGCGGGATGTGGATACGTCCTATTATCTGCGGCAGGAAAAACATGGGCTGAACCTTGGCCCCTATGAAAAGGGCTGCAAGGCGCATTGGGTCACGCCGGATGATCCGATGCCGGATGATTTTTCCTTTCAGCTGTATCCGGATGATCTGGAGCGGCTGGAATGGTATATCGAGGACGCGATGGCGCGGGTGCCGATATTGGGCACGGCAGGGATCAGCAAGGTGATCAACGGGCCAATCCCCTATACGCCCGATGGCAATCCGCTGATCGGGCCGATGCCGGGGGTAAAGAATGCGTTCGAGGCGTGTGTATTTACCTTTGGCATCGCGCAGGCGGGCGGGGCTGGCAAGGTGCTGGCCGAATGGATCACCACGGGTGAAACCGAATGGGATATGTGGTCATGCGATCCACGCCGGTTTACCGGTTTTGTGGATGACGACTACTGCGTTGCCAAAGGAAAAGAGGTGTATGGCCACGAATACGCCATGCATTTTCCGCATCATGAATGGCCTGCAGGCCGCAACAAACGGTTGTCGTCGCTGGATAGCCGCCTGCGCGATGCAGGGGCAGTGATGGGGGCTTATAACGGTTGGGAGCGGGCGAACTGGTTTGCTAAAGCGGGTGATGACCTGAGCGAAAAGGCCACGCAAACCTGGATGCGCGACGGGCCGTGGGAGCCGCGTATTCGCGAGGAATGCGAAGCTGTGCGCGATGGATGTGGTGTGCTGGCGATTTCCGGCTTTACACGGATCAAGGTGCGGGGTGAAGGCGCGTGTGACTGGCTGGACGGGCTGACGGCCTCGCGCCTGCCGTCTGTCGGGCGCGTCGGGCTGGCCTATTTCGCCGACAGTCGCGGGCGGATTGTGACGGAAATGTCGGTGATCCCGCGATCGGAGGGCGAGGTTGATCTGATCACAGCTGCCACAGCGCAATGGCATGATGGCGAGTTGCTGTCGCGGCAGGCCCCTGATGGCATCACGGTCACGGATCACTCCGAGGAAATGGAATGTCTGCTGGTCACGGGGCCAAAGGCGCGTGATGTGCTGGCGGGTATGACGGATGCGGACCTGTCCAAAGGCTGGCTAACCCGTCAGGATGCCGTGGTGGCAGGCAAGGCTTGTGAATTGTTGCGGGTGTCCTTTGCCGGTGAACTGGGCTGGGAGGTGCATTGCGCCATGGATGACGCGCCCGCGATCTGGGATGCGGTAACTGCGGCGGGGGCGAAACCCTTTGGCATGTATGCGCTGGACCGGCTGCGGCTGGAAAAAGGCTATCGTGCGTGGAAGGGGGATTTGTCGACCGATTACACCTTGCTGGAAGGCGGGCTGGAGCGGTTCGTGAAACTGGACAAACCGCAGGATTTCCCCGGCAAGGCGGCGTTGCTGGCAGAAAAACAGGCGGGTGTTGCGAAACGCTTTGTCACGCTGATCGTGGATGCGGGGCAGGCGGACGCGCCCTATATGTCGACGCTTTGGCATGACGGGCAGGTGGTGGGCGAAACCACATCCGGCGGCTGGGGCTATCGTGTGAATGCCAGTATTGCGCTGGGCATGTTGCGGGCCGATCTGGCGGTGCCGGGCACAAGGATCGAGGTTGAAATCTATGGCGAACGGCGGCCTGCGGTGGTGCAAGAGGATGCGCCGCTGTGGGATCCGGCGAATGAAAGGATACGTGCATGAACATTCCCGAAAAGGCGCGTGTGGTTATAATCGGTGGCGGGGTGATCGGGTGTTCGGTTGCCTATCATCTGGCGAAACTGGGCTGGAAGGAAGTTGTGCTGCTGGAGCGCAAGGCGCTGACCAGCGGCACGACGTGGCATGCGGCGGGGTTGATCGGTCAGTTGCGGTCCTCCAGCAACATGACCAAGCTGGCGAAATACAGTCGCGATTTATATGCCTCGCTGGAGGAAGAAACCGGCGTAGCGACGGGGCTGCGCACCTGTGGGTCGATCTCGGTTGCGCTGACCGAGGACCGGCGCGAAGAGCTGTTTCGCGGGGCGGCCATGGCGCGGGCTTTTGGTGTTGCGGCCGAGGATATCACGGCGCAGGAAGTGAAGGCCCGCTATTCGCATCTGAATATCGACGATGTGGTGGCAGGTGTTCTGATCCCCGAGGACGGACAGGGTGATCCGGCCAATATCGCGCTGGCACTGGCCAAGGGCGCGCGGATGCGCGGGGCGCAGGTGCTGGAACGGGTAAGGGTTTCAGGGATACGCACGGCGGATGGGCGGGCAACCGGCGTGGAATGGGAAACAGACGCGGGGCAGGGATTTATTGCCGCCGACCATGTGGTGAATTGCGCCGGTATGTGGGGGCATGAAGTAGGCCGCATGGCGGGGGTGAATGTGCCGCTGCAGGCCTGCGAGCATTTCTATATTGTCACCGAACCGATCAAAGGGCTGGAGCAATTGCCTGTGCTGCGGGTGCCGGATGAATGTGCCTATTACAAAGAGGATGCGGGTAAATTCCTGCTGGGCGCGTTCGAGCCGAATGCCAAGCCTTGGGGGATGAATGGAATCCCTGCGGATTTCGAGTTTGATCAACTGCCCGAGGATTTTGACCACTTCGAGCCGATCTTGGAGGCGGCAATCAACCGGATGCCCTTGCTGGCCGAGGCGGGGATTCATACGTTTTTTAACGGACCGGAAAGTTTCACGCCGGATGATGCCTATCATCTGGGGCTTGCGCCGGAGCTTGAGAATTACTGGGTGGCGGCCGGGTTCAATTCAATCGGTATCCAGTCGGCGGGCGGGGCCGGGATGGCGCTGGCGCAGTGGATGCAGGATGGTGAAAAGCCGTTTGATCTGGGGGATGTCGATATCAGCCGTATGCAGCCGTTTCAGGGCAACAAGACGTATTTGTTTGAACGCTCCAAGGAAACGCTGGGCCTGCTCTATGCCGATCATTTCCCTTACCGGCAAAAGGCCACGGCGCGGGGCGTGCGGCGCTCGCCCTTCCATCAGCACCTGCTGGATCAGGGCGCGGTGATGGGCGAGGCTACCGGATGGGAACGTGCCAACTGGTTTGCAAATGAGGGGCAGGAGCGCGAATACCGCTATTCGTGGAAGCGGCAGAACTGGTTTGAGAACGCCGCTGCCGAACACCGCGCGGTGCGTGAAAATGTTGGCATGTATGACATGTCGTCCTTTGGCAAGATCAGGGTCGAGGGGCGCGATGCAGAGGTGTTTTTGAACCATGTCTGCGGCAATGATATGTCGGTGCCGGTGGGCAAGATTGTCTATACGCAATTCCTGAATACCCGTGGCGGGATCGAGGCGGATGTGACCGTAACGCGCCTGTCGGAAACTGCCTATCTGGTGGTGACTCCGGCCATGACACGGCTGGCGGATCAGACATGGCTGCGTCGCCATCTGGGCGACTATAATGCGGTGATCACCGATGTGACGGCTGCCGAAGGCGTGCTGGCGGTGATGGGGCCAAGCGCGCGGGCGCTGATGCAGAAGGTTTCCCCGAATGATTTCTCCAATGTCGTCAACCCTTTCGGCACAATGCAGCAAATCGAAATCGGCATGGGTCTGGCGCGGGCGCATCGGGTGTCGTATGTCGGCGAACTGGGTTGGGAGATATACGTTTCTTCCGATATGGCCGCGCATGTGTTCGAGGTGCTGCAGGGGGCCGGTCAGGATATGGGGCTGAAGATGTGCGGGATGCATATGATGGATTCCTGCCGGATCGAAAAAGGGTTTCGGCATTTTGGCCATGATATCACCTGCGAGGATCATGTGCTTGAGGCTGGATTGGGCTTTGCAGTGAAAACCGGCAAGTCTGCGTTCATCGGGCGCAACGCGGTTTTGAAGAAAAAGGAAAACGGGCTGAACGCCCGTTTGCTGCAATTCAGATTGGTGGATTCGGAGCCGTTGCTTTATCACAATGAACCGGTGCTGCGGGATGGCGAGATTGTCGGCTATCTGTCATCCGGTGCCTATGGTCATACGCTGGGTGCGGCCATCGGGCTGGGCTATGTGCCCTGCAAAGGCGAGAGTGCTGCGGATGTTCTGGCGTCGTCTTACGAGGTTGATGTAGCAGGGGTGCGGGTGAAGGCCGAGGTGTCTTTGCGCCCGATGTATGATCCGAAATCGGAGCGGGTAAAACTTTGAGGCCTCCGGCGGGGATATTTGTGGAACAAAGATGCGGGATGTGTGATTAAGCCCGTATGCAAGGAAGCACATACAATCCGCCGCAGGGGCCGCTGGCCATTTTGCACCATGACCATGAATTGCTGCTGGTGGACAAGCCAAGCGGATTGTTAAGCGTGCCCGGCAAGGGCGAGCATCTGGCGGATTGTCTGATCACGCGGGTGCAGGCGGTATTTCCCGAAGCGTTGCTGGTGCATCGGCTGGATCGGGATACATCCGGCGTGATGGTGTTTGCCCTGACGCAGCACGCGCAGCGGCATCTGGGGTTGCAGTTTGAAAAGCGGCAGATGAAGAAAACCTATGTTGCGCGGGTATTCGGGCGGGTCGAGGAAAAGACCGGCACGGTGGATTTGCCGCTGATTGTCGATTGGCCGAACCGCCCTTTGCAGCATGTGGATTTCGAGAACGGCAAACAGGCGGTCACCGACTGGCGGGTGCTGAAATACGAGGACAACGCCACACGTGTGCGGCTGTTTCCGCAGACCGGCCGCAGCCATCAGTTGCGGGTGCATATGCGGGAAATCGGCCATCCCATTCTGGGTGATCCGTTCTATGCCAGTGGCGAGGCGCGAGAGGCCGAGCGCCTTATGCTGCATGCCGAAAGCCTGCGTCTGCGGCATCCGGACGGGGGGAAAGGGCTGACTTTCAAGGCAAAGTGTCCGTTCTAAAGTGTTTCCGGTTTTATAAGAATAAACACATCGCAATTCGCGTTTGAGCGTAGCGAAAGGCAGTAAATTGTGATTCAATAGCAGCCGGAAAGGCGATTGGGGTTGACGTTTTCGGACGGTCGGGGCCTTATTTACAAGCACCACAGGAGTAATGATATGCATCAGCCGGTTATTTCGGGGACGGGGGTATTCACACCGTCAGAAACCATCACAAACGAAGAACTGGTTGAGGCGTTCAATGCCTATGTGGACCTTTTCAACGAGGAAAACAAAGCGGCCATCGAGGCGGGCGAGGTCGAGGCCAAAGCCTATTCCAGCGTTGATTTCATCGTGGCTGCCAGCGGCATTCACCGGCGCCATGTGATGGATAAAACCGGTGTTCTGGACCCCAAGGTGATGCATCCCCTGTTGCGGCAGCGCTCGGACGACGAGCCGGGGATCATGGCGGAAATGGCGCTGGACGCCTGCACCAAGGCGTTGAAATCAGCCGGAAAATCGCCCGAGGATGTGGATGCAGTGATCGTGGCGGCATCTAATATGGAGCGGGCCTATCCGGCGATTGCGATCGAGGTGCAGGAGCTGTTGGGGATCAACGGCTTTGGCTTTGATATGAACGTGGCCTGTTCGTCTGCGACTTTTGGTATACAGGCAGCGGCGGATATGATCCGCTCGGGTTCCGCGCGGGCCATTCTGGTGGTGAATCCTGAAATCTGTTCAGGCCATCTGGAGTGGCGGGACCGTGATTGCCATTTCATTTTCGGCGACGTTTGCACGGCCACTTTGGTCGAGCGCAAAGAGGATGCGGCGGGCGAGCATTTCGATATTATTTCCACCCGTTGCCTGACGCAGTTTTCCAACAACATCCGTAACAATAACGGATTTTTGCGCCGCTCGCGCCCTGACGGGGTGAAGGACCGGCGCGATATGCAGTTCATGCAGAACGGGCGCAAGGTGTTCAAAGAGGTGCTGCCGATTGTCGCCAAACATATGCTGGGGCATATTGAGGACAACGGGGTCGCCCCCGCCGATCTGCGCCGGATGTGGCTGCATCAGGCCAACAAGGCGATGAATGATTTTATTGGTAAAAAGGTGCTGGGACGGGTGCCCGAAGCGGGCGAGCAGCCAAATATTTTGCAGGATTATGCCAACACGTCTTCGGCGGGGTCGATTATTGCGTTTTCCAAATATTCGGATGATTTCCAGAGCGGGGATGTGGGGATTATCTGTTCATTTGGGGCGGGGTATTCGGTGGGGTCGGTGATTGTCAGGAAGGCGTGATTGCGGATGAAAAAGTTCATCATGAAAATGCTATCGATGATTTCTCCCAGGTCTTTGGAAATTGCTGATCAAGAAAAAACCACCTTGGAAGATTCTGTAATATGTTCACAAAAAAAGTTTGATGGTTTCAATTTTGATTTATTAGCAGAAAAAGATCGTGTTCTTATTTCTGTTTGGGAGTTGGAAGCAGAGATAAACAACGGCGGATTTGATCAATACTACTTTAACAGCTCAGGAAATTTGGCGCATTTTGCACCGCTAGCTCTAGATTTGATTGGGGCTAGTAAAATGTCTGATATAGTTAGACGCGCAAATAGCGTTTTTGGAAAAGCAGGTCCGTCGCAAAATTGGGAAACACGCCAAGGACAGCTTGAGTCCGCGTTAAGTAAAGACGCAGGAATTTTTGAGCAATTTGATCTAGAATTCTATGGGTATCCTGATGACTTGGAGGTGCTCTTGACAAGATATATCAGTAATTATGATCAGAATGGCTTTGAAACCGATGGATGACAAGTATTAGATATGTAGGGTGGGGTTTTACCCCACCGCTACCTAAGCGTAATTCAACTGACCGGATGGTGGGGTGAAACCCCACCCTACTCCACCCAACCACTTACCGATTTTACTTCCAGAAAATCATCCAGCCCCCAGACGCCGCCTTCGCGACCCGAGCCGGACTGTTTATAGCCGCCAAATGGTGCACCGGCCCCGCGTGATGTGCCGTTGATCTCGACCATGCCGGAACGCAACGCCCGTGCCGCGCGGTTGGCTTTGGCGTGGTCCTGGGTCTGGACGTAATTGGTCAGCCCGTAAACCGTATCATTGGCGATTTCCAGCGCCTGTTCTTCGGTGTCAAACGGGATGATCGACAGCACGGGGCCAAAGATTTCCTGTTGGGCAATCGTCATGTCGTTGCTGACATCGGCAAATACCGTCGGGCGCACATAATAGCCGCGGTTCAACCCGTCGGGGCGGCCCAGACCACCGGCGACCAGACGGGCACCTTCGTCAATGCCTTTCTGGATCATGTCCTGAATTTTGTTGTATTGCACCTCGGATACCACGGGGCCGATGTGGCGGCCTTCCTTGTCGGCTGGGCCAACCTTGATGGACTTGGCAACCTCGGCGGCGGTTTCGACCGCCTGATCATAGACCGAGCGTTCCACCAGCATCCGTGTGGGTGCGTTGCAGGACTGGCCCGAGTTCTGCATGCAGTGCAGCACACCGCGTTTTACAGCCTTGTCATCCGCATCGGCGTAGATGATGTTTGCCCCTTTGCCGCCCAGTTCCAGAGAAACCCGTTTCACAGTATCCGCAGCGTTTTTGGTGATCAGCGCACCGGCGCGGGTCGAGCCGGTGAAGGATACCATATCGACATCGGGGTGGCCGGACAGTTGGGTGCCCACACCGGGGCCATCGCCGTTTACCATGTTATAGACACCGGCGGGCAGGCCGACGGCGTCCATGATCTCGGAGAAAACGATCGACGATAGGGGCGCGATTTCGGAGGGTTTCAGGATCATCGTGCAGCCAACAGCCATCGCGGGGATGCATTTCAAAGTGACCTGATTCATCGGCCAGTTCCACGGGGTGATCAGGGCGGTGACGCCGATCGGCTCCATCAGGATGCGGTCATTGGGGGCGTGGGCGCCCAGCATGCGGTCGAATTCGAAATCCTTGAACGCGGTGATGAAATTGCTGATGTGCCAGATACCGGCCCCGACCTGCGAGGTTTTGGCCAGATCAATCGGCGCGCCCATTTCCAGCGACATGGCTTGGGCCAGATCGTCGGTGCGGTTTTTGTATTCTTTCAATACGGCGTTCAGGAAATCCAGCTTGTCCGATTTCGGCACGGCAGCCCATGCGGGAAAGGCGGTTTTGGCGGCAGCAACGGCGGCGTTTGTGTCGGCTTTGGTGCCAAGCGAAATGGTGGCACAGACTTCTTCGTTTGACGGGTTGATCACGTCAAAATCATTGGGGGTGCTGGGGGCGACCCACTGGCCGTTGATATAGAAGTTTTTGGTGTTGGACATTTGATGCCTCCTGAATCCGGTTTCGGATACAGATTGCCCTTGTGACGCAGGCGGGGCAAGGGGGTGTGGAAATTCTATTGTATCGCGACAATATATTTGCAAATCTGGGGAAACCTTTGGTTGAGCGAGTTAGGATTATTATGCCTGCTATTATAGCGATTGTCGGTCTGCTTGTCGGGGCCTTGATTTGGTATAACCGGATAAAGCGGGCGGGGTATGTCGCAGGCGAGCTGAAAAACGCGGCCAATGATGTGCGGCTTGCGGCGCGGCGGTTCGGGTTTAAGCGGCGGGCAAATGTGCATCCCATAGATACGCTGGATGATGCGCGGTTGGCGGCGGCAGGAATTGTGGCGGCGACGGTGCAGATGGACGGACTGTGGGATCAGTCGATGTCGGACTCGATGGTGCAGCAGGCGCAATCGGTTTTTAATGTGGATCCGGACGAGGCCGAGGAAATCGTGATTTTCGCTCGCTGGATTGCAGCGCAGGGTAAAAACCCGCACGAGACTGTGCGCCGGTTGGCACGTCGTTTGAAACGGCTGGCTGGGCAGGAGGCAATGGCGGATACGGTGCAGATGATTCAGAGTGTTTCCGGGCGTGACGGGCGGGCGTTAAGCCCGGATGCCGAGGATGCGATTGCAACGGTTGAGCGGGTGTTAAAGTCGGCATAGACCTCTGTGCGACACTGTGACGAGTCAAGAGGACTCGCATATTTCGCAAAGTAATTTATATTAATTCTAAGTTGCAGAAATGCAGCGAGGAACACATTATCTATAGAGGAACAGGACCATGGCATTACGCATTAACGATATCGCCCCCGATTTCACCGCAGAATCGTCCGAAGGCACGATCAGATTCCACGACTGGATTGACGACAGCTACGCTGTGTTATTTTCACACCCCAAAGATTTCACACCGGTTTGCACCACCGAATTCGGGGCCGTTGCAAAGCTTGCCGGTGAATTCGCCAAACGGGGCGTAAAAACAATCGGGGTTTCGGTGGACAGTGTCGAAGAGCACATGAAATGGAAAAGCGATATTGAAGGGATTGCCGGTGCTGCTGTGACATTCCCCATTCTGGACGACACCAGCCTGACCATTGCCAAGCTGTACGATATGCTACCCGCCGAAGCTTATTTGCCGGACGGCCGCACCCCTGCGGATTCGGCCACCGTGCGCACGGTGTTTATTATAGGTCCGGACAAGAAAATTCGTCTGATGATCATCTACCCGATGTCGGTTGGCCGGAACTTCGATGAAATTCTGCGGGCGCTGGATGCGATCCAGTTAACCGACAAGATGGCCGTGGCCACGCCTGCCGGTTGGCATAAAGGCGAAGATGTGATCGTTTCTATGGCGCTGGACGACGATGCTGCAAAGGCTGAGTTTGGCGAAATTGATGTGAAACTACCCTATTTGCGCACAACCAAGATGCCGTCGTAAATCAGGCTTTACGCAATAAAAAAGGTCCCGATGGAAACATCGGGACCTTTTCTCGAAATTTGTTAGAAAGCAATAAACGGCTCTTTGTCTCGTTTGATCTCTTCGCTGGTTTCCTGATCGACCAAGCGCACGATCAGCGGCCACTTCAACGGCCACCCATTGAGACCGGCAGGTGATTGGAATACTCACCGAGAGGTTCCTTCCCTCGGAGTGGCCTTAGGGCTTTTTCCCAAGCACTTCCTTTAGCAAAGCAATCTGTATGCTCATCTCGGTATACATCCGCTTTAGGCGGCCGTTTTCTTCCGCTATTTGGAAAGCTGGCAGAATTCATTCTATGTTCTCGGCTAACCTCTACCGGCACACCAATCTCGGCCTGCTTCAGAATACCCATAATCTATGCGCCGTTGTATCTCTTGTTTTTCGTTCAAATTATCCTCAGTCAGTATGTCGAGAAAATTCTACTTGTGAACACCACTCTTTTTTGGAGATCACCAAAGTGCCTGCCAACCTTTTGTAATATTTGGAGGCGAGTACCGGAATCGAACCGGTGTACACGGATTTGCAAGCTGCCAGCCTGGGCCGACATATCAAAGGGTTAGGGTGAAACCGGAGGCCAAATAAGGGCGGAACATAAGGGGAAACGTGAAACCGGATATTGTGTATTAGTTCCGATCTGATCTGACGCTGTCCCATTTCAGCGAACAGAAATGGGGCGGCATATCTCTTGTTTGAGATGATAGTTACCGATTTGACGGTGGTGCCCACAAACCACAGAACGAGGAAACCACAATGTTGAATACTACAGACAAGATTATCAAACAAAAAATCGACCTGCTGAATCTGGCGGGTGAACTGGGCAATGTCAGTAAAGCCTGTCAGGTCATGAGCATGTCCCGTGACACATACCGAAATCAGACGCAACCTGTTTTTGTGTAAGGCCACTTGTCAGCGCAACTCGCACTGCTTCTTGCCAAAATTCGGCTGATTGTTTCGTTCCTATTTTGCGTAAAATATACGATTGAAGGAACGGCACTATTCCGCTGCAAGTCATAGCGTACTCGCGAGACATTTCCTTTGATCTTATTTTGAGAAGCAAGTTAAAGCAGATCATATACCTCTCCGCCAATCTGGATGTTGATTTCGGGTTGCTCACCGCCGTCAACCAATGCCCACAATAGATTGCCGGTTGGGATATGGGTGATAAAAATCTCTTCCACACTCGCATCCCCCGCATTAGCTGTAAAGGCGCGTTGTACCAAAAAGTCCGATGCCGTCGCGTTCCCGCCACCCCAGAGTAAAACATCGCCCTCAGCAGCGTTATAATCCTGAATCCAGTCAGAGCCGTGATCAGCAATCCCAAGGTGATAAAATTTATCCCCCCCCCCTCCACCATTTAATCGATCATTGCCAAAACCGCCATTAATGAAGTCAAAGCCATCGCCACCGAACACTTCATCTCCATATGCCCCACCGGAAATTACATCATTTCCGGTGCCTCCTATCACCAAATCCGCGCCTAAACCACCTGATATATTATCATTTCCCGCATCACCGCGTAACTCGTCATTACCGCTGTCGCCGTAAATGGCGTCATTGCCGGTACCACCGTAGATGGTGTCGTTCCCACCCCTCCCGAATAGCTCATCATTCCATGTGGATCCTATCAATGTGTCATTTCCATCATGCCCACGCATTTCCACCAAGTCATGATTACGTGAAGTAAAAGTGAGCTGCATGATTTCATATGCGCCCAAATCGAATTCTAAAGCTCCATAGTCGGTATAGCTTCCAAACAAATCTATGTCGTTATAAACGTCAATGACAGGCATCGAAGAATAATTATTTGGGTCACCATCCACACTAAGGCGGCTCCCCCAAACATGAAGGTTTTCGGTAGAATTCAAATTTAAGAAGCCACCAAACCCATCAACGCCTTCCAAAAATTGAAGAACATCATCTATAGTAATTGTTTGCGATTCTGTTTCTAAGTTTCCAATGTATAGAACGACTTTTCCCTCTTGTTCAAATGCTCTGAATACTACGTCTTCAATACCATCGTCATTCTGAAAAACCGTTGGATCTTGATCAAATTTAATAGCCCTCAAACCACTAATGTTCTCTTGCATTAATCTGAATAGTTCCCCTCCAGCACGAGGTTCGTTATGATATAAAGTTGGGCTTGCACCTCCCCATCCCGATGCTAACCAAGACACAGCATAATCTACACCCCCAAGGGACATCTCATAATACTGCATGAAACCTAGAGAAGCATTTACAAGGGCGGAACCCCCATGGTCTTCAACACCGCCCGGCCCATTGGGCCCGTCAATATCTCTTCGCCATGGATATTGCCATGCTAAAGTGTGTAACTCAACATCTTGAAAAGTATCATCCCAGAATGAATTAAGGCTGCTATATATTGTATTCAAATTTGCATTTGAGTATGGCCCCTGACCAAAATAATCCTCATATGAGGATAAGAAAAGTGTAAGGCTATGTATATCTACTGCATCCACATAACTTGCTTCAATAGGATTAAAGGCGTCCTTTATTTCTTGTGCATCCATCAAACCATTGTGATCTCTATCCCCAAAAAACAAACCCGATCCAGTTTCCTGCAACCATATCCGACCAGATTCCACTACCAATTTGGGTTCACCCCATCCAATATGCGAGCTCCCGTACTGGTCTAACGATTCACCAATTATAAATGATAATCGACTGGCTATTTGGCCGTATTCGGCCGCGCTCAAGCCATTCAAATCATACTCATTTCCTATTTTTATAGAGTCAATAATCACATTTTTCTGGTCGGCATAAGCTATTAATTCATCAACAATGAAAGTTGTGATCTGCCCACCCAAATCGTCTATTTCATTATCAGATATTCCCTTGAATTCGGAAGTGGGAAACGTAAAACTGAAATTTAGTCCATTCTCTGCGCAATAGTCTATAGCCTTTCTTAAGTCTGATACGTCAAGCGTATGAGTGGAAGATGCATCGGACCTCCAGTCGAAATCCCGTTCCGCTTCAGACCCGCCCGGCCACCTGATAGCCGTGACGCCTAAGTAAGATATCGCATCACTAAAGCTGTCTTCCCTTTCACTACCAAGTGTAACCGCATTGAGATTTCCAATCACAACTGATGCAAAATAATTGCTATCAATCGTATGTGCTTCATTGTATTCGCCAGAAACTTGACCAAGAGAATAAACTGTCATCGATCCACCATATATCTAATTACGAAAGCTCTCTAAGAGTGATTTAGATTTGTAGGAGGATATATTTTGTTGAGGTGGGCATTCCCGTGTTTAAGATGAGACATTATGTTTGATTTAGTTTTTCATTTGAATAAAAGGCGACTGAATAGCCCCTTATGTATTGGAAGTTTGTTATGGTTATTCAGGTGCGGTATTTAGCAAGTGACCTGCGCCCCTAAAACTCCTCCAGAATGATGTAGAGTCCGCCCAAACGAAGGACGGACAAATGAAGAAGCGATGTAAGCGTCCGCCGCCTACGCCTCTGAACTATAATTCCATGGCATCAACTCGTCCAGCCTGTTGATCTTGTGGTCGGCTATTCGTTCGAGAACCCATGTGAGCCATGCCTGCGGATCAACCTTGTTAAACTTGGCGGTTTCAATCAGGGTGAAGGCGATTGCCATGGAATTGCCGCCGCGCTGTGAGCCTGCGAACATCCAGTTCTTGCGGCCGATGGCAACGGGCTTCATGGCGCGTTCGGCGGTGTTATTATCCAGCTCCAGAAAGCCGTTCTCAAGGTAGGGCCGTGTTTTGGTCATGCGGCCCAGAGCATATCGAATGGCTTTCGCCAGTGGCGATTTGCCGGATATTTTGGGAAGCTGGGCGTGCAGCCAATCCTCCAGATCATCGAAGATAGGTTTTGCATTTTCTTGACGTAGAGCAGCACGGGCCTCGGGAGATTGACCTCGTGCCAGTTTCTCCACGCCATACAATTGCGCAATCCGCTTGATGGCTTCCTCGGCAATGGCAGACCCTTGCGCGGTATATACGTCCACAAACTTGCGCCTGATGTGGGCCATGCAGGCCACTTCTGATGCTTTATCCTTGCCGAACACATCGTTGAAGCCAGCATATCCATCGGCATGCACCCACCCCTGATAACCGGATAGATGTTTGACTGGGTGCTCGCCTTTCCGGTCGATTGTGAACTGATACCAGACACAGGGCGGTGATTGGCCTGCCCATGGCCTTTCATCCCGGACATAGGCCCATATGCGGGCGGTTTTGGTCTTTTTGTTCCCTGGAGCCAACATCTTGAGCGGGGTGTCATCCGCAAACAGGGATGTGCCATTCTTAACCCGCTTGGCGATGGCTTCGGCCAGTGGTTCCAGAAGCGCGGTGGATTTACCCACCCAATCCGCCATGGTCGAGCGGTCCAGATCAACACCCTCGCGGGCATAGATTTGCGACTGGCGATAAAGCGGCAGGTGATCTGCGAACTTGCTGACAAGAACATGTGCCAGCAGGCCGGGACCAGGTCTGCCCCGTTCAATCGGGCGCGAAGGCATAGGGGCTTGTGATACGGCCTCACAGCGGCGGCACGCCACACGCGGGCGGCTGAACTTGTTCACCACGAACCGACCCGGAATGTATTCCAGCTCTTCGGTCACATCCTCGCCCAGTTTTGAAAGGTCACCGCCGCACTCAGGGCAATCCTCGCCAACAGACAAAATCTGTTCGATACGCTCAAGGTGTTCAGGCAACGGCTTGCGTTTTGGCTTGGCCTTCGGTGCGACGGGTTCAGCGGGCGGAGGTTGTTTTGTCTCGGTAGCCGCTTGTGCAATCTCTTCATTCTCGGCGAACAATTGCAGTTGATCCATGCCTTCGGATTTGGAACCGAACCCCTCTCATTGATTGCTGCGCAATCAACTGCCGGGCAGTGGGTGCCGAGTGGCCCCGTGCAACTGGTGCTGAAGCTTCTTGATCATCAGCGCCTGTGCCTTCACTTCCGCCGCCAAAAGTTCGGTAACCTGCCGCAGTTCAGCGGGGTCATCAGGCAGATTATCAAGGGCATTCAGCATGGGGTTTCTATACAGAATTGCGCCCGTAATGGGAATCCACAAACGCCGATATTGCGGAATTTTGCATCCCATCACCCCGCCTGCAAAGGCCGCCATGTTCGCTTTGGAATGCGCCAATCAATGCCTTCCAGCAACATCGCCAGTTGCGCCGAAGTCAGGCTGATCTTGCCCTCTTTCGCCGCTGGCCAAACGAACCGGCCATGTTCAAGTCGTTTGGAAAACAGGCAGGCTCCCTGCGAATCCCACCAAATGATTTTGAGCAAATCCCCACGCCGCCCCCGAAAGACAAACAGATGGCCCGAGAATGGATCCTCCGCCAGAACCTGTTCGGCCTGTGCCGCCAAGGTGTTGAACCCCCGCCGCATATCGGTCACGCCAGCCGCAAGCCAGACCCGCGTATTGCTCGGCACCGGGATCATGACGATAACCCTTTCAGCAATCGCGACAGCACATCAACATCAAAACCACCCTCGGCTGATACGCGGCACCCGTCGGGAAATTCAATCTCGATCCGTCCCGCAGGAACGGTTGCCAAAGCGGGAACAGGGCTAGCCACCGCTTCAACTTCAACTGGCAAGAACACCCGTTCAACTTCTTCAACCGTGGCATCTGGCTCCGGCGCATACCGTTCATCCCGCAGCCATTTGAAAATCAGGTTGGCATTCATCGCATATTGCCGCGCAACCTGCGCCACCGACACACCCGCCGCTGTCGTCTGAAAACAGATCGAACGCTTCTCTTCATCCGACCACCGACGCTTCTTCCGTTTGCCCGCCATAGAGTGCCCCTAAGTGTCCACCATCGATAGTGGACACTAACGCACCTTCAAAAGGGCTGTTAGGCGGGGGACACCGGACGCTTACGAAGCGATTCACCGACGAGCAGATCATTCAGATGATCAAGGAACAGGAAGCTGGCGAGAAGACAGCGGACGTGTGCCGACGGCACGGGATCAGCCAGGGCACGTTTTACAAGTACAAAAGCAAGTATGGCGGGATGGAGCGGTAATCCCCCCGAAAATTAGTGGTGTTCACAAGTAGAATTTTCTCGGCATAATATCTGAGGAGATTTTGATGAAGAACAAACGATACAGTGACGCGCAGATCATGGGTATTTTGAAGCAGGCCGAA
>WFNH01000085.1 GCA_015488685.1 Marinosulfonomonas sp.
CAGAAATGGTTATGCCCGGCGACAACCTGAAGTTCGAAGTCGAACTGATTTCGCCGATCGCCATGGAAGACGGCCTGCGCTTTGCGATCCGCGAAGGCGGCCGCACTGTCGGCGCCGGTGTTGTGTCCAAAATCATCGAGTAATCCAACGACCGGGTTCGACGTGGGGCGCAGAATAATCTGCGCTCCACCTATCAACTCTAACGCCGCGAAAGGCTAATTAAATGCAAAGCCAGACTATTCGCATTCGGCTGAAAGCGTTTGACTATCGTGTACTGGACGCCAGCACACAAGAGATCGTCAACACCGCGAAACGGACAGGCGCCACAGTGCGCGGCCCGATTCCGATGCCGAACAAGATCGAAAAATTCACTGTTCTGCGTAGCCCACACGTGAACAAAAAATCCCGTGAGCAATTCGAGATCCGCACGCATAAACGCCTGCTGGATATCGTTGACCCGACACCCCAAACCGTTGACGCGCTGATGAAGCTCGATCTGGCGGCCGGTGTTGACGTCGAGATCAAGGTTTAAGGAGGGCTGAAACAGATGCGCTCTGGTGTAATCGCAAAAAAGATGGGCATGACCCGTCTTTTCATGGAGGACGGGAAACAGATTCCTGTGACCGTTCTTCTTCTCGACAACTTGCAGGTTGTTTCCAACCGCACAGTTGAAAAAGATGGCTATACAGCCGTTCAACTGGGGGCCGGCACGGCAAAAGCAAAACGCACATCCAAAGCGATGCGCGGTCATTTTGCAGCTGCCAAAGTGGCGCCCAAACGTAAGATCGCCGAATTCCGGGTATCCGAGGATAACCTGATCGGTGTTGGCGAGGAAATTTCCGCCGACCATTACGTTGAAGGGCAAAAAGTCGATGTATCCGGTACATCGATCGGTAAAGGCTTTGCCGGTGCTATGAAGCGTCACAACTTTGGGGGCCTGCGCGCCACTCACGGTGTGTCGATCAGCCACCGTTCGCATGGGTCTACCGGTCAATGTCAGGATCCTGGTAAGGTGTTCAAAGGCAAGAAGATGGCCGGTCACATGGGCGCTGCCCGTGTCACCACACAGAATCTTGAAGTTGTGCGCACAGACGCCGACCGTGGCCTGATCATGGTCAAAGGCGCTGTTCCGGGTTCCAAAGGTGGCTGGGTCACGATCAAAGACGCCGTCAAAAAGAAACTGCCCGAGGGTGTACCTTTTCCAGCAGCGTTGAAATCAGCCGCTGTTGCCGAGGCACCTGCTGAAGAGCAAGCCGAGGGGAGTTCTGAAGAATGAAACTTGACGTAATCAAACTTGATGGCAAAAAGTCCGGTTCTGTTGATCTTGGTGACGAGATTTTCGGCCTGGAACCACGTGCCGACATTTTGCACCGTGTGGTACGCTGGCAGCGTAACAACGCACAAGCCGGCACGCACAAGGTGAAAACACGGTCTGAAGTAAGCTACTCGACCAAGAAGATCTATCGCCAAAAAGGCACCGGTGGCGCACGCCACGGCGCTCGCTCGGCACCGATCTTTCGCGGTGGTGGTGTTTACAAAGGCCCGACCCCGCGCAGCCACGGCCACGAGCTTACGAAGAAATTCCGCAAGCTGGGTCTGCGTCACGCACTGTCTGCCAAGGCGACAGCTGGTGAACTGGTTGTGATCGACACGGCTGAACTGAAGGATGCAAAAACTTCGGTTCTGGCCAAGGCGATCAAGGAACTGGGTTGGAAGCGCGCGCTGGTGATTGATGGTGCCGAGGTAAGTGAAAACTTTGCCAAGGCAGCACGCAACATTGAAGGTCTGGATATCCTGCCATCAATGGGCGCAAATGTTTATGACATCCTGAAGCGAGACACTCTGGTGTTGACCAAAGCAGGTGTCGAAGCACTGGAGGCTCGACTGAAATGAGCGCGAAGGCAGAACATTACGATGTGATCCGCAAGCCGATCATCACAGAAAAAGCAACTATGGCGTCTGAAAATAACGCTGTTGTTTTTGAAGTGGCGATTGAAGCCAACAAACCGCAAATCAAAGAGGCTGTTGAAGCCTTGTTTGGTGTCAAGGTGAAGGCCGTGAATACGTCCATCACCAAAGGTAAAGTCAAGCGGTTCCGTGGGCAGTTGGGCACACGTAAAGACATCAAAAAGGCTTATGTGACCCTTGAAGAGGGAAACACTATCGACGTCTCTACAGGCCTCTGATAGTAAGCACCGAATCTAGCTCAGCCCCGACTCGTTCGGGGCTGAGTCTATTTGTAACCGAGGCTAAGGTTTTCGTGTGAAAATCAAGGTCTCAAAGCTAACGGAAGACAGAAAGCATGGCACTAAAGTCGTATAAACCGACGACGCCAGGCCAACGTGGGTTGGTTCTGATCGACCGTTCGGAGCTTTGGAAAGGACGCCCCGTCAAGGCCCTCACAGAGGGTTTGACGAAAAAAGGCGGCCGGAACAATACCGGACGGATCACTATGCGTCGCAAAGGTGGGGGCGCAAAGCGTCTGTACCGGATTGTTGATTTCAAACGTAACAAAATGGATGTTGCCGCAACGGTTGAACGGATCGAATATGACCCGAACCGCACAGCATTCATCGCGCTGGTCAAATATGAAGACGGCGAGCAGGCCTATATCCTGGCCCCTCAGCGTCTGGCAGTTGGCGATCAGGTGATTGCTTCGGCCAAGGCCGACGTAAAGCCCGGCAACGCAATGCCCTTTTCCGGCATGCCCATCGGCACAATCATTCACAACATCGAACTGAAGCCAGGCAAAGGCGGTCAAATCGCCCGTGCTGCCGGCACATATGCCCAGTTTGTTGGCCGTGATGGTGGCTACGCACAGATCCGCCTGTCTTCGGGTGAACTGCGCATGGTGCGTCAGGAATGTATGGCCACCGTTGGTGCCGTAAGCAACCCCGACAATTCCAACCAGAACTTTGGTAAGGCTGGCCGGAACCGTCACAAGGGCATTCGCCCCTCTGTTCGCGGTGTTGTCATGAACCCTGTTGATCACCCCCACGGTGGTGGTGAAGGTCGTACATCGGGTGGTCGCCATCCTGTATCGCCTTGGGGCAAGCCCACCAAAGGTGCGCGGACCCGCAACAAGAAAAAAGCGTCAAGCAGCCTGATCATCCGGTCGCGTCACGCTAAGAAGAAGGGGCGTTAAATATGGCACGTTCTGTATGGAAAGGCCCGTTTGTCGACTCTTATGTGCTGAAGAAAGCCGAAGCGTCGAAAGAATCCGGTCGCAACGAAGTTATCAAGATATGGTCGCGCCGCTCGACGATCCTGCCCCAGTTTGTGGGCCTGACGTTTGGCGTTTATAACGGCCATAAACACATCCCCGTCAACGTCAGCGAAGACATGATTGGTCAAAAGTTCGGTGAGTATGCACCGACACGGACCTATCGTGGCCACGCCGCCGACAAAAAAGCGAAGCGGAGCTAATCGTCATGGGTAAGCAAAAAAATGCACGCCGCGTGGCTGACAACGAAGCAATGGCAAAAACCCGTATGCTTCGCACAAGCCCGCAGAAACTGAATCTGGTCGCACAAATGATCCGCGGCAAGAAAGTGGACAAGGCCCTGTCGGACCTTACATTTTCCAAAAAGCGGATTGCCGACGATGTGAAGAAGTGTCTTCAGTCGGCTATCGCGAACGCTGAAAACAACCACAACCTGGACGTTGACGAACTGATCGTTGCCGAAGCCTGGGTTGGTAAAAACCTGACCATGAAGCGCGGTCGCCCCCGGGCCCGTGGCCGGTTTGGCAAAATTCTAAAACCATTTGCCGAGCTGACTATTCTGGTTCGCCAAGTTGAGGAGCAAGCATAATGGGTCAGAAGGTTAATCCAATTGGCATGCGCCTGCAGATCAACCGCACCTGGGACAGCCGCTGGTATGCGGAATCCAAGGATTTTGGTAATCTTCTTCTGGAAGATATCAAAATGCGTCAGTTCATCAATGAAGATTGCAAGCAGGCTGGTATCAGCCGTGTAATCATCGAGCGTCCGCACAAGAAATGCCGCGTTACAGTTCATACAGCACGCCCCGGCGTCATCATTGGCAAGAAAGGCGCAGACATCGAAACCCTGCGTAAAAAACTGGCCGCAATGACCGACAGCGAGCTGCACCTGAACATTGTCGAAGTTCGCAAGCCGGAGATGGATGCGCAACTGGTTGCCGAGAATATCGCTCAGCAGCTGGAACGTCGTGTTTCCTTCCGTCGCGCGATGAAGCGTTCGGTTCAAAACACCATGCGCATGGGGGCCTTGGGCATCCGTGTGAATGTTGCCGGTCGTCTTGGCGGTGCCGAGATCGCCCGTACCGAATGGTATCGTGAAGGTCGTGTGCCGCTGCACACCCTGCGCGCCGACATCGACTACGCACACGCAGAAGCGATGACTGCCTATGGCATCATCGGGATCAAGGTCTGGATCTTCAAAGGCGAGATCATGGAGCACGATCCCCAAGCGCGTGACCGTAGGTTAGAGCAACTCCAGCAAGGCCCTGCACCTCGTGGTGCCGGCGGCCGTCGCTAAGGAGGTATTGAAAAATGCTACAGCCAAAGCGCACTAAATTTCGCAAAATGCACAAGGGCCGGATTCACGGTCAGGCCAAAGGCGGCTCGACACTGAACTTTGGCACTTACGGCCTGAAAGCAGTGGAGCCTAACCGCATCACCGCCCGTCAGATCGAGGCAGCACGCCGTGCAATGACCCGTCACATGAAACGTCAGGGCCGTGTCTGGATCCGTATCTTCCCCGATACCCCGGTCACATCAAAGCCAACCGAGGTTCGGATGGGTAAAGGTAAAGGTTCCGTTGATTTCTGGGCGGCCAAGGTTAAGCCGGGTCGTGTCATGTTTGAAATCGACGGCGTGACCGATGCCGTTGCACGCGAAGCCCTGCGTCTTGCTGCGATGAAACTGCCGGTGAAAACCCGCACGATCGTTCGCGAAGACTGGTAAAGTGGTGGCGGGGTGAACCCCGCCCTACAGGATAGTTTCAGACCCCCGCCGCTGTTGGCGGGGGTTTGTTTATATGAAGGGTTGCCATACACGCGAATCCTGCGTATACGGCCAACTTCACCACGCACTCCACCGGAATCAGGGTGACCCGTCAGGGGGCCTTCTGGTGATGTTGAGAAAAAAGGAATAGGCGATGAACGCCCAGGAACTAAGAGACAAGACGCCTGACCAGCTGCAAGAAGAGCTGGCAAGCCTGAAGAAAGAAGCGTTTAACCTGCGTTTCCAGCAGGCCACCGGGCAATTGGAAAGCACTGCACGTATGCGCTCGGTTCGCCGTGACGCTGCCCGTGTCAAAACCATACTGAACGAAAAAGCTGCCGCCGCAGCTGCTGACGAATAGGAGCCTTTAGATATGCCCAAACGTATTCTCACAGGCACCGTAACAAGTGACCAGAACGAACAAACCGTAACGGTTTCGGTTGAACGTCGCTTTACACACCCTGTTCTGAAGAAAACCATTCGTAAGTCCAAAAAATACCGGGCTCACGATCCCAAGAACGAATTCAAGGTTGGCGATATAGTCCGCATTCAGGAATGTGCGCCAGTTTCGAAAACGAAACGCTGGGAAGTACTGGCCAGCTAGGCCTGGTATTTTTCAGTTTAACGAAACCCTGGGGACATAGGCAATGAAGCCCCCCAAAGGTCGGGAGAAACCAAATGATCCAGATGCAGACCAATCTGGATGTTGCTGACAACAGCGGCGCTCGCCGTGTTCAGTGCATCAAGGTTCTCGGCGGTTCACACCGTCGATACGCGTCCGTGGGTGACATCATCGTTGTATCGGTGAAAGAAGCCATTCCGCGTGGCCGTGTGAAAAAAGGGGACGTCCGCAAGGCCGTCGTCGTGCGCACCGCCAAAGAAGTCCGTCGCGAAGACGGCACAGCAATCCGGTTTGACCGCAATGCTGCAGTTATCCTGAACAATGCTAACGAGCCAATGGGCACCCGTATCTTCGGGCCGGTGGTTCGCGAGCTGCGCGCGAAGAACTTCATGAAGATCATCTCGCTTGCTCCGGAGGTTCTGTAACATGGCTGCAAAACTGAAAAAGGGCGACAAGGTCGTCGTGCTGGTCGGCAAAGACAAGGGTAAAGAGGGTGAGATCACTTCTGTGAACCCCGCTGCTGGCAAAGCCGTCGTGGATGGTCTGAATATTTCGATCCGTCACGTTCGTCAGTCCCAGAACACACAGGGTGGCCGCGTCCCGCAAGCGATGCCGATCGACCTGTCCAATCTGGCGCTTGTTGATAGCAAAGGCAAACCAACCCGCGTTGGCTTCCGTATGGAAGACGGCAAGAAGGTTCGCTTTGCCAAAACAACAGGGGAGACTGTATAATGCTGGATGCTGCAAAATACACCCCGCGCCTGAAGTCGGTATATAAAGATACCGTTCGTGCCGCGTTGAAAGAACAGTTCAACTACAAAAACGACATGATGATCCCCCGGCTCGACAAGATCGTGCTGAACATGGGCATCGGCGAAACTGTCAAAGACACCAAAAAGATCAAATCGGCCGAGGCCGAGTTGACCGCGATTGCCGGCCAGAAGGTCGTCATCACACGGGCCAAGAAATCGGTTGCGTCCTTTCGGGTGCGCGAAGATATGCCCATGGGTGTCAAGGTTACGCTGCGTGGCGACCGGATGTATGATTTTCTGGACCGCCTGATCACCATTGCAATGCCTCGTATCCGCGACTTTCGCGGTATTTCCGCCAAATCGTTTGACGGCCGCGGCAACTATGCAATGGGCCTGAAAGAGCACATCGTGTTCCCTGAAGTCGACTATGATAAGGTCGATGAAATCTGGGGAATGGACATCGTAATCGCGACCACCGCAAAGACCGATGCGGAAGGGGAGGCATTGTTGAAAGCACTCAACATGCCTTTCACAAGCTGAGCGCGGGGAGAGAGAGAACATGGCTAAAAAAGCAATGATCGAACGTGAACTGAAGCGTCAGAAGCTGGTAGCAAAATATGCTGCCAAGCGTGCTGCGCTGAAAGAGATCGTAAGAGACGAGAGCAAACCGATGGAAGAGCGCTTTAAGGCGACCCTGAAGCTTGCGAAACTGCCGCGTGATTCCTCGGCGACACGGTTGCACAACCGCTGTCAGCTGACGGGTCGTCCCCACGCTTACTATCGTAAGCTGAAGGTATCGCGGATCGCGTTGCGGGAACTGGGCAGTAACGGCCAGATCCCCGGCATGGTTAAATCGAGCTGGTAAGGGAGAGACGATATGAATGATCCTATCGGCGATATGCTTACCCGTATTCGGAACGCCCAAATGCGCGGTAAATCCACTGTTATCACTCCTGCTTCCAAGCTTCGTGCCTGGGTTCTGGATGTGTTGGCTGACGAAGGCTACATCCGTGGCTACGAAGCAATCACTGGGGCCGACGGCCATCCGGCGATTGAAATCAGCCTGAAATATTTCGATGGCACCCCTGTCATTCGCGAGTTGAAGCGGGTTTCAACACCCGGTCGTCGCGTTTACATGGGCGTTAAGGAAATCCCGCAGGTCCGTCAGGGCCTTGGGGTTTCGATTGTCTCCACGCCCAAGGGTGTGATGTCGGATGCTGCTGCACGCAATGCCAATGTTGGCGGCGAAGTGCTCTGCACCGTATTCTAGGGGGACTGATATGTCGAGAATTGGTAAAAAAGCGGTCGACCTGCCAAGCGGTGTTAGCGCATCTATGTCAGGTCAGACTATCGAAGTGAAAGGTCCGAAAGGCACCCTTAGCTTTACAGCAACCGACGATGTAACCATCACGATTGATGGTGAAACCGTATCCGTAACCCCGCGTGGGTCATCCAAACGGGCGCGCCAGCAGTGGGGCATGAGCCGCACAATGGTCGCCAATCTGGTGACCGGCGTCACGACCGGCTTCAAGAAAGAGCTGGAACTGAACGGTATCGGTTATCGTGCGCAGTTGCAGGGCAATACCCTGAAACTGACACTGGGCCTGTCGCATGACGTTGACTTTGCTATTCCCAGCGATGTCACCGTGACGGTTCCAAAGCAGACCGAGATCATTGTTGAGGGCATCGACCCGCAACGTGTTGGTCAGGTTGCTGCCGAAATTCGCGCTTGGCGTAAACCCGAGCCCTACAAGGGCAAAGGCATCAAGTATAAAGATGAATATATCTTCCGTAAGGAAGGTAAGAAGAAGTAAGGACCAAAGGCATGGCAAACAGCAAAAGAGACCTGTTTCTGAAACGCCGCCTGCGCGTTCGGAACAAACTGCGCAAGACCGCAGCGGGGCGTCCGCGCCTTTCGGTTCACCGCAGCAACAAAAACATCAGCGTTCAGCTGATCGACGATGTAAATGGCGTCACACTGGCATCCGCTTCCACTATGGAAAAAGATCTGGGTGTGGTTGGCAAGAACAACGTCGAAGCAGCGGCCAAAGTTGGCACTGCGATTGCAGAACGTGCGAAAAAAGCCAAAGTGACCGAGTGTTACTTCGACCGCGGCGGCTTCCTCTTTCATGGGAAGGTAAAGGCTTTGGCCGATGCTGCCCGTGAAGGCGGCCTCAAGTTTTAGGAGACGATTAGATGGCTAGAGATAACAATCGGGGTAATCGTCGCGATCGCGATGAAAATCCGGAATTCGCCGATCGTCTTGTTGCGATCAACCGGGTTTCCAAGACCGTGAAGGGTGGTAAGCGTTTTGGCTTTGCCGCGCTTGTGGTTGTCGGTGACCAGAAGGGCCGCGTCGGCTTTGGCAAAGGTAAAGCCAAAGAAGTACCCGAAGCGATCCGCAAGGCAACGGAGCAGGCCAAGCGCCAGTTGATCCGTGTGCCGCTGCGTGAAGGCCGCACATTGCACCACGACATGCAGGGCCGTCATGGCGCAGGCAAGGTTGTGATGCGCACAGCACCTGAAGGGACCGGTATTATTGCCGGTGGTCCGATGCGTGCCGTGTTTGAAATGTTGGGTATTAAGGACGTTGTGGCCAAGTCGCTTGGCTCGCAAAACCCTTACAACATGATCCGCGCCACCATCGACGGGCTGAAAAAAGAATCCAGCCCCCGCAATGTGGCCCAGCGTCGTGGTAAAAAGGTTGCCGATATCCTTGGTAAACCTGCCGAAGCCCCTGCGGCTGACGCACCGGCAGAAGCATAAGGGAGCGGACAGATGGCTAAAACAATCGTTGTAAAGCAAATCGGTTCTCCGATCCGCCGCCCTGAAAAACAGCGTCAGACGCTGATTGGTCTGGGTCTGAACAAGATGCATAAAACCCGCGAGCTGAACGATACTCCTGCCATTCGCGGTATGGTCGCCAAGATCCCGCATCTGGTCGAGATCATCGAGGAACGCGGCTAACGCCCGAACTCTGATAGCAAGAATTGAAAGCGCCTCGGGGAAACCCGGGGCGCTTTTTCATTGGTGGTTCGTGGCAGAACGGAGCAATTGCCAATTTCCGGTTGTTTCGCTGTAAAAACGGGTTACTGTTTGACCAAGCCAATTTACGACAACAACATTATGGGACGTGCAGATGAAAACGAAAACTCCAAACCTGACTGAAATGGGCGTGATGAATCCGGATCAAATTATCGGCTACTCGGTCGTGCATGTTGCCGATGACATGGATGTTTTGAAGATCAATTACCGCCGCCCCAAGAATTCGTTTCTGCCCAAACGCCGACGGTATGAATTCAAGCGGATGAGCAAGCCTATGCCGGGGAATGAATTGCACGGGGAACAGGCGATCCGCTATGAGATTTCTCCGATTCTGGCGCGCGCTACGGTCGAACTGGATTCCCTATTGGCCGATAAAAAGCAAATGACAGCCACGAAACAGGGTTTGAAGCAAGAGCTGGCAGAATTGAATACAGAGTTTAACGAGCGCATAGACCATTTGTCCAAAATGATTGACGCACTGGATTGATTTAGGGCGCGAAAAGCATTTTGGTGCAAGAGTGAAAACGCTTTGGGGAAACCCCGGGGCGTTTTTGTATTTTGTGGCGGGGTAATAGTTCCTTGAAGGCCGTGAACGAGTATACTGCCCGTCCGCGCAGAATCAGGAGAAAACGTTATGCCTTTTACCCCGACCGACCAATTCAATGCGGTGATTGCAGCGATAGATGCTGTAAATGCTGAAGACCCCCGCAAAATTACAGTGGGGGGCACCGAATACCCCTATGAAACCATATACGCCGACCGGATGACCGAAACACTGGAACGGATGTATCCTGATGCCTCCGAGCTATTACGCATCGCGGCCCGCGCCCAGCATATCCGCCGCTGGCAAATCCCGCGCGATACCTACCCGCGCAATCGTCAGGGGTATCAGAAATGGCGTCTGGAGATGCGTCAGTTGCATGCCGATCTGGTGGGCGGGATCATGCGTGAAAACGGCTATAGCGACGAGGATATCGCGCTGGTCGGATCCTACCTGCGCAAAGAGCGGCTGAAACGCGAAGCGGATTCGCAGGCGTTGGAAAATGTCGTTGATGTGGTGTTTCTGGCTTACTACTGGGATGAGTTTGTCGCTAAATTCCCGCACTATGATGACGATAAACTGATCGACATCGTTGGCAAAACCCTGCGCAAAATGTCCAGCCACGGGCATCAGGCCGCTTTGGCGCTGGATATGCCGCCCGAAACGGCCAAAATCGTGATGGCAGCGGTTGAGCGCGAGAAAGACACGCTGGCTGCAATGGCCGCACGCGAGGCGCAGTAGGTTTGGCTTGATCCTGTCGCGCCTAACGTCTATACGCACCCGGTGGCGAGTCCTTTCGTTGCGAAATTCAACATTTAAGCCGTGGTTGGTCCTTTCGCTCGTGACCATATCCGGCAAGGAGAGAGCGATATGAAGCTGAATGAACTGCGTGATAATCCCGGCGCAACAAAACCCCGTAAACGTATTGGCCGTGGTCCCGGTTCGGGCACTGGTAAAATGGGTGGTCGTGGTATCAAAGGTCAGAAATCCCGTTCGGGTGTGGCGATCAATGGCTACGAGGGTGGCCAAATGCCGCTTTACCAACGCCTGCCAAAGCGGGGCTTCAACAGCCGTAACCGCAAAAGCTATGCTATTGTGAACCTGAATATCCTGCAGAAATTCATCGACGCCAAAAAACTGGACGCCAAAAAGGCGATCACAGAAGAGGCCCTGCTGGAAGCCGGCGTTGTGCGCCGCGTTCTGGACGGTGTACGCATCCTTGCCAAAGGCGAGATCACTTCCAAGGTAAATCTGGAAGTAACCGGCGCATCCAAGGCGGCAATCGAGGCGGTTGAGAAGGCTGGCGGTAAACTGACAGTCAAATCTCCGGCAGCGGCAGCGGAATAGACCTTGTGAGCAGACCATAGTCTGCTTACATAGAATTAAGTTTTCCAAGCGCCGCCAACCGGAGAACGGTTTGGCGGCGCTTTCATTAACAACGAGGCCCTAAATGGCATCTGCAGCAGAGCAAATGGCAGCAAACATGAGCTGGAGCGCCTTTAGCAAGGCGGGCGACCTGCGTAGTCGCATCCTGTTCACAATCGGTTTGCTGATGGTTTACCGTCTTGGCACATATATTCCGGTTCCCGGAATTGATGGTGCCGCCCTTCGTGAATTTATGGACAAGGCATCCCAGGGTATTGGTGGCTTGCTGCAAATGTTCACCGGTGGTGCGCTTGGCCGGATGGGTATTTTTGCCTTGGGCATCATGCCCTATATTTCCGCGTCGATCATCGTTCAGTTGCTGTCAGCCATGTGGCCACCACTGGAGCAATTAAAGAAAGAAGGCGAGCAGGGCCGCAAAAAGATCAACCAGTATACACGTTATGCAACTGTATTTCTGGCGACGTTCCAATCCTACGGCTTGGCAAAATCTTTGGAGGCAGGCAGCTTGGTTACAAACCCGGGCCTGTATTTCGAAGCCGCTACCGTGATTACGCTGGTGGGCGGCACAATGTTCCTGATGTGGCTGGGTGAACAAATCACTGCGCGCGGCATCGGCAACGGTGTCTCGCTGATTATCTTTGTCGGCATTGTCGCGCGTGTTCCTTCAGCTATCGTGCAGTTTCTTGCGCAGGGACGCTCGGGGGCGATCAGTCCCGGTGTGATCGTTATGGTAATTGTAATGGTGGTTGTCGTGATCGCCTTCGTGGTGTTTATGGAACGCGCCTTGCGAAAAATCCATATTCAGTACCCACGGCGTCAGGTCGGCATGAAGGTTTATGATGGCAGCAATTCACACCTGCCTGTCAAGGTTAACCCAGCCGGTGTTATTCCTGCTATTTTCGCGTCCAGTCTGATGTTGCTTCCAACGACGATTGCAACATTTTCGGGTCAGCAAACCAGCCCGTTGATGTCGACTATTCTGGCCTACTTCGGCCCGGGTCAGCCACTGTACCTGTTATTTTTCACAATCATGATCATCTTTTTCACGTTTTTTTATACCTACAACGTGGCGTTCAAGGTGGATGATGTGGCCGACAATCTGAAAAACCAGAACGGCTTTATTCCCGGCATTCGCCCAGGCAAGAAAACAGCCGAATATCTGGAGTATGTGGTAACCCGCCTGTTGGTGCTTGGATCGCTTTATCTTGCAGCAGTTGCCCTGTTGCCCCAACTCCTGCGTAGCCAGTTTTCCATTCCATTTTACTTTGGAGGGACATCGGTTCTGATTGTGGTTTCGGTTACGATGGATACGATCCAGCAGGTGCAGTCGCATATGTTGGCCCATCAATACGAAGGCCTGATCGAAAAATCTCAACTGCGTGGTAAAAAGCGCCGCAAAAGATCCTCGGGTAGAAAATGAATATAATCCTCTTAGGGCCACCGGGTGCCGGCAAAGGCACACAAGCGCGACGTCTGGTAGAAGAGCGCGGCATGATCCAGTTATCCACGGGCGATATGCTGCGCGAGGCCAGAAGCAGCGGCACCGAAATGGGCAAGCGCGTGGCCAAGGTCATGGACGCGGGCGAATTGGTTACAGATGAAATCGTGATCGGTCTGATCGAGGAAAAGCTGCAGGGCGACAATGGCGGCGGTTTCATTTTTGACGGCTTCCCGCGCACATTGGCACAGGCCGATGCGCTGGGGGAATTGCTTAAGAAATATGGCAAGTCACTGGAT
Organism: Marinosulfonomonas sp.; assembly: GCA_015488685.1. GTDB lineage: Bacteria > Pseudomonadota > Alphaproteobacteria > Rhodobacterales > Rhodobacteraceae > Profundibacter. Next base: position 13,070 of record WFNH01000085.1, read on the forward strand.
GCAGTGATCGAAATGCAAGTGGACGACAAGGCACTGGTGCGCCGGATCACCGGCCGCTTCACATGCGGCAACTGCGGCGAGGTTTACCACGACGAAACAAAGCGTCCCAAAGTTGACGGTGTTTGCGATGTTTGTGGCGAAAGCGATATGAAACGCCGCGCCGATGATAACGAGGAATCCCTGCGCACACGGCTGATGGAATACTACAAAAAGACATCACCGCTGATCGGATACTACTATGCCAAAGGCAAGTTACGGTCGGTAAACGGGCTGGGTGAAATCGACGAAGTGGCGGCATCTATCGCCAAGGCGCTGGGATAAGTCGTAACATCCCTTGACGCATCCTTAAAAACACCATAGATCACCTCATCTCGCAAGAGAATCAACATGCTTAATCGGGCGACGGTCCGCTTTGCATAAAAACCGAATTCAGCGTCAGCCCGCAAGGTTAATCCCTTCGGGCTTTGGTTGTGAAAAAAGGCTCTGGGATTACGGAGCCGCAACGAAAAGGAAAACGACACGTGGCACGTATTGCCGGCGTAAATATCCCGACCCATAAACGGGTCCCGATCGCCCTGACTTATATCACCGGAATTGGTAACACGACTGCCGAGGCCATCTGCAAAGCTGTTAAAATCGACGAAACCCGTCGCGTTAACGAGCTGTCGGATGCCGAGGTTCTGGCCATCCGCGAATACATCGACGCCAACCTGACTGTTGAAGGTGACCTGCGTCGCGAAGTTCAAATGAACATCAAGCGTCTGATGGACCTTGGCTGCTACCGTGGCCTGCGTCATCGCCGCAACCTTCCTGTACGCGGTCAGCGTACCCACACCAACGCTCGTACCCGCAAAGGCCCCGCAAAGGCCATTGCCGGTAAGAAGAAATAGGAGGGGTTGATCAATGGCACGCGATAAAACAAAATTGAAGCGCAAGGTCCGCAAGAACATTGCATCCGGTGTTGCACACGTTAATTCATCGTTCAACAACACCAAGATCCTTATCTCGGACGTTCAGGGCAATGCGATTGCATGGTCCTCGGCTGGCACCATGGGGTTCAAAGGGTCGCGTAAATCGACACCTTATGCCGCACAGATGGCTGCCGAAGATGCAGGCAAAAAAGCACAGGAACACGGCGTTAAAACGCTGGAAGTCGAAGTTCAGGGCCCCGGTTCGGGTCGTGAATCGGCGCTGCGCGCTTTGGCTGCACTGGGTCTGAACATCACTTCGATCCGTGATGTAACCCCGATTGCCCACAACGGCTGTCGGCCTCCTAAACGCCGCCGCGTTTAGTTGCTATTTCTACGCTCGGGCTGCCGGTTTTCGGTGGTCCGGGTTCGTCATTTTTACCTCGGGCGTTTTCGGACTTGGGACATGATCCGAAAACTTGAATGGAGGCGACACACATGATCCACAAAAACTGGCAAGAACTGATTAAACCGACGCAATTGGTGGTAACACCTGGCGCGAACCCTGCAACGCAGGCCACGGTTATAGCTGAACCGCTGGAGCGCGGCTTTGGTCTGACTATGGGCAACGCGCTGCGTCGCGTGCTGATGTCAAGCCTTCAGGGCGCGGCCATCACCAGCGTCCAGATTGACAATGTATTGCACGAATTTTCGACTGTTGCAGGTGTGCGTGAAGACGTCACCGACATCGTGTTGAACCTGAAAGGCGTTGCCCTGTCGATGGAAGTCGAAGGGCCAAAGCGTCTGTCGATTTCGGCCAAAGGCCCGATGGTTGTCACCGCTGGTGACATCTCGGAAAGCGCCGGAATTGAAATCCTGAACAAGGACCACGTTATTTGTCAGCTTGACGATGGCGCCGATCTGTTCATGGAACTGACCGTCAACACCGGCAAAGGCTATGTCGCTGCCGATAAAAACCGCCCTGAAGACGCGCCCATCGGCCTGCTGCCGATCGATGCGATCTATTCGCCGGTTAAAAAGGTTGCTTATGACGTTCAGCCGACCCGCGAAGGTCAGGTTCTGGACTATGACAAACTGACGTTGAAACTGGAAACAGACGGCTCGATCACGCCCGAAGATGCCGTGGCTTTTGCCGCACGTATCCTTCAGGACCAGCTGTCGATTTTCGTGAACTTCGACGAGCCAGAAGCCGCCAGCCGTCAGGAAGAAGACGACGGTCTGGAATTCAACCCGCTGCTGCTGAAGAAAGTGGACGAGTTGGAACTGTCGGTCCGTTCGGCAAATTGCCTGAAGAACGACAACATCGTTTACATCGGCGATCTGATCCAGAAAACCGAAGCAGAAATGCTGCGCACACCGAACTTTGGCCGCAAATCTTTGAACGAGATCAAAGAAGTGCTGTCGGGCATGGGTCTGCATCTGGGAATGGACGTCGAAGACTGGCCACCAGAGAATATCGAAGATCTGGCGAAGAAATTCGAAGACCAGTTCTAGGAATATGCGGAGCGGGCTTTGGTCCGCTCCGTTTCAATGCCTGCATATAGCGGGGAAAGCCGGGCAATACCGCCCCAAGGAGAGCCGCCCACACGCATGGGAGGCCAGACAAAGTATAAACCTGAAGAAGGACTGAAAAAATGCGCCACGCGAGAGGCTATCGTCGCCTGAACCGTACTCACGAACACCGTAAGGCATTGTTTGCCAACATGGCGGGTTCGCTGATTGAACACGAACAAATCAAAACCACCCTGCCCAAAGCCAAAGAGCTGCGGCGCATCGTGGAAAAACTGATCACACTGGGCAAGCGCGGCGATCTGCATGCCCGCCGTCTGGCCGCAAGCCGCCTGAAAGAAGATCAGTATGTCGCCAAACTGTTTGACGTGCTTGGCCCCCGCTACAAAGACCGCAACGGCGGTTATGTGCGCGTGCTGAAGGCTGGTTACCGTTATGGTGATATGGCGCCGATGGCGATCATCGAATTTGTTGACCGCGACGTATCGGCCAAAGGGGCCGCAGACAAAGCGCGTCTTGCTGCTGAAGAAGCTGCTGCCGACGAATAAGTGTCAGCAAAGAATTGAATAAACAAAAGCCCCGCCAAACTGGCGGGGCTTTTTGATTAGTTTAACGCCGCGACACGCGCGTTGCGTTTATCCAAAATTGAGTTTTCAATCTTGCCAATCAAGGTATTCAACTGTTCCTGACCGACAGGAGTGGCCCCTAAAAATTCCAGCAGGTCCGTACGGTCCCCATCTGGAAGAGACATCAACTTGGCGAAAAGATCTGGGTCTATAGTGTTCACGATAACCTTCTTCTTTTTAATACGACTCACTAGGTATCAATTTAAGGTTGACGCCAATTGATTCAACTTGTCTAAAAGGACATGTTCGAAAAGACTGTGTTTGATCAAGAGTTGCGAAAATTGGGGGAATTGGCCCCAAAAGGCTACTTCGTTGGCCTGCATATTCGATTCACATCAGCATTGATGTCTTTTCAAACATATGACCCGGCCTGGACGGATCATTATACCGAAAACGGATATGTATTGCGCGATCCGATGACAGCTTGGGGTTTCTGCACCACAGGCTGGACCCGGTGGAGCAATCGAATCATCCCCGACCCTTTTGGCATCTTCAAAGAGGCAGCAAGGTTCGGGTTAACCTACGGGGCAACGATCTCATGTGGGCCAATCCGTTCTAGGACAATTGTCAGTGTGGCGCGGGCAGATCGGGAATTTGAAGATGCCGAGATTGAAGAGGTGCAAGCCATCGCTCTTCGGCTTCATGACATGACCGAACCGCCACACCGGCTTACAAAAGCACAGACTGAGGCGCTTAAATTAATTGCGGATGGTCACAGGCATGCAGCTGCGGCTGCATATTTAGGAATTTCGGAAAGTGCGCTCAAGGCTCGACTGACGTCTGCCCGTCAAAAGCTTATGGCCCGCACCACTGCCGAAGCCATTCAGCGTGCCAAGGACTATGGCCTGATCTGAATGACGATGCCTTCCGCAAGGTCCCAACCACTAACCTGCAGGAGGCTGCCATGCAGACCACTACACTTTCGTTCGAAAACATCCACCAAAACGGCGAATTATTTGCCAATATGTTCCGTGCCCGTCGCGAGTTGTTCATTGTACAGAACAAATGGGACCTACCCGAAGCCATGGGAATGGAATACGACCAGTATGACACACCCGCGAGCCGCTGGGTGGTTGTTCACGACAAACTGGGCAAGGTTCTGGCGGGCAACCGCCTAACCCCGACCACCGCGCATTGCGGCATCTATAGCTATATGATTCGTGATGCACAGCGCGGGTTGCTGGACACCATACCCTCGAACCTGTTGTACGAAGAGGCCCCCGTTTCGGAAAACGTTTGGGAAAGCTCGCGTTTGTTCGTGTCACATGATGTGCCGGCCCGCCTGCGGCGTCGTGTTCATGCACAGTTGGTGTTTGAACTGGCCAAAGCCGCGCGGAACCTTGGGGCAACCCAGTGTTTGACCCTGTTGAACGCCAATTGGCCACGTTGGGCCAAACGGGTTGGTGTGGATATGACAGCCATGGGGCCGGTGATGGAGATTGACGGCATCAACAATCAGGTGGTCTCGATGAATTTTGCGTCGAACCTGCACTAGGAAACGGCCTTCCGTTTGTTCAGAAGGTCCATTTTGCTTTTCTCTTTGGGCGCGGAGGAATAGGTTTGCCATATGGTAGATTTATTCGACACCGCGCCCGAAGCACCGGAAATAGACGCCCAACGCCCGTTGGCTGACCGGTTGCGCCCGCGCACCCTTTCCGAAGTGATCGGGCAGGAACAGGTGATCGGGCCGGATGCGCCGCTGGGCATGATGCTGGCAGCGGGCAGCCTGTCGTCGCTTATCCTGTGGGGGCCGCCCGGTGTGGGCAAGACCACTATTGCGCGGCTTCTGGCCGATGAAACCGATCTGGCGTTCGTTCAGATCAGCGCCATTTTCACCGGCATTGCCGATCTGAAAAAAGTATTCGAATCCGCGAAAATCCGGCGGCAGAACGGCAAGGGCACATTGTTGTTTGTTGACGAAATCCACCGTTTCAACAAGGCCCAGCAGGACGGGTTTTTGCCACATATGGAGGATGGCACCATCGTTCTGGTCGGTGCCACCACGGAAAATCCCTCGTTTGAACTGAACTCGGCGCTGCTGTCACGCTCGCAGGTGCTGGTGCTGAACCGGCTGGCCTTGGCCGATCTGGAGCGACTGGCGCAGCGGGCGGAAAAGGAACTGGACCGCGCCTTGCCATTGACCGGCGAGGCCCGCGAGGCGCTGCTGGAGATGGCCGACGGGGATGGGCGGGCGTTATTGAATCTGATCGAACAGGTGATGGCGTGGAAGGGCGACAAAAAACTGGATGTCGATGCCCTGTCCACCCGCCTGATGCGTCGCGCGGCGCAATATGACAAAAGCGGGGACGAGCATTACAACCTGATTTCCGCCCTGCACAAATCCGTGCGCGGCTCGGACCCTGACGCAGCCCTATACTGGATGGCGCGGATGCTGACAGGGGGCGAAGACCCGCGTTATCTGGCGCGCCGGATTACCCGCATGGCGGTTGAAGACATCGGATTGGCTGACCCGCAGGCCCACGCTGTTTGTCTGCATGCATGGGAAACCTATGAACGGCTGGGCAGTCCCGAAGGCGAGTTGGCCTTGGCGCAGGCGGTGACCTATCTGGCGCTGGCCCCGAAATCGAATGCGGCCTATGTGGCGTATAAGGCGGCAATGGCGGCGGCGAAAAAGACCGGCTCGGAACCACCGCCCAAACATATCCTGAATGCACCAACGTCGATGATGAAAGATCAGGGTTATGGCGATGGCTATGCCTACGATCACGATGCCGAAGACGGCTTTTCCGGCCAAAATTACTTCCCCGACAGCATGAAGCACGGGGTTTACTATCAGCCCGTTGAGCGCGGGTTCGAACGCGAGTTGAAAAAGCGGCTGGATTACTTTGCCAAACTGCGCGCCAAACGGCAGGGCGGTTGACAAACCGGCCCTGTGGCCCGAAAGAACCTGCATGTCTTATGTAACACTTATTCAAGTCGCCCTTGGCGGCGCAATTGGTGCCAGCCTGCGCTATATGACCGGCGTTGGCACCATCCGTCTGTTTGGTCCCGGTCTGCCCTGGGGGACGTTTGTGGTTAATGTAGTCGGGTCATTCATTATGGGCGTTGTCGTGGTGACGCTGGCCCACAAAGGAATGACACGCCAGTTGGCGCCGTTTCTGATGACGGGGATGCTGGGGGGGTTCACCACGTTTTCGGCGTTCTCGCTGGATGTGCTGACGATGTATGAACGCGGTGACACGACGCAGGCAGCACTATATGCGGCGGCGTCGGTGTTTCTGTCGCTGGCGGCAATCATTCTGGGGCTGTTTGCCGCAAGGACATTTTGGGCATGAGTGGTGTTCAGAAAATCGAAGTGGCAAATGATGATGGCGATCAGCGGCTGGACCGCTGGTTCCGCCGGATGTTTCCGCATATCGCCCAAGGGCGGATCGAAAAGATGTGTCGCAAGGGCGACATCCGCGTGGATGGCGGCCGGGTAAAGGCCAACACGCGCGTGCGGGCGGGGCAGGTGGTCCGGGTGCCGCCATTGCCCGATCCGCATGAAATTACCGCGCGGGCCAAAACCTATGACATGATCAGCAACGCCGATATGAAGATGATGCAGGATGCGGTTCTGTATCGTGATGATTATCTGATTGCGATCAACAAGCCGCCGGGCCTGCCAACACAGGGCGGCAGCAAACAGACCCGTCATGTGGATATGCTGGCCGACGCCCTGCGCTTTGGCTATGACCAGAAACCACGACTAGTGCACCGGCTGGACAAGGATACATCCGGCATCCTGCTGCTGGCCCGCACGCGGCAAGTGGCGTCCGCTTTGACCGAAGCATTCCGTTCCCGCGAAACCCGCAAGGTTTACTGGGCCGCTGTTGGCGGTTGTCCTTCGCCCAAAATGGGCACAATCAAATACGGGCTGCTAAAGGCGGGCGGGCATGGCCATGAAAAGATGGTCTGCATCCATCCTGACGATGTGGCGCATACGGACGGGGCCAAACGCTCGACCACCGATTACATGGTGCTGGACAGCGCCGCCAAGCGGTGCGCATGGGTGGCGTTGGTGCCGATCACGGGGCGCACACACCAGTTGCGGGCGCATATGGCCGAAATGGGCCACCCGATTATCGGCGATGGTAAATACGGTGGCTCGGGTCAGGAAAATCAGGGCGACGGATGGGGCGCGCAATTAGGTGGTGAGATCAGCCGCAAAATGCATCTGCACGCCCGCAGCCTGTCATTTCCGCATCCCATGACGGGCAAGATGGTGAAAATTATCGCACCGATGCCTATGCATATGAAGCAGACATGGGAAACCTTTGCATGGGACGAACGCGACGTGGCGGATGACCCGTTCGAGGAATATCTATGAGCCAGCCGTTGCGTTTGGCGGTGTTCGACGTGGACGGCACACTGGTAGACAGCCAGCACCACATCGCTGCGGCGATGGCGCAAACCTATGCGGCTGAAGGGCTGGACAGCCCGGCGTTGGAACAGGTGCGCGGGATTATCGGCCTGTCACTGCCGCATGCGATGCGACAGCTTTCGCCGGATTTGACCGATGCACAATACGATGCGCTGGTTGAAGGCTATAAAGCGATTTTCCGAAATAAACGCGAGGCAGGGCAGAGCGCGCCGCTGTATGCAGGCATCCGTGATCTGCTGGACGGGTTGGCGCAGGATGAACACCTGTTGCTGGGCGTTGCCACCGGCAAATCGCGGCGCGGGCTGGAGGCGATGTTACAGGTTCACGGGTTGGAAAAGATGTTTGTGACCGCACAAGTGGCGGATGATCACCCGTCCAAGCCGCATCCGTCGATGTTGCTCGCCACACTGTCGGAAATGGGCGTCACGGCACAGCACGGGGTGATGATTGGTGACACCACCTTTGATATGGAAATGGGACGTGCGGCAGGTATGGTCAGTATCGGCGTGTCGTGGGGGTATCACGATGTAGACCGCCTGCACGCGGCCGGGGCTGCACATATTGTGGATGATACGGTGGCGCTGGCGGCGCTGTTGACAGAGATTTGGGGATAGATCATGGCGGAATGGGCTGCAAAACGGTTTTGGGAAAAGGCAACGGTCGAAAAGGCGGGTGATGGCTATCAGGTACTTCTGGACGGGCGCAAGTTGCGCACACCGGTGAAAAGTGAACTGATCGTGCCCAGCCGCGAAATGGCCGAAGCGATTGCTGCCGAATGGGATGCACAAGAAGAAAAGATCGACCCGATGACCATGCCGGTCACGCGATCCGCTAATGCCGCAATCGACAAAGTCGGGCCGATGCACGCAGAAGTCGCGGCGCTGGTGGCGGAATATGGCGGCACTGATCTGCTGTGTTACCGCGCGGAATCGCCCGAAGAGCTGGTCAAACGCCAAAGCGAGGCGTGGGATCCACTGCTGGAGTGGGCTGCCGATGCCTTGTCGGCCCCATTGAAAACCACCACAGGTATTGTGCATGTCGAACAGGATACAGCCACGCTGGATAGCCTTTCCAAACGGGTATTGGGCATGGACAATTTCAAGTTGGCCGCGTTTCATGATCTGGTCGGGATGTCTGGGTCGCTGATTATCGGTTTCGCTGCTATATACGGGTTCTTGCCCGTACCGGAATTGTGGCGCCGCTCAAGAATCGACGAGGACTGGCAAATCGAGCAATGGGGCGAGGACGACGAGGCGACTGCAACCGAAGCGCGAAAATGCGAGGGGTTTGAACACGCTGCCCGATTCTATTTTATGGTTAATAACGGCTAATTTGGTCATAAATTTCGCAATTACCCCCTTGCCTTTTCGATTCATGCAAAAAAGCAGGTCCGATAAGGGCTTAATTCCGAAACCACCCTTGACGTTTTCTTAAACTTTGGCCCAAACTAGCGCCCGTTGGGAAGGCAATGCCTTTCTACCGTATCGCTCTCGGCTCTAACGGGTCGAATAAACCGTTCCAAACGGGACGGACTATCAGGAAGAGGTAAACATGAAAAAATCCGTATTTCTTGGCGCTCTGACAGTTGCCAGCCTTACAGCTGGGATTGCAGCTGCTGGCACACTTGATGACGTGAAAGCACGCGGCAAATTGAACTGTGGTGTGTCCACTGGTCTGGTTGGCTTTGCATCGCCAGATGCAAACGGCAAATGGGAAGGCTACGACGTTGCAGTATGCCGCGCCGTTGCAGCCGCCGTTCTGGGTGACAACACCGCTGTTGAATTCGTTCCGCTCAGCTCGAAAACACGCTTCACCGCGCTGGCTTCTGGCGAAGTTGATATGCTGGCCCGTAACACAACATGGACATTCACACGGGATGTTGACCTGAAGTTGGACTTCGTTGGTGTTAACTACTACGACGGCCAAGGCTTCATGGTTCCCAAATCATTGGGTGTGACTTCGGCCAAAGATCTGGACGGCGCGACTGTTTGTATCCAAACCGGTACAACAACCGAGCTGAACCTGGCTGATTTCTTCCGCTCCAATGGCATTTCTTACGAGCCGGTTCCGGTTGAAAACAACTCGGAAGCACAGACACAGTACCTTTCCGGTGCTTGTGACACGCTGACAACAGACGCATCCGGTCTGGCTGCTACGCGTGCTGCATTCGAAAACCCCGGCGATCACGTTATTCTGCCGGAAATCATTTCGAAAGAGCCGCTGGGTCCGTTGGTCCGTCACGGTGACAACCAGTGGGGTGACACAGTTCGCTGGACTTTGAATGCACTGATTTCGGCAGAAGAGCTGGGCATCACTTCGGCTAACATCGAAGAGCTGTCAAAAGGCACAAACAACCCCGAGATCAATCGTATCCTGGGTACCGAAGGCAATCTGGGCGAAATGCTGGGTCTGGATGCTGAATGGGCAAAACGCGCGATTGCATCCGAAGGTAACTTCGGTGAAATCTTTGAAGCCAACATTGGTGAAAAGACACCGATCGGTCTGGCCCGTGGCCTGAACGCACAATGGAAAGATGGCGGTCTGATTTACTCGCCTCCTTTCCGCTAGGATCCTAACGATCTGGGCGCGGGTTTATCCCCGCGCCCTTTTCACATCTTAACTATTTTAATTAAAACACCTGAGCCGGGGCAGCGGAAAAACCGCGTCAATATAACAGGCCAGGGAGCATGGGGATGTCTCTTATGACAACACTGACCGACCCTCCGAAGGAGTCGTTCCGCCTTTCTATGCTGCTCTATGATACCCGTTATCGTTCAACGACTATTCAGGTTGTTGCGCTCATCGGGTTCATGTTGGGGGCAGCCTGGCTGATCAATAATGTTCGCGTGAATCTGGCCTTGGCCGGAAAACCCTTTTATTTCGGTTTCTTATGGGATCCGTCCGGGTATGACATCAACCAGAAACTGATCGAGTATAATTCGCAGTCCTCGCATCTGCGTGCGGCTTTTGTTGGTCTGATGAATACGCTGCTTGTGGCGGTAATGGGGTGTATTGCAGCAACCATTATTGGTGTGGTTATGGGGGTTTTGCGGCTTTCCAAAAACTGGGTGATCTCGCGCCTTGCGGCGGTCTATGTTGAAACGCTGCGCAATGTGCCTGTCCTGCTGTGGATCATTCTGATCATGGCGGCTGTATCGCATTCGTTGCCGCAACCCAAAGATTTCAGAGGGGAAAACGCGACAGCATCCATGAAGGTATTTGATAGCGTCGCATTCACCAACCGTGGAGTATTCCTGCCCGAACCACTGTTTTCGAATGGTATAGGCGATTTGCCGATCTTTCCGGATACGGTTGACGATCCGGCGGATGGCAAAGACGATTTCGCAGTGAAGGCGTGTCAGGCATTTTACAATCCCGATGGGACCCCGGCGACAGCCAAACTGGGCAAGTCATGCGGGACGTTTCAGGTCAGCCTCGATTTGGTTGTGATTCTCTGTGTTTTGATTGCCGGTTTGATAACCAGCAAGTTGATCGCCTATCGCGCAAACCAGATTCAGGCTGCGACCGGGGTTCGCCCGACGGTCTGGTATCTGCGTCTTGGTGTTATTGTTATTCCAACGCTGGCGGTCCTTTTCCTTTTAGGGTTCCATCTGGGTTATCCTGAATTGAAGGGATTTAATTTCAAGGGTGGCATTCATATGCGCAGTTCGCTGTTTGCATTGTGGCTGGCCCTGTCTGTTTATACTTCGGTCTATATCGCAGAAATCGTTCGGGCCGGTATTATGGCGATTTCAAAAGGCCAATCCGAGGCTGCTGCTGCTCTGGGGC
>WFNH01000086.1 GCA_015488685.1 Marinosulfonomonas sp.
AGATAAAGCATTGTCGTAATTGAATCGTTTACCCCCGAGAAATCCAGAAAAGTTTTTACGGCCGCCGAGTGAGCCATTGTATCCTGTGGGATATAGCCATAATTCAAAACAGGCCGCGGTACCCCGACGGACAGCAGACCGGTATTCCCAAGGGCAAATGTAATTGCCGGATAAACGGCGGCTTCGCTGATTGGGGTTCCGCCAAGGTCTACGGCATCGATTCCAATTGAAAACCCGACACCAAGGCCGCCGCCCCGGTTTGGTTCCAGCCCGAAATTCAAACTGGCCCGGCCCAGTGTTTCACTGGTCCCGATAATGTCCGAAGTGGATATATCAATATATCCATCAATATACATATTATCAGGCAGGGATTGAGCAGTTGCGCTAGTGATCGATAATGCGCTGGCTGTGGCGATAGATAGTGCGATAAGTTTCATGGATTTAATTCAAAATTATTGGAGGAAGGTTACCAAATTTCGGGTTTTTTCAAAAGTAAGGAATACCAGCCCTTAAATTGTGTGTTGCATAAATATTTTCAAAATATCTGCAAAAGTGAGAGTTCGGGCCAATAGCGCCAGATATAAATTGGCATTCCGTCTGGCATGCTCCACATATTCGTACACCAATTAAAAGACTGGCGTCCAACTGACCGGCATTGCTTATGCGGGGTGTTTTGGGTAATGGCCAAGTTTACTGGATAGGGAAATGCAGGCATTGCCGTAGGGCGGGGTTCACCCCGCCATTGTTGTAGCTTTGGAACAAGCGACGGGGTGAACCCCGCCCTACAAATTGGCTACCATCACCCCTCGTTCAACCAGTCCAATATCACCTTCCTGTCCCCGTCCAGCACCGGCGCGCGGGCGTCTTTCAAGGTATCATCCATCCCCGAAATCTTGATTGGGTTGCCTGCCGCTATGAACGGTTTGCCGCCATCGGGGGCGGCCAGTTCCACCACCATGTTGCGGGCGATGATTTGCGGGTCGGACATGGCCTCGGCGACATTCTGGATGGCCGCGCAAGGGACACCGGCGGCATCCAGTAGTTTCAACCAATGCTTTTTCTTGCGCGACAGCGTCACGGTTTCGATCAGACGTTTCAGGATTTTCACATGCTTGCACCGCGCCGCGTTGCTGGCAAAACGCGGATCCTCCAACAGCGGGCCAAGGCCCAGCACGTCGCACATTTTGGCAAACAGAACATCATTGCCCGCCGCAATCACGAACAGCCCGTTCTTGGCGTGGAAGGTTTCAAACGGGGTGATCGACGGGTGCCGCGCGCCAGATGGGGCAGGGGGGATGCCGGTTTCGCCGGTGATGGCCACCGCGTGTTCCAGAATGGCGATCTGGCTGTCCAGCATAGCGACGTCAATCTTGCGGCCCTGTCCGGTTTGTGTGCGTTCATACAGGGCGGCAATCACGCCGATGCCCAGAAACGACCCTGCCACGATATCGCCCACCGAGGCCCCGACGCGCACCGGCTCGCGATCCTTTTCGCCAGTGATCGACATCACCCCGCCACGGGCCTGCACCACCATGTCATAGGCGGGTTTTTGGGCGTCCGGTCCTGTATGGCCAAACCCGGACACGGCGGCATAAATCAGACGGGGGAATTTTGCGTGCAATTCTTCCCAGCCATACCCCAGCCGCTCCATCACGCCGGGGCGGAAGTTTTCGACCAGAACATCGGCCTTGGGCAACATCCGTTCAAACAGTGCGCGGTCCTCCGGATTTTTCAAATCCAGCGCGATGGATTCCTTGCCGCGATTGATTGTGGCAAAATAAGCGCTTTCACTGCCCCGAAATGGTGGAAAAGCGCGGGTGTCGTCACCAAGGCCCGGGCGCTCGATCTTTATCACGCGGGCGCCCAGATCGGACAGAACCATGGTGCAATAGGGACCAGCCAGCACATGTGACAGGTCAATTACAATGATGTCGGAAAGAGGGGTGGTCATGATTAGCTCCTGCAATATCCAAGCGAGGTATTAAGGCTAAAATTATAGCTGGACAATGATCCTGATCAGGGCAGGTCAGAAAAATGCATGCGGCTTGCAAAGGGGGCATGTGTTCGACCAAGGCTTGTCTTTCCCCTCCATCGTTGCCCGTGTTGTATTCAAATCAAATCCAATTGTTTGATTCGTCCAAATACAGGTGCTGGAAACAATATCTGTATGGGTTGGATATTGTGTATTTATTAAGGATTTTAACCAATTTTTTGACAATATTACCAACATAAGACTGTCTAAAAGGCAGTGTTGTTGCCGCACGTTCAGGGGCGTAGGTGATGTAACCAATGGGGGCATTATTAATCGACGGTTCAATCGTCATGTGAAATCGGGCTTGCAATACAGGGCCTAGTAATAGCCAGTTTGTGCTAGGAGTAGAATGAGAATGTTTGGAAATATTTCGAAGAAAATCGGTGCATCAGTAATCGTATTATCGACAGCTTTTTCAGGGGCTGCATTTGCAGGTTCCGGTGACGCGCAGAATATTACTTTGGAGTCGTATGACGGAACCCTGTTTCTGGTCGGGCAACTGGATGACGTCAAGAACGGATACTACCTCATTGACGTTGAAGGCTTGGGTGTTCTCAGTGTTGATGCCAACAAGGTATACTGCAACGGAAATGCCTGTCCGTCAGAAGGCTAAGCAATTCCCTGAAGCTTTGATGCTAAATTTCGGCAAGAGACATGGTGGCGACTGAAATCGCCGCCATATTTTTGTTTAGGTCGAGAATCTATTCGATATGCGTGCCCCAGAAGCAACGGTCGAAATCCATGTATCGCACCAAAGTATCGCTTTTATTCGGTGCCATGATCCGGGTGCAACCTTCTTGATCATCGGGGCTCTCGAAGACGCTGATTTTCCCGCCTTGGTCGCTGTCTGCGCATAATTGCATGCCCGCGCCAAGCATTTCATTGATCCGGGTATTCTCGGTTTCGACAATGAACAGATGCTCTTCTGCTGTGCCATTGGTGACACAGACACGGCCAGGGGTGTCGGTCGAGGGCAGAGCCGTCATTTGCTCCATCGCCTCTGGGGCTTTGCCCATTGTGGTCTGGAATGTGGCCAGATAGGCGATCACATTGCGCCGGTCCTCCTCGGATTTCAGTTTGAACCGCATCTTGGCCTTGGCCCGCGGGTCATCCAGTATCTTGCGCAGATATTTGGTTGGGTTGCTGATGTATTCAAAGATACTGTCCTCGTCCCAGACATGTCCGGCCTCGCCTGCTGCGACCATGTATTTAGAGTAGCGAAACCCTTCATAGCTTCCTGCTTGGCGACCGATAACTCCTGTCAGGACCGGCCCTGCACCGTTCTTGGCCCCATCGCCAATCTGGTGGCAGGCTGCGCATTTCTTGAAAACCAGCCGTCCTGCATCTGCATCTTGTGCATGGGCGGATGTGACACTGATAATAATGGCGAGGCTGGAAATAATTGTCTGAATCTTCATTGTTTTTGTCTCCGTGTTTCGCCCTAGGGTGGGGCGGAACAGGGCGCTATGTCCACCACTCATTGGCTCAAAACAGATCACGCTATGGTGATGGATTGTTCAGCGAAGGTGATTTCACCTGACAGAATGTCGCAGGCTAAGGTGAGGCAAGATTGAATTTGAAGCCAAGGGAGAAACCCATGAGAAAATTGATGAAAAGCACAGCAGCCGTATTGGCACTGGGATTGAGCATAGGCACAGCAAACGCGCAGATGGCGCCGTTCGGGTCGGATGATGATCTGGCCTATGCCAAACTGATCTGGGAGGCGATGCAGGCGCAAAACCTTGTGGGGGATCACGCGATCAAATCGTTCCCGTATGAAGGCACGGCACCGCACGGGGCGATGCTGGAAACCTTTTATTCCTCGGCCACGATTGGTGATCACACCGGTGCATTGATTGTGAAACGCAACTATGGCCCCGCCGAAGTAGAAGCGGATCAGATCATTGCCGAACCGGGCAAGCATCTGGGCGCTGTCACGGTGATGTACAAACGCGAAGACGGGTTTGATGCGGATAACCAGAACTGGTTCTGGGCCAAGTTCCTGCCGGATGGATCGCTGGACAAGAACCCCAAGGGCATGAGCCTGGCAGGCAAGGTTGCCAAAGGTATGGATAAGGGCTGTATCGCTTGTCATTCGGGTGCTGACGGGGGGGATTATATCTTTACCACCAACGCGCCAATCGCTGACATGATGATGATGAAGTAAAGAAAAGGCGCGCCGGATTTCCGACGCGCCATTTACAATGTTCAATTACCGTCCGGCAAATCAGCCGGGCGGTTTTTTATCGACCGCTACGCGAGAATTTACCGCGCACGTCAACAGTATGGCTGAGCCAGCCTTTGATCACTTTGGAAACGTGATCGACGATGCGCACTTTCTGGGTCAGCCCCTTGCGCTCGGACTCAATGGCCTGTTCCCCGACATATGCCACAAGATCCGCCTTGATCAGATCGGGGTTTGTAAGCGGTTTACCTGAGCGGGCATCAAATACCTGGGCGGTAAAGACAATGTTGTGAACACCCGCATTGTTCAACCCGTAGCGCGCTTTTTCGCTAAGGGCGTGGAATTGATGCATCACGATAACCAGTTTCACGGGCTTGCCGCCGTGCAGAACCTTAGCGCCACGTTTGGCAGCTTCGGTGATAATTGCATCAACCTGTTGATAGCGGCTGCCCTTGCCGAAAGGATCTTCGCGCCAAACAATATCGGCGTCCGGAGCATATGTGTTTGCTTCTGATACCGAAAGGGAAGTGGGAACCTGAACATCAACGGCCACAACACGCCAGCCTTTGGACACGTCGGGGTTGATGTCATCAGGGTAATTGGTTTCCCATTTTGCGCCACAAGCAGACAGAAATAGTGCCCCGGCGATCACAATAGGAGTAAGTAATTTCGATTTAAACATGTTTGACCTCTTCATTTCACAGCTGATCAGTACTTAGTCAAAAGACCTTTGTCTTCAGCCCGCAATAGCACGCAAAGCATCCATTTGCATTACTAAACAAACGCTTATTGTTTCGATTATTCACATTGTGTGTTTTTGGAAAACCACTATGGCCTGGCCTTAGCCCCTACGGCGCCGACGTCCCCCGCGACCGGCACCAGCCGCGTTAGCCACCTTGGAGGCTTCGGGGAAAGCTGTGCCTTCCTCGACTGCATCCAGAACCCGACCAAATTTGATCCACTCGGCCCCGTGGGCGTCGTGGTTCATCAGCAGGTTTGCGGCTTTGATTGCTTCCATTTCAACTGGACGCAGCGGATTCATAATGGCGCTGGTCATACCCGAGGCAATCGCCATCGGCAGGAAGGCGGCATTGATGCCGTGGCGATGGGGCAGGCCGAAACTGATGTTCGACGCGCCACAGGTGGTGTTCACACCCAATTCGTTGCGCAGGCGACGCACAAGGGTGAACACCTGTTGGCCCGCACCGGCCATCGCGCCGATTGGCATTACCAGCGGGTCAACCACGATGTCATGCGCAGGGATGCCGAAATCCGCGGCGCGCTCGACAATCTTCTTGGCCACGGCAAAGCGTACCTCGGGGTCTTCGGAAATGCCGGTGTCGTCATTGGAGATCGCGACAACGGGCACGTTATACTTTTTTGCCAGTGGCAGGATCAGCTCCAGCTTTTCCTCTTCGCCGGTGACCGAGTTCAGCAGCGGGCGGCCTTCGCAGGCCTGCAAACCGGCCTCTAGTGCGGCGGCAACCGAACTGTCGATACATAAAGGAATATCCACAAGCCCTTGAACCAATTCAATCATTTTTGTCATTAGGGGCGGTTCGGTTTCGTTCGGGTTGGGGTTGGAGTTGTAAACCACACCCGCGTTGATATCCAGCATGGTAGCGCCACAGGCCACCTGATTCAGCGCATCCATTTCCACGGTCGAAAAATCGCCCGCTTCCAGTTCGGCGGCCAGTTTCTTGCGGCCGGTCGGGTTGATCCGCTCGCCAATCACGCAGAAGGGTTCGTCAAAGCCGATGGTGATGGTCTTGGTTTTGCTCTCGATAACGGTGCGGGTCATTGGTGGTCCTTAATCTTGGGTTTGGTTGGCCGGTACAGCGGATTTGCCGCCATGCGCGATGGCCCAGTTTGCGTTTGTCTTGATACCACCCAGCGGAAAGAAATGCACCTGGGCGATGTTTGAATCAGGGTTTTCGGCCTTATAGGTGGCCAGTTCGGTCAGCAGATCTGTCGGCTCGAACGGCAGCAACAGTTTGGTCATATCCTTGGCGCGTTTTTGCAGCACCTTCAGGGACGGGCCAACACCGCAGGCGATGGCGAATTTCACCAGCGTTTGCAATTTGGCAGGACCGGCAATGCCCAGATGGATTGGCATGTCGATGCCAGTGTCCTTGAGCGCCTCGGCCCATTCGATCACCGGCTTTGCCTCGAATACAAACTGGGTGGCCAGCGCGGTTTTGGCATCAGTGCGGTTTGAAAAATCCTGTTTCCAGCGAAGCGCATCCATCACATTTTTGTCCGATCCGTCCGGATCAATATCGCGATTGCCCTCCGGATGGCCGGCAAAATGCAGATTCGTGAAACCGGCCGAATCAAAAAGGCCCGTTTCCAGCAGTTGCATGGAATTGTCGAACTCTCCCAGTGGTTTAGAGATCCCGCCGGCCAGCAAAAGCGCCTGCGTTACATCCGCTTCACCCCTATAACGCGAAATCCAGTCGGCCAGCGTGGCGCGGTCGGCAATGATGCGCGCGGGGAAATGCGGCATGACTTTAAATCCGTCGGCGGACAGGCGCGCGGCGGTGGCGACCATGTCCTCGATCGGGGTGCCTTCGATGTGGGCCACATAAACGCGGGTGCCTTTGGGCAGCAGGGTTTTGAAGTCCTCGACCTTGGCGGCGGTGCGTGGCATCACCTCGATGGAATAACCACCCAGAAAGGCCTCAAGCTGTGGATTGACGGGCAGGGGGCCTGCCTCGGGTTTTTTCTTGAATTGCAACAGCGCCATTACGGCCTCCTTTATGGAATTCGGACCTAGGCCCATCCGTCATTGGAAATCAGCTGTTTGATCCGCTCGGCGTCAAATTCGGCCTCAAGGCGCGCGGCCTCGTCTGCCGCGATCTGGTCGGCGTCCCCGTCTACAGTATAAGGGGCCGCACGCCGCCACTCGGCAAGATAGGCATCCGTTCCGGCTGCCCCCACCTTCATCGCGGCGCGGTCAATCGCCTGTTCGAACCGTTCTGCCAGTTGCACCTTGCTGGCACGCCGTCCCTTGCCCACAATAACCTGGGCCGGAATATCACGCCAGTAAACTATGGTCACATCGGGCATTCGCTGATTCCTTTCACACTCCATCCTTACGCGGGCGTGCCACGCCTTCAGGGGCTGTTTTCGACATTCAGGGGCGGTGTTGCGACGCCCCTTTGGTGTTGCCTGTCTACGCAAGCGGGGCCGAAGGGGCCAGTGCAAGACACTATCATAATTCTCATGATGGTTATGAAAGGCACAGATTTGATCATTCGGCATCTTGCGCGGACGCTCTGTCGGGTCTACCTTGGGGGTAACTTGAAATAGGAGGGCGTGACGATGACGCCCAAGCGTCTGTCCGGTGCGGGCGTGATCCCCGATGCGGTTGATACCCCCGCGCCCAAATCGTCCGATCCGGCGCAGCTATATGCAGCGCTTGATCTGGGCACAAACAGTTGCCGCATGCTGATTGCCCAACCAAAGGGCAATCAATTCACTGTGGTCGACAGTTTTTCCAAATCCGTGCAACTTGGCTCGGGCCTTGAGGCGACGGGGCGGCTTAGTCGCGCGTCGATCAAACGCACGGTGCAGGCCTTGCGAATTTGCAAGAAAAAGCTGCAAAACCATAAAGTTAGAAACATGCGACTGGTCGCGACCGAGGCTTGCCGGCGGGCCAAAAACTCGTCCGAATTTCACCGGTTGGTGAAGCGCGAAACCGGTCTGACACTGGAAATCATCGAACCCGAGGAAGAAGCGCGGCTGGCGGTGATTTCCTGCGCGCCGCTTGTGTCCAAACGCACCGAACAGTTACTGGTGGTGGATATTGGCGGCGGGTCGACCGAACTGGTCTGGATCGATATTTCAAAAGTGCCGCATCATGATCGTGCTAATTCTATTATGCGGTTGCGCACAGGGTTCGAACAGGATCGCAACCTGATCGAAAATGCCCGCGTTGTGGACTGGATTTCGGTGCCTCTGGGCGTGGCCACCCTGCGCGATATTTTCGACGATGTGGATGACGATGCTGCGCGGTTCGCCCTGATGTCCTGTCATTTCGAGGAAAATCTGGCCGGGTTTTCGCCATTCGAAAGTGAACAGGCCAAAGAAGGGTTCCAGATTGTCGGCACCTCGGGCACGGTGACCACAGTTGCGGCCTCGCATCTGGGGTTGCGCCGCTATGATCGCAACAAGGTGGACGGGCTGCGCATGACCTCGGGTGAAATTGATGCCGTGGTGCGCGATTACCTGTCGTTGGGGCCGGAAGGGCGCCGCAAAGATCCGCGCATCGGGCGCGACCGGCAGGCGCTGATCATGTCGGGCGCCGCAATTTTGCAGGCTTTGCTGCGGGTTTGGCCGACGGACCGCCTGTCAGTTGCTGATCGCGGTTTGCGCGAAGGCCTGCTATACGCACAAATGAGCGCCGACGGGGTGCTGAAAGACGGGATAGACTGATGGCCAAAAGCCCTACAGGAAAAAACAATAGCGGACGCGGGCAACGCGACCTGCGGGTCAAGGTGAAATCTGCGCGCGGGCGCAAGCTGTCGTCGACGCTCTGGCTGGAACGCCAGTTGAACGACCCATACGTGAAGCGCGCCACGACCGAGGGCTATCGCGGACGTGCGGCCTTCAAGATCATGGAACTGGACGACAAATATCGTTTTTTGGTGCCCGGCGCGCGGGTGGTCGATCTGGGCTGCGCCCCCGGTGGCTGGTTACAGGTTGCGGTGCCACGCATCAATTCGCTGGGTGAACGCAAAGGCAAGGCAGTTGGCCGTCTGATCGGGGTTGATCTGCAAGAGGTCGAGCCGGTGCCGGGTGCTGAAATCCATGTTCTGGATTTCATGGCGGACGGGGCCGATGATCTGGTCAAAAGCTGGCTTGGGGGCAAGGCCGATGTGGTGATGTCCGATATGGCCGCCAAGGCATCAGGCCACAAACAGACGGACCATTTGCGCATCATGGCCCTGTGCGAAACCGCTGCCTATTTTGCCTTTGACGTGCTGGAAGAGGGCGGCACATTCATCGCCAAGGTTTTGGCCGGCGGGGCCGAGGGCGATTTGCAAAAGCTGCTGAAGATGAAGTTCACCAAAGTGGCAAATGTAAAGCCACCCGCCAGCCGGTCGAACAGTTCGGAAAAATTTGTGGTCGCAACGGGGTTTCGGGGATAAGCCTTTGTGAATGCAAAATCGTAGGTGCGTGATGAAAGACACAGAACCTGATACAACCGCCCTGGCGCTGGATCGCACGGTTCTGGCCAATGAACGCACCTTTCAGGCATGGATCCGCACAGGGCTATCTGCACTTGCCGCTGGACTGGGCGTTGCAAAGTTCTTGCAAGATGCAATGCCCCTCTGGATGCTTTTGACGATTGCGGCCGTTCTGATTGTCCTGAGCATCGCCGCCTTTCTACAGGCATCCTGGCGTTACACCCATCTTCATCTTCGCATTGCAGATCTGGACGTGGACGCAACACCGCTGTGGCTGGTCAAGATGATCAGCTTTTTACTGGCAGGGTGCTCGGTTCTGGCATTGTTTGGAATATTTCTGGCGGTGTTCTGGTAGGTTTCCGTCAACGCAAACTCGGCACTTTGGGTCAACTTACTTGAAATGAGCATTATATTGGGATGTGGCGGAGAGACAGGGATTCGAACCCTGGGTAGGCTTGCACCCACAACGGTTTTCGAGACCGCCCCGTTCGACCACTCCGGCACCTCTCCGCGTGATTGGCGACTGTTGTCGAACCGTGGCTGTATCTAAGGGCAGGTGGCTGTGGATACAATAGGGAAAATGAAGCAGCAGAAGAATCCCCGAATAACCTGATAAGGTTCGTATAAACCGGGTGCCTTTTCCGAATTCGGTTTTACCCCTATATATGAATGAAACAAGAACCCTGACAGGATGCCTTATGTTGAAACGATTATCCCTGATCTTGCTGATGTTTTCTCTGGCCCCGGTGGCCTATGCCCAGCAAACCGCCAAAGCAGAGCATTTGGCAGGATTATTACACATGCAGCCGATGTTTGAAGTCATGCGGGACGAAGGCATTACCTATGGTGCCGATCTGGATCGCGAGATGCTGGACGGGGCAGGTGGGGGGCGTTGGCAGCGTGCGGTAAAGGAAATCTATCAACCTGACCGTATTTGGCAGACATTTCTGCCGGTTTTTGCGGCTGAACTGAAAGATGCCGATGTTGAGTCCATGATTGCGTTCTTCGAGACGGATTTGGGGGTAAGGATTGTTAATCTGGAATTCGAGGCCCGCCGCGCCTTGCTGGACAAGGCAACCGAGGCCGCCAGCAAAGAACAGTTCCATGCAATGTCGGAAAGCGGGTCGCGCCGGATGAAGCTGTTGGAAGATCTGGTTCGGGCGAATGATCTGGTCGAATACAACGTCATGTCGGCGCTGAATGCCAGTTACGCCTTTTATACCGGCATGATCAACGGGCAGGCTTTTGTGACGCCGCCAAGTGATGCGGATGTTCTGAAAGAGGTCTGGGCGCAAGAAGATCAGATCAGGCTGGATACCAATGAATGGCTCTATTCCTATATGTTGCTGGCCTATCAACCGCTGACGGACGAGGAATTGCAAATCTACGTCGATTTTTCCGCCAGCACGGCCGGGCGGGCGCTGAATTCGGCACTGTTTTCGGCTTATGACCGGATTACGCTGAATGTGTCCAAAGCGCTGGGGCTAATGGTGGCGCAATTCATGCACGGTGAAGACCTGTAATGCCTAACGCCCGTTGACCATCAATGCGATCACCAGTTGTTCGCGGGCTTCTGCTGTGTTGGGGCGAAACATGGCGATGTCTTTTTGAAAGGTGCGCAGCACTTGCGCGCGGTTTGATTTATGCACGCCCGCCAGATCAAAGGCTTTGTCCAGCGCCGGACCACCGCCAACACCAATATCGGTCAGGATTTCAAACTGGTGCGTATTGACATGGTCGGAAACCTTCTTGCGCCGCGCATTATATGTGCTGTTTCCTACCGCATTGCCAATCGCCATGCCCGGCCACATCAACGGGTTTCCCAGATGGCCCATGTCACAGCCACCCAATGCCAGAATAGCCACTGTCAAAATAATACGCATTTCCCTATATTCCTTTACTCATAACGCTTGACTTATATCCCTATTTCCCAGATAAGCGCGCATCTTGGCAAGGCTTCCCTTGTCAGGTTTATGAAATGACGCCCAAACGGGCGCGCAGTTCGAGGCGCCGATACTGGCAAAACACCCCAGATGGGGCGGCCACAGAACGCGGATGAAATGAAGGAATACCAGATGTTTGCGGTTATGAAAACCGGCGGCAAGCAATACAAGGTTCAGGCAGGCGATGTTCTGCGGATCGAACGTATTGCGGCGGATGCGGGCGAAAAAGTACAGTTCAACGAAATTCTGATGGTTGGCAACACAATCGGCACACCCACTGTAAAAGGTGCGGGCGTTCAGGCCGATGTAATCGACCAGATCAAAGGCGAAAAGCTGATCCACTTTGTCAAGCGTCGTCGCAAGCACCACTCCAAGCGCACCAAAGGCCACCGTCAAAAGCTGACTTTGGTCCGGATCACCGAGATTCTGGAAAAAGGCGCTGACAAGTCGGGTGTTAAAGAAGCTGTTGGCACAGGGTCGATTTCGGCTGCTGCGCTGGCTGCCATGAAGCCCGCCAGCAACAAGCCTGTTAAGGCTGCACCGGCGAAGAAGGCCAAGGCGCCTGCCAAACCGGCCGCTAAACCGGCCAAAGCCAAGGCAGATGCCAAACCGGCAGCAAAACCTGCTGCCAAGCCCGCCAAAAAGGCAGCGGCCAAACCGGCCGCGACGGGTGCAGACGATCTGAAAAAACTGTCAGGCGTTGGCCCGGCATTGGAAAAGAAGCTGAATGAAGCTGGTGTAACAACATTTGCCCAAATCGCAGGCTGGTCTAAAGCGGATATTGATGATATGGACGGCAAACTGTCGTTCAAAGGCCGCATCGAGCGTGAAGGCTGGGTCGATCAGGCCAAGAAACTGGCTAAAGGCTAAGGAGAGACAAGATGGCACATAAAAAAGCAGGCGGTTCATCCCGCAACGGTCGCGACTCTGCTGGTCGCCGCCTTGGTGTTAAGAAATATGGCGGTGAATCCGTCATTCCGGGCAACATTATCCTGCGTCAGCGCGGCACAAAGATGTGGCCGGGCGAGGGCGTAGGTATGGGCAAGGATCACACAATCTTTGCAACTGTCGAAGGTCAGGTGACCTTCCACAAAGGCCTTAAACGCCGCACATTTATTTCGGTCCTTCCGGCAACGGAGGCCGCTGAGTAAACCGAAACCTTATGGTAAGATTTTAGAGGGATCGGTGGCAACACCGGTCCTTTTGCTTTTTCGACACTATTGCGCCCAAAATTCGCTCCAGTGTCACAGTAGATTGAAGAACCGGTGATCAACTGACGTCTTGTAAGGCGGCACCACAATCGCCATCTGATCCAGATGCTACCCAAAAGGAGGGACAGCATGAGACTTGAACAGATTATTAATCAACCGGTCATTGAAACCGAACGGTTCACCCTGCGCCCATTGCGCAAATCAGATGCCGGCCTGTTGGAGCTTTATTCAAGCGACGAGCGCATTGCGCGTTCCACCACCTCGATCCCGCATCCCTTGCCGCCGGGCACCACCGAAGCGTTTATCGCGCGTGTCACGGCCGATGACCGTCGCGAAGATGTCTGGGTTCTGGATGGCACAGCCTATGGCCATGCCGAATTGCTGGGTGTGATCGGGTTAACCTGTATTGAACGCGGGCAGGCGGAAATCGGCTACTGGATTGCACCGGCTTTCTGGAACACCGGTTATGCCTCGGAAGCGGTCAATGCCTTGATCGACGCCAACCCCAAAGGGTGCAAAACGATCTTTGCCGAGGTGTTTCAGGACAACCCCGCATCGGCCCGCGTTCTGACCAATGCCGGGTTCGAGTATATCGGGGATGCCGAAAGCTATTCGGTGGCCCGCGACGCAACAGTGGCGACCTGGACCTATCTAAAGAAGATGGACGAGGCTTGAGGCCGGACGCTTTCTGTTCTATCGCCTAGATGGACAATTATTTAAGGCCGCAAACCAATGAAATTCCTCGATCTTGCCAAAGTCTATATCCGCTCGGGCGGCGGCGGCGGCGGCTGTGTGTCGTTTCGGCGCGAAAAATACATCGAATATGGCGGTCCCAACGGCGGTGACGGCGGGCGTGGTGGTGATGTCTGGGCCGAAGGCGTGGACGGGCTGAACACGCTGATCGATTTTCGCTATCAGCAGCATTTCTTTGCCAAGAACGGCCACCCCGGCATGGGGGCACAACGCACCGGTGCCGATGGCGACGATATTGTCCTGCGGGTGCCCGTGGGCTGCGAGATTCTGGACGAAGACGAAGAAACCGTCATCGCCGACATCACCGAGGTTGGCCAACGCGTGTTGCTGGCCAAGGGCGGCAATGGCGGCTTTGGCAATCTGCACTTCAAATCCCCCACCAACCGCGCCCCGCGCCGCGCCAATCCGGGGCAGGAAGGGGTGGAACGCACCCTGTGGCTGCGCCTGAAACTGATTGCCGATGCGGGCCTGCTGGGTATGCCCAACGCCGGTAAATCCACCTTTCTGGCCGCCACTTCCAATGCGCGGCCCAAGATCGCCGATTATCCTTTCACCACGCTGCACCCCAATCTGGGTGTGGTCGGTGTGGACGGCGCGGAATTCGTGATGGCCGATATTCCGGGCCTGATTGCCGGTGCCTCCGAGGGGCGCGGCATAGGGGATCGGTTCCTTGGCCATGTCGAACGTTGCTCCGTTCTGCTGCATCTGGTGGATGCCACCAGCGAAGACGTAGCCGAAGATTACCGCGTTATTATCAACGAGCTGGAGCAATACGGCGGCCATCTGGCCGACAAGCCCCGCGTGACCGCGCTGAACAAAATCGACGCGCTGGATGAGGAAGAACGCACCGAAAAACGCGCTGAATTAGAGGCCGCTGTGGGTGGCCCCGTTTATATGATGTCTGGCGTATCGCACGAAGGGCTGATCGACGTTTTGCGTGCGGTTCGGGCCGAGATCACCGAAGACAAACTGCGGATCAAAAAGGCCGAAACGGCCGAGTTGGAGGACGACAGCGGGGAGGAAGCCGAATGGCATCCCTGACCCGCGCCAAACGGCTGGTGATCAAGATCGGCTCCGCCTTGCTGGTGGACCGCGACACGGGCGCTTTGCGGGCTGAATGGCTGCATTCATTGGCGCAAGACGTGGCATGGCTGCGCGGGCAGGGGACGGATGTTATTTTGGTTTCCTCTGGCTCTATCGCACTTGGGCGCGGGGTGCTGGGCCTGCCATCGTGTGAACTGGCGCTGGAACAATCCCAAGCCGCCGCCGCCGTTGGCCAGATACGTTTGGCTCGCGCTTACGAGGAAGAACTGGCGCCCCACAGCATCACCACCGCGCAGGTGCTGGTGACGCTGGAAGACAGCGCCAACCGCCGCCGTTACTTGAACTCCCGCGCCACGCTGGAACAATTGCTGTCGCTGGGTGTGGTGCCGATTGTCAACGAAAACGACACGATTGCCACCGATGAAATCCGCTTTGGCGACAATGATCGTCTGGCGGCACAGGTGGCTGTGACAGTGGGGGCGGATGTGCTGGTGCTGCTGTCGGATGTGGATGGATTTTACAGCGCCAACCCTACGCAGGACGTTGATGCCAAACGGTATGATGTGATCGAACAAATCACCCCCGAAATCGAGGCGATGGCGGGGGATGCCGGCTCGGGCCTGTCCAAGGGCGGGATGAAAACCAAACTGATGGCGGGTAAAACCGCGATGGCGGCAGGCTGTGCGATGGCTATCTGCAACGGCTTTGCCATGCGCCCGCTGACGGCGCTGGAAAACGGCGCGAATGCCACGTGGTTCACCCCCGTAGACGATCCGCAAACCGCCCGCAAACGCTGGATTGGTGCAATGAAATCCAAAGGCACAGTGACGGTCGATGCCGGTGCCGCCCGCGCGCTGGCCCGTGGCAATTCTCTGCTGCCTGCCGGTGTTACCGCTGTGTCGGGCGATTTTGGCCGTGGTGATCCGCTGACCATCCTTGGCCCCGATGACGCGCCGCTTGGGGCAGGCCTGTCGCGCTATACCGCGCAAGAGGCGCAATTGATCAAGGGCCGCCGCTCGGACGAGATCGAAAAAATCCTTGGCTACGAGCCGCGCACCGCCCTGATCCACCGTGATGATATGGTCCTATGACCCCATCTTTGTTCTATAAATATCCCCGCCGGAGGCAAGAATCCCATGAGTGATGAAATCAAAACCATGATGGCCGATCTGGGCGCCCGCGCCAAAGCGGCCTCGGTTGAACTGGGGTTTGCCAGCTCTGATGCCAAGGAAAAAGCCCTGATGTTAGCAGCTGACGCGATTGTCGCCAATGCGGACGATATTCTGGCGGCCAATGAACAGGACATGGCCTATGGCCGCGACAAGGGGCTGACAGCGGCGATGCTGGACCGGCTGATGCTGGATCGCGACCGGATAGCGGCAATGGCGACAGGTTTGCGCACAGTGGCGGCGCAAAAGGATCCGGTGGGCGATGTGATTTCCGAATGGGACATGCCATCAGGCCTGCATATCAAACGGGTGCGCACCCCTTTGGGGGTGATCGGCGTGATCTATGAAAGCCGCCCGAATGTGACGGCGGACGCGGGCGCACTGTGCCTGAAGGCGGGCAATGCGGTGATCCTGCGCGGCGGATCGGAAAGCTTCCATTCCTCTGGCGCGATCCATGCCTGTCTGGTGCAGGGGCTAAAGGCAGCCGGTTTGCCCGAAGATGCCATCCAGCGGGTGCCGACACGGGATCGGGCGGCGGTGCAGGAAATGCTGCGGATGACCGACAGCATCGACGTGATCGTACCACGTGGCGGCAAGGGGCTGGTCGGGCTGGTGCAACGCGAGGCCCGCGTGCCGGTGTTTGCCCACCTTGAAGGCATCGTGCATGTTTATATTGATGCTTCGGCCGACCCTGAAAAGACCCGCAAAGTGGTGCTGAACGCCAAGACGCGGCGCACGGGGATTTGCGGCGCGGCGGAATGTCTGCTGGTGCACCGGGATGCGGCAGAACTGGGCCAGCAGGTGATTGATGATCTGATGGCAGCGGGTATAGAAGTGCGGGTCGGCGAGGGGCTTCAGGGTAGCAAGCCTGCCACGGATGAAGATTTCGGAATGGAATATCTGGATTCGATCATCGCCGCCAAACTGGTGGATGACATTGATGCCGCGATTGCCCATATCCGCGAATTTGGCAGCAACCACACCGATGCTATCATGGCCGAGGATACAGCCGCTGCGGCGCGGTTTTTCGAGCGGCTGGACAGTGCAATTCTGATGCATAATGCCTCGACCCAGTTTGCCGATGGGGGCGAGTTCGGCATGGGGGCGGAAATCGGTATTGCCACGGGAAAAATGCACGCCCGCGGGCCGGTCGGGGCCGAGCAGCTGACCAGCTTCAAATATATCGTTACAGGGGACGGGGCGGTGCGCACTTAGGGGTTTGCGCCGCCTTACGGCGTCGCCCCGCGCGCCCCTGACGGGGCGCGTTGCCTCCGGCGGAGGTATTTAGGAAAAGAAGAAGGGCGCGGGCAGGCTTAGAAGGACAGGGCAATCGTGCCTTCACGCAGATCGGTTTTCAGGGCACGGCCTGCCTGTTGAACCGCGTCGGGAACCAGCGCAAAGTGAACGTCGGATGGGGACAGATCAACTTTGTTGATAGGTGAAACCAGCATTTCCCATTTCTCGGCATCAATATTCATTTTGTCAGCCGTGCAGGCCAGCCGCCAGCCATCCGGTCCCTGACGTACCTTGACGGTGCCGCCAAAACCCATTGCGCTTTCGAAACACTGGATCAGCAAAAAGGCCAGCTTTACCTCGGAACGGGGCAGGCTGTTTTGGCTGTTCCAGTCATATTGCACCCGACCGGCAGCCCCCATATCGTGCAGGATCGAGGTGATTTCGGACAGGCCGACCATGGCCCCAGGACCTGCCGCGCCAAACGCGATGCGGAAAAACCGGATGCGGGCATTCGCGCTGGCCACGCTTTCGCTGATCAGTGCCATTTCCGGCCCGTCTACTGATCCCGCCATGCCCAGCAGTTCAACCCCGTTGCCAATCGCCCCCAGAGGGCTGATAAGATCGTGACAGATACGCGAGCCGATCAGGGCGGCGATGGTGCTTTGTGTGTTCATGGTCTAACTTCCTGTCCTGCGAAAGGGGGCGTCCTATGAATGAATTATTGGAACCGGGCATGTTGGTGAAACACCCGACCCGGCCCGAGTGGGGCCTTGGGCAGGTACAATCGCGGATAAATGGTAAAATAACCGTTAATTTTGAACATGCGGGCAAGGTTGTTATTGTCGGAAGCGAGATTGAACTCATGCTGGTGGATCCTTGAGGTTCTTGCATGGCGGGTTGCGATTTACGCTAGCACAGCTTAGGCGCGAGTCAATCGGTGCATTGGCGGGCTGTTGCTATTTCATGGCGCAATTCGTAGAAGTTGGGCCAGTGTTTGGACACCGGATGTGATGGGTAAATGACCTTCGAAGATACGAAATTCGAATTGCGCCTTGCACAGTCCAAGGCCGACCTGCACGCCGCGCAGCGGCTGCGTTACGAGGTATTCATCGAGGAACTGGGCGGCGATGGTCCGCTGGTCGATCACGATGCGCGGCTGGAGCAGGACGAATTCGACGAATTCTTTGACCACCTGATGCTGATTGACAAAACCCAGCCTGAAGGCTCGGACAAGCATGTGGTCGGGGTTTATCGCTTGCTGCGCGGGGATATGGCCGAAAAAGCGGGGCGGTTTTATTCCGAAGACGAATATGATCTGAGCGTGATCAAATCCAGCGGGCGAAGCCTGATGGAACTGGGCCGCTCTTGCGTGCACCCCGATTATCGCGGCAGCCGCGCAATGTATCTGCTTTGGAGCGGTCTGGGCGCTTATGTGCTGGAACACAAAATCGAGGTGATGTTCGGGGTTGCCAGTTTTCACGGCACCGATATCAATTCCATTGCCGAACCGCTGGCCTGTTTGCACCATTTTCACCTTGCGCCGGAAGACATGCGGGTAAGGGTGTTGGATCCGCACTTTCAGACGATGGATTTGATGCCGGCCGATCAGATTGACCAACGCCGCGCCACCCGTGCCATGCCGACTTTGATCAAGGCCTATCTGCGCCTTGGCGGCTATGTGGGCGAGGGCGCGTTTATTGACCGCAGTTTCAACACCACCGATGTGTTTTTGCTGATGGATACGCAGAATATCAGCGAAAAGAACCGCACGCTGTACACCAAGGGACGGCACGGATGAGCGGGATGTGGTATCCGGAAGAGGCCGAAGTGCCCTTCAGGGTGACGCCGATGGGTTGGGTGCGGGTGGTGCTGCGGGTGGTGCCGATGCTGGTGGTTATTCTGGTGGGGTTGGCAGTGTTGCTTCTACTGCGTCTGGTTGAACGTCCCTTGTTCGGGGCAAAGCGGCCAATTACCCCCTATATCACCCAGTTTGTTTGCAAATCCGCGTTGTTTATCATGGGGTTGCGCCTGGTTGTTAGCGGGAACCGGATGCAACAAAAGGGGGCTGTGGTATCAAACCATGTGTCATGGCTGGATATTTTCACCCTGAATGCGGCACAACGGATCTATTTCGTGGCCAAATCCGAGGTTGCTAGTTGGCCGCTAATCGGTTGGCTGGCACGGGCCACCGGCACGGTGTTTATTGCCCGCCGCCCGCAAGATGCGAAAATCCATTTGCAAATCTTCGAGGACCGGCTGAAAGCAGGTCATAAATTGTTGTTTTTCCCGGAAGGGACTTCAACGGACGGATTGCGGGTTATTCCTTTTAAATCAACGTTGTTTCAGGCGTTCTTTGTGCCGGAATTGCGCGATATCATGCATATTCAGCCAGCAACGGTGAAATACACCGCCCCCGAAGGCGAAGAAGACCGTTTTTATGGCTGGTGGGGTGATATGGAACTGGCGCCGCATCTGCTGAAAACGCTTTCGGTGCGGCGCAATGGCTCGGTCGAGGTGATCTATCATCCGCCGGTTAGGGTGTCGGATTTTGACGGGCGCAAGGCGCTGGCGAAATATTGCGAGGATGTGGTGCGGTCGGGGTTTGGACATGGGGAATGACCGCAAAACACCAACGAGTGCGGTTTCATTTCTGGTTCTTTATGCAGGGGATATGTCCGAAACCGTGGCGTTTTACACGGCTTTGGGGCTGGCGTTTCAAATCGAACAACACGGCGCGGGACCAAAGCACTACTGTTGCCAACTGGACGGTTTAGCGCTGGAAATCTATCCGTCCGAGGGCGGAGATGTCGGCGGATCAGCAATGGTTGGCATAGAGGTTGACGATCTGGCCAGTTTGAAATTGCCGCTGAATATTATAGTTGCTCAAACCGCGCCTTTCGGGATGGGGCGCCGCGTTATTGCCAAAGATCCTGATGGCAGGAATGTTTTTGTGTTTGAAGCGGGCCAAACCTGATTTCTATTTCAAGTATCCGTTTATAAGTCTTTGTATTGGCTTTTAGAATGACTACTGCAGGCTCGTGTTTGCCCGTGCCTTAAACGCCCCCGAATGGATAGCTACTATCATTTTGGTAACTGCTTCCGAAAAGGATTCTTGCAACCTATGTGTATCGTGCGAGGGCGGTTGCAGCCAAACAGAATAACGAAGGATGCCTAAAACCTATGCTTAAAACCATTTCGACATTTCCGGCTTTGGCGCTGTTGATCGCCGATACGCCCGCTTTATTCGACCGCCTGTACCGGTACGAATGGTATAGATCGCCGCTCACCGACTGGCTTGATGCGCTGAAGGTCGGGGAAAACGCCAAGCTGCTGGAATTGGGGTGCGGGCCGGGAAATTTTGCCCGTGATATTGCATCAAAAGGCATTGATGTAACCGCAATGGACCGATCCGACAACATGATCAAAAAGGCGGCCAGCGGCAATGGGGCGGTTGAATTTCTGGTCGGGGACGCCACGCAAACAGGGTTGGGGACAGAGCAGTTCGATTTTGTGCTGTCGTCCTCGCTGATCAACGTGGTGCCGGATGGCAAACAACTGTTGGTCGAAGTGGCGCGGGTGTTAAAGTCGGGCGGCGCGGCCTCGGTTCTGTTTCCGACACCGAAATTCGACTCAGAACATGCGGAACGGATAATTGCAGATTACCGATGCGGGGTTTTCGCGGCGGGGGCATTGCGGTTGTGGGCTAGCAAAGCGCGTAAACTGGATCCGCAGGACGTCTGCGACAGTTTTGAGGACTGCGGGTTCGGGCCAGCCAGTGTCAGTTTATTTCTGAATGGCGGCCTTGCGGCGGTTACTGGCACAAAGAAATCCGCTTAAACCTATTCCTGAACCACCGTCAAACCATCCCGAAACCGGCGCATGTTTTCCTGATAGTGCAAAGCACTTGCGGTCAGGCCCTGTATGGCGGTCTGGTCCAACTCGCGCACCACTTTGCCCGGCGCCCCCATCACCAGTGATCCATCGGGAATTTCCTTGCCTTCGGTGATCAGCGCGCCAGCCCCGATCAGGCAATTCTTGCCGATCTGCGCACCATTCAGCACCGTTGCCCCCATACCGATCAGGGAATTGCTGCCGATGGTGCAACCGTGCAGCATGGCCTTGTGGCCAATGGTGCAATTCGTGCCAATGGTCAGGGCATAGCCGGGATCGGTGTGCAAAACACAGTTTTCCTGAATATTGCTGCCAGCCCCGACAAAGATCAGTTCGTTGTCGCCGCGCAGGGTGCAGCCGAACCAGACAGATGCGGCAGTTTGCAGCACCACATGGCCAATCACATTTGCGTTGGGGGCGATCCAGTAATCGTCGTCATCGGGCAGGGTGGGGGATTTTCCATCGATTGCATATAGGGTCATTGGCGGTCCTCGAATTCCTTGTTCAGCGCGCGGATGTGGTCCATCAGCCAGGGTTGCTGGCTTTTGCGCATCCGTTCGGCCTGAATAATGGTTTTCAGCCGGTCTTCGGTTTCATCCAGATTATCATTGACCAGCACATAGTCGTATTCGTCCCAATGGCTGATTTCATCGCGACTTTTCTTCATCCGTGTGGCGATAACCTCGTCGCTGTCCTGTGCGCGGGTGTGCAGGCGGCGCTCCAGTTCGGCGATCGAGGGTGGCAGGATGAAAATCGACAACACATGTTTGCCAAGCGCAGACGCGCGCACCTGTTGGCCACCTTGCCAGTCGATATCAAACAGCACATCGCGCCCCTCGTTGATGGCGCTTTCCACCGGTCCTTTAGGCGAGCCGTAGAAATTGCCAAACACCTCGGCATGTTCCAGCATATCGCCGCTATCCACCAGTGCGGTGAATTCATCGTGGGATTTGAAATAGTAATCCTTGCCGTCCACTTCGCCCGGCCGTGGCGGACGGGTGGTGGCGGAAACGGAAAAGCCGATGGATGGATCCCAGTTGATCAGCCGCTTGGAGAGCGTCGATTTCCCCGCGCCCGAGGGCGAGGACAGGATGATCAGTAACCCGCGCCGGTTATTCGTGCCGTTGCTCATCGTTCACTCCACATTCTGCACCTGTTCGCGCATCTGGTCGATCACCGCCTTCAGGTCCAGCCCGATCCGCGTCAGGTCAACCGATTGCGATTTGGAACAGAGCGTATTGGCCTCGCGCATGAATTCCTGCATCAGGAAATCCAGCTTGCGCCCGACGGGGCCGGATTTGCCCATCAGATCACGGGCGGCATCCACATGGGCGCGCAGGCGGTCCAGTTCTTCCATCACATCGGCCTTGACCGCCAGCAGCGCCAGTTCCTGCGCCACGCGGTCCGCATCTGCCCCATCGGTGTTGTCCAGCACACGGGCCAGATTTTCGCGTAGGGTTTTGGCCACATCCTCGCGGCGGGCCTCGGCGGCTATGGCGGCCTGTTTGGTCAGGGCTTCGATCTGGTCGATCTGCTCGTGGATCACCTTGTCCAATGCGGCCCCTTCCGTGCGGCGCATGGCGGTGAAATCCTTTAGCAGTGGTGGCAGATCATCCAGCAGAGCCGCCATCAGGGGGCCTGTGTCGTCCTGCACCACAGAGGTATCAATCACCCCGCGTTGCGCCAGCACATCGGCGGCGGTGCAATGCACCAGCGTCAGATCACTGTCGGCGGCGGCGTCCTCGATCTTGGACAAGGCACCCAGAACGCGGGCCAGTTGCGCATCGTTCAGGTTCAGCGGTGCCGATCCTTCGTCGCGCTGCACCCGCAGGGTCAGGTTGATATTGCCACGCCCCACCGATTTGGCGAGTTGTTTGCGCACGGCAGTTTCCAGACCCTCCACCCAATCGGGCACCCGCAAGCGGATATCCAGCCCCTTGGCATTGACGCTTCGGACCTCCCAAGCCCATGAAAACCCGTCGCTTTCGCCATTTCGGGCGGCGAACCCTGTCATTGATGTGATCATCGGCAGTTAACCATTTAACAATTTTTCCCCCGCAATTTTAGACAAACCGTGGCATATTAACCTGGCGGTAAGCATTGTGAGCATAGGGTTAACAGAGACATAACCCCGTCACAACAATGACGGCCCGCGATTTAGGTATCATTTGGCACGGGGTGTGTATCATGGGTAAATTCAGGGGTGGCCGCAAGGTGATTTCAATGGTGGGGTTCAGGGAGCAAGCGCGTTTCCTAGAGATAAAGCAGGTCGAGGCCTATTGGGAGGGCTTACGCATGGGCCGTCTGGTGCCCCTGCGCAGCGAGATTGACCCGCGCGGGATTGAACGGGCGCTGGAATACACCTTTGTTCTGGAACGCATCGCCCCCGGTCTGGGACGGTTCCGGCTGTCGGGGATGCATCTGAATGATCTGCTGGGCATGGAAGTGCGCGGCATGCCATTTACATCCTTTTTCACGCCTGCCGCGCGCAATACGGTGACGGATGCGCTGGAATTGGTGTTTGACGGGCCACAAGTGGCCGAACTGACGCTGACAGCGGAAAAAGGCATCGGCAGACCGGCAATGGACGCCAGGGTAATCCTGCTGCCCCTGCGCAGTGATCTGGGCGAGGTGACGCGCGTTTTGGGGGCCTTGGTAACGGACGGGCAGATTGGCCGTTCCCCGCGCCGGTTTGATGTGACCGATGTGCAGATGAAGGCGCTGGAACGTGGCCATGCGCCCGCAACGGTGGCCGAACCTGCGCCGGTTAAAACGCCAGTAGAAGGGTTTGCCGAAGGGCAGGCGCCTTACGCGGCCCCGACAGAAAAAGGGCCGGATGATAAGCACCCGACCCTTCGTTTGGTTGTCTCCAACGACTAAGCTCTTAGACCGCTTCGGCCTGTTTGCTTTGACGCAGGTCCGACAGTTCTTCGGCCACCAGAAACGCCAGTTCCAGCGATTGGCTGGCGTTCAGGCGCGGATCGCAAGCGGTGTGGTAACGGGCCGACAGATCCTCGTCGGTGACAGCGCGCACGCCGCCGGTACATTCTGTGACATCTTGTCCAGTCATTTCGAAATGGACACCACCCGGGACCGTTCCCTCGGCCTTGTGGATGGCAAAGAATTCACGCACCTCGCGCAATACGGAATCAAACGGACGGGTTTTATAGCCCGAGGCCGATTTGATCGTGTTGCCGTGCATCGGGTCACAGGTCCACAGCACATTCGCACCTTCTTCCTGAACCGTTTTGATCAGGCGGGGCAGGTGGTCGCCCACGCTGCCTGCGCCAAAACGGGTGATCAGGGTCAAACGGCCTGCATCGTTTTCAGGATTCAGTTTGTTTAGCAGAACCTTCAGATCCTCGGTGGTCATGGTTGGCCCGCATTTCATCCCGATCGGATTTTGCACCCCTTGCAGGAATTCCACATGCGCCCCGTCGGGCTGACGCGTGCGGTCACCGATCCACAGGAAGTGGCCGGACCCGGCAACCGGCACACCGGTGGTGCTGTCGATCCGGCACAGGGCCTCTTCGTATTCCAGCAACAGGGCCTCGTGGCTGGTATAGAAATCGACCGTCTGCAATGTGTGGGCGCGGCTGCTGTCGACACCGGCTGCCTTCATGAAATCCAGCGTGTCGGAAATCCGTTGGGCCATTTCGCGATATTTGGCGGCGTTTTCCCCACGGGTAAAGCCCATGGTCCAGGAATGCACCTGATGCACATCGGCGTAACCACCCGTCGAAAAGGCCCGTACAAGGTTCAGCGAGGCCGCAGCCTGCGTATAGGCCTGCAACATCTTTTTCGGGTTCGGGATGCGCGCCGCAGCGGTGAAGGGCAGATCGTTGATGATATCGCCACGGTAGCTGGGCAATTCCACGCCATCCACGGTTTCGGTCGGGGCCGAGCGCGGCTTGGCAAATTGACCCGCCATGCGGCCCACTTTGACCACCGGCACCTTGGCGCCATAAGTCAGCACCATCGCCATTTGCAGCATCACCTTGAAGGTGTCGCGAATGGTGTCGGCGGAAAACTCGGCAAAGCTTTCGGCGCAATCGCCCCCTTGCAGCAAAA
Source organism: Marinosulfonomonas sp. (assembly GCA_015488685.1). Classification (GTDB taxonomy): domain Bacteria; phylum Pseudomonadota; class Alphaproteobacteria; order Rhodobacterales; family Rhodobacteraceae; genus Profundibacter. The sequence continues at coordinate 24,728 of WFNH01000086.1, forward strand.
ATGCGCGCCCTTCCGAGGCGTCGGCAAGGGCAGCTTTCAGCCGTCTGGCCTCGCCTGCAAAGACGAGCGGCGGATATTTGGCAAGCTGCGCTTCTACAGCGTTCAGCGTGGCCTCGTCCGTATACTCGGGCATCTGTACCCGCGGTTTGTTCCGCCAGTCAGATTTTTGCCAATTTGTCATCGTCTTTGCTCCAGAAAATAAGTGTTAAGGTGGCAAAGTATAATCACGAATGCCCCCAGTGCCAACAGGGGAAATGACTGTGCAGTACAGAAGAATCTTTGATGCGCGATATGGTTTTGCTTGATCGGAATTCACAAACCTGTTTCGGTGATTTGACCACTTGTTAAGGACGCCTGCAAATGGATGTGAGTCGCCAGATCGTTGACATTGAAAACGAGCCGAAAAAGCCGCATCGTTTTGTGTTTGCATTGCTGGACAGGTTTACCCTGATCAGCTTTGCCAGCGCGGTTGAAACGCTGCGTTTGGCCAACCGGATGTCGGGCCGAAAACTGTATGAAACCGTATTGATCGGGGAAAACGGGGATTTTGGGACCAGTTCTTCTGGTGTGCAGGTCAAGCTGGACAACGGGTTTATAGAAACCGGACGTGATGACACGATCGTCTTGTGTGGCGGGGTGGATGTGCAAAAGGCAACCACCAAACCGGTGTTGAACTGGCTGCGGCGCGAAGCGCGGCGCGGTGTACGGATCGCCGGGCTATGCACGGCATCCTATACATTGGCACGGGCCGGATTGCTGGACGGCAAACGCGCCACGATCCATTGGGAAAATCAGGACAGCTTTGCCGAGGATTTCGATGAAATAGAATTGACCAAAAAGGTCTTTGTGATTGATGGCAACCGCTATACGGCAGCGGGGGGGACGGCCTCGATTGACCTGTTCCTGACATTGATTGCCAATGAGCACGGCAAGGAATTGGCAAATGCGGTGGCGGACCAGTTGATCTATTCCGCAATCCGGACCGACCGCGATACACAGAGACTATCCATTCCCACGCGGATCGGTGTGCGCCACCCGAAACTGGCCACCGTGATCAAAATGATGGAGGGCAATCTGGAAGAGCCGATATCCCCCTCGATACTGGCGCGCGATGTTGGCATGTCCACGCGCCAGCTGGAACGGCTGTTTCGGCGGTATCTGAACCGCTCGCCCAAACGCTATTACATGGAATTGCGCCTGCAAAAGGCGCGTAATCTGCTGATGCAAACCGATATGAGCGTGATCAACGTGGCATTGGCCTGCGGCTTTGCCAGCCCGTCGCATTTTTCCAAATGCTACCGGTCCCATTACAGCACCACACCTTACCGCGAGCGCGGCGCACAGGGGTCGCGGGAACAGGGTTAGCGATTCCCTGAATGTGATCCTTGTCAATTCTGGCGGATTGATCCCTGTCCGGAATTGTAGCTGATGTCGAGAGATATACCGGAAATTGGGTAGAACATCCGTGATAATCCCCGTTTCAAACAGATTAACCCCGTGATTTGCGGCTCTAATTACTTTTCTTTTGGCGAAAGGCCGAATAGGTTCAAAGCCGGACATAAAGTTCTAACATGGGAGAAGAACATGAAAAAGCTGCTAATGGCGACTGCCGCCACCGCATTGTTTGCGGGCGTTGCATCTGCTGAAGAGGTCAAGATCGGTGTGATCCTTGGCTTTACCGGCCCGATTGAATCGCTGACACCGCATATGGCTGCCGGTGCCGAACTGGCAATGAAAGAAGTTTCAGACTCGGGGCTGCTGTTGGGCGGGGATACTGTAACATCAGTGCGCGCTGACTCGACTTGCGTTGACTCGGCTGCTGCGACGGCTGCTGCCGAACGTCTGGTTACATCCGATGGCGTCAAGGCCATCATGGGGGCTGACTGTTCCGGCGTAACCGGTGCCATTCTGGCGAATGTTGCCGTGCCAAACGGCATTGTGATGATTTCACCCTCTGCCACTTCGCCGGCCCTTTCGACGGCCGAAGACAACGGGTTGTTCTTTCGCACAGCCCCGTCCGACGCGCGCCAAGGCGTCGTAATGAGCGACATCCTGATTGAACAGGGGATCAAATCGGTTGCCCTGACATACACAAACAACGACTACGGCAAAGGTTTGGCCGACGCTTTCCAAAGCGCCTATGAGGCAGCTGGCGGCACGATCACTATTTCTGCCGCCCACGAAGACGGCAAAGCCGACTACTCGGCTGAGGTTGGCGCATTGGCGGCTGCCGGTGGCGAACGTCTGGTTGTTGCAGGGTATATCGACCAAGGCGGGGCCGGCATTGTTCGGGCCGCACTGGACACCGGCGCATTTGATACGTTCCACTTCCCCGACGGGATGATCGGATCTGCACTGACTGATAATTTCGGGTCCGACATTGATGGCTCGACCGGTCAGCATCCTGGCACAGACAGCCCCGGTGCTGCCAAATACGAAGCCATGGTAAACGGCGCGTTCGAAGCAACATCGCCATTTTCGCCAGAATCCTATGACGCGGCTGCGCTGATCATGCTGGCAATGCAGGCTGCAGGGTCGACCAATTCGGAAGATTTCAAAGGCAAGGTGATGGATGTTGCCAACGCCCCCGGCGAGCAAATCTTCCCTGGCGAATTGGCCAAAGCTCTGAAAATTCTGGCAGACGGCGGTGACATCGACTATGTCGGCGCAACGGCTGTTGAATTGATCGGGCCAGGTGAATCCGCTGGCAACTATCGCGAGATCGTCATCAAGGATGGCAAGATCGAAACAGTGAAATACCACTAATTTCACAGCGACAAATAACTGCAAACAGCCCGAAACACTTTCGGGCTGTTTGCGCACATAAGCCACAAGACCGAAAAGGTCGGGGCAAGGGGATGACTATATGATCGTCGTAGAAGACGTCTCGAAACACTTTGGCGGTTTTCGCGCTGTGGACGGGGCAACGATGCAAATTGCCGAGGGCTCGATCACCGGTCTGATTGGCCCGAATGGTGCTGGTAAAACCACTCTTTTCAACGTGATAGCCGGGGTTCTTAAACCAACGGGCGGTCGCGTGACTATGCAGGGCGAGGATATTACCGGCCTGCCACCGCATGAATTGTTCCACAAGGGGCTGATGCGGACCTTCCAGATCGCGCATGAATTTTCGTCGATGACGGTGCGTGAAAACCTGATGATGGTGCCCGGCGGGCAATCGGGCGAGGCCCTGTGGAATACATGGTTCCACCGTGGCCGCATTGCACAAGAAGAAGCAGCATTGTTGAAAAAGGCGGACGAGGTTCTGGAATTCCTGACCATTGACCATCTAAAGGACGAAAAGGCGGGCAACCTGTCCGGCGGGCAGAAAAAGCTGCTGGAACTGGGCCGCACTATGATGGTGGACGCTAAAATTGTGTTTCTGGACGAAGTGGGCGCGGGTGTGAACCGCACGCTGCTGAACACCATTGGCGATGCCATCATCCGCCTGAACAAGGAGCGCGGATACACCTTTGTGGTGATCGAACACGATATGGATTTCATTGGCCGCCTTTGCGATCCGGTGATCTGTATGGCCGAGGGCAAGGTTCTGGCCGAAGGCACATTGGACGAGATCAAGGCAAACGAGCAGGTGATCGAGGCCTATCTGGGCACCGGCCTGAAAAACAAGGTAAAAGAGGAGGCGGCAGGATGAAGAGATTCTATGCCTCCGGCGGGGATATTTGCGGAACAAAGATGGGAGGGGGCCATGTCTGAACCGTTTCTGATTGGCGATGCCATGACCGGTGGCTATGGCAAAGGCCCCGATATTCTGCACGAATGCACCATTGCCGTGGACAAGGGACAAATAGCCGTGATCGTCGGCCCCAACGGTGCCGGCAAATCCACCGCGATGAAGGCTGTGTTCGGGATGCTGAATGTGCACTCGGGCGCGGTGCGTCTGGGGGGCGAGGATATCACCAACCTGTCGCCGCAGGCCCGTGTGGGCAAGGGCATGGCCTTTGTGCCGCAGACCCACAACATTTTCACCGGCATGACGGTTGAGGAAAATCTTGAAATGGGGGCGTTTTTGCGTCGTGACGACATTTCCCACACGATGGAGCAGGTCTATGATCTGTTCCCGATCCTGAAGGACAAACGTTATCAGATGGCGGGCGAATTGTCCGGCGGGCAGCGTCAGCAGGTGGCCGTGGGCCGCGCGCTGATGACACGGCCGCAGGTTCTGATGCTGGACGAGCCCACCGCAGGGGTTTCACCAATCGTGATGGACGAATTGTTTGACCGCATCATCGAGGTCGCCCGCACCGGCATTTCCATCCTGATGGTCGAACAAAACGCACGCCAAGCACTGGAAATCGCCGACAAGGGCTATGTTCTGGTGCAGGGCCGCAACCGGTTCACCGACACGGGGCAGGTTCTGTTGAACGACCCCGAAGTGCGCAAAAGCTTTTTGGGAGGGTAGGGGGATGAGATTTCTGATTGCTTTTCTGATGCTGCCAACGCTGGCATGGGCGGGGGACGAATTTGCCACCTGCCATTTCAGCACCGAATGTTTCGAGGGGGAAACCTGCGCGGATACCGATTATAGCTTTGTTGTGAACCATGATGACCAAACTGGCTTTGTCATCCAGACCGACGCCGAAAACATCGGCGGGCTGGTGTTTGACAACCGTTTCCCAGACGAAACCAGCACGCTGATCGGTGCCACTGAAACTGCTTATCACATGCTGACCATCGCCCCAGAGGGGGCGGCGCGCTATTCGGTGCAAATGCAGGGGCCGATGGTGGTTTCCTATATGGGACAATGCGAGGGTATGAACTAATGGACTTTCTAAACGCCCTTGTGGCCTTTTCCAACTATGTGCTGATCCCCGCAGTTGCCTACGGTAGCCAACTGGCGCTGGGGGCGCTGGGGGTGACGCTGATTTACGGTATCTTACGGTTTTCCAACTTTGCCCACGGCGATACGATGGCATTCGGCACTATGGTGACGATCCTGTTTACATGGTGGTTCCAGAGCATGGGGATCAACCTTGGACCGCTGCCAACCGCCCTGCTGGCACTGCCGTTCGGTATATTGGGCACGATGATACTGGTGCTGATCACCGATCGGATGGTGTATCGGTTCTATCGAAAACAAAAGGCCGCACCGGTGATTTTCGTGATGGTATCATTGGGGGTGATGTTCATCCTGAACGGGCTGGTGCGCTTTATCATCGGGCCGGGTGATCGACGTTTTGCCGATGGCGAACGCTTCATCATGACGGCGCGGGAATTCAAACATATGACCGGCCTGAAAGAAGGTCTGGCGCTGAAAACCACCCAAGGTATTACCGTTGTCACGGCTGTTCTGGTGGTGATCGCACTGTTCTGGTTCCTGAACCGCACCCGCACCGGTAAATCCATGCGCGCCTTTTCCGATAACGAGGATCTGGCGCTATTGTCGGGCATCAACCCCGAACGCGTGGTGGTCTATACCTGGATGATCGTGGCGGCGCTGATCACCATTGCCGGCGTGCTGTACGGGCTGGACAAGTCCTTCAAACCCTTCACCTATTTCCAACTGCTGCTGCCGATTTTCGCCAGCGCGATTGTGGGTGGCCTTGGCAATCCGATTGGTGCGATTGCCGGCGGGTTTGTCATCGCCTTTTCGGAAATGACCATCACCTATGCGTGGAAAAAAGTGCTGGTTTACCTGATGCCAGAAAGCCTCGAACCTTCGGGTTTGGTGCAGCTTTTGTCCACCGATTATAAATTCGCGGTCAGCTTTGTGATCCTGATCATCGTGCTGCTGTTCCGTCCGACCGGCCTGTTCAAGGGGAAATCCGTATGAGCGATACTGTCAAAAATACCGCCCTGTTTGCCCTTGTGGCTGTGTTGATTATCTGGACCGGCTTTTCCCAAAGCTGGAACCTTGCGCTGCAAATCCTGAACATGGGCCTGATCAGCGCGATCATGGCGCTGGGGGTAAACCTGCAATGGGGGTTTGCCGGATTGTTCAACGTCGGGATTATGGGGTTCGTTGCGGTGGGCGGTCTGGCCGCTGTGCTATTTTCCATGCCACCCGTGCCCGAGGCATTCTGGGCCGGTGGTCCACGCGCGTTGTTTTCTTTGCTGGTCGGGGCAGGGGTGATCGTTGCCGCCGTGCTGGTAATGAAGAAAATGGCCGCCAGCCGCAAACGTAATCTTTTGGTGGTGGCTATCCTTGTCGGCGGGTTCTTCCTGTTCCGTGCACTGTTTGATCCGGCTGTAGATGCAATCGAGGCGGTGAACTCGGCTTCGGCCGGATATATGGGCGGGCTGGGCCTGCCTGTTATTCTGGCCTGGCCTTTGGGCGGTGTGCTGGCCGCTGGCGTGGCCTGGGTGATCGGTAAAACCGCATTGGGTTTGCGCAGCGATTATCTGGCGATTGCCACGCTGGGGATTGCGGAAATCATCATTGCGGTGATGAAGAACGAAGACTGGCTGGCGCGTGGCGTTAAGAATGTCTCCGGTATCCCGCGCCCCTTTATTACCCCGCGCGAAATCAATTTGCAGAATGATCCGGGGTTTGTGGAAACCGTTACAAATCTGGGGCTTGATCCGGTCACAGCCTCGTCGCTCTATGTCAAACTCAGCTATACGTTGCTGTTTTCCGTGGTGCTGATTATTCTGTTTATTCTGGCCCAACGCGCACTCAAAAGCCCGTGGGGACGTATGATGCGAGCCATCCGCGATAACGAGGTTGCAGCGATGGCGATGGGTAAGAATGTCACTAAGCGCCATTTGCAGATTTTCGTTCTGGGGTCTGCCATCTGCGGTCTTGCGGGCGCGATGATGACGACGCTGGACGGGCAGCTTACGCCGGGCAGTTATCAACCGCTACGCTTTACCTTTCTGATCTGGGTCATGGTGATCGTTGGTGGCTCGGGCAGTAATCTGGGGGCCATTCTGGGCGGGTTCCTGATATATTTCTTCTGGATCCGTGTGGGGCAATGGGGCCCTGATCTGATGTATTTTATCACATCCGGCCTGCCTGACGACAGTGCGTTAAAGGCGCATCTGATCGACAGTGCCGCGCATATGCGCCTGCTGACCATGGGGCTGATTTTGCTGCTGGTGTTGCGGTTCAGTCCGCGTGGATTGATCCCCGAAAAATAACAAACCGGCTGTTTGCGACAGTGCTGATACAAAGCTCATAAATATTTGAACTTTGTATCAGTCCTATGGATTGAACCGGTCTGCGGGTTGCACTAACCTTCCTGTAGTAGGAATGTTGCAGGAGCGATAAGATGAACGTAGGACAAGCCGCAGAGCAGGCCGGATTGCCGGTGAAAACGGTTCGCTATTATGCCGATATCGGTCTGGTCGAGCCAATGGGCCGCTCGGACGCCGGTTACCGGCTTTATGGTGATGGCGAGGTCAGCAAACTGACCTTCATTCGCCGCGCCCGTGCCTTTGACTTTTCCGTTAAGGATTGCCGCGAATTGCTGGGGTTGTACGAAGACAAGAGCCGTTCCAGCAAGGATGTGAAAAAGATCGCCCTGAAACGTCTGGCGGAAATTGATGAAAAACTGACCGAGCTGCAAAAACTGCGTGACGAACTGGCCCGTGTGGCGCATGAATGTCATGGTGACAATCGCCCCGATTGTCCGATCCTCGACAGTTTTTCCAGCTAGGACGCCCTATGACCGATACCCCCCGCAGCATCGTGCGCCGCACCCCGTGGCCCGATACCGTTTCGCGTGCCGTGGGCACACCGTTGCAGCCGTCAGTGGTCTATGCCTCGGAAAGCCCGGACCAGTTGGATGAGCAATACGAGGGGGGGCAGGGCTATACCTATGCCCGCGAAGGCCATCCCAATGCCACCGTGCTGGCACAGAAAATTGATGGGCTGGAGGGGGCAACGGACGGCATCATCACCGGTTCCGGCATGGCGGCGATTTCGGCGGCTTTGATCGGGGTGCTGAAAGCGGGCGATCATGTGGTGGCGGCGGATCAGCTGTATGGCCGCAGCCTGCGCCTGCTGACACAGGATTTGCCGCGCCTGGGGATCAGGGCGGATTTTGCCGACCCTACGGATATCAAAGCATTTTCTGCCGCACTCCGCCCAGATACACGCCTGATCCTGATTGAAGTGGTATCAAACCCCACCCTGCGTGTGGCCGATCTGGAGGGGATCGCCCGTGTTGCCAAGGAACGCGGGATTCTGCTGATGGTGGACAACACATTCACTACCCCGCGTGGCATCCGGCCGTTTGACTATGGCGCTGATATTGTGGTGCATTCGGTGACCAAAATTCTGGCGGGGCATTCTGATGTGACGCTGGGTTATGTTGCCGCGCGCGATGAAGCCTTGCGCGAAGCGATCCGGCAGGCGGTGGTGACATGGGGTATGACCCCCAGCCCGTTTGATTGCTGGTTGGCCGAACGCGGGCTGTATTCGTTTGAATTGCGGTATGATCGGGCCGAACAAAACGCAGCCGCGCTGGCCGACCATCTGTGCGCGCTTTCAGGTGTTAAACAGGTGCTTTACCCCACGCATCCCGACCACCCCGACCACAACCGTGCTGGTACTTTGCTGAACGGGCGGGGCGGGCATATGGTTAGCTTTGAATTGCACGGCGGACGTGACGCCGCCAATACCCTGACCCGCGCAGCCCCGAACATCGCCTTTGCCCCGACACTGGGCGACATCGGCACAACGCTGTCACACCCCGCATCCTCGTCCCATCGGGCGCTCACAGAAAGGGAGCGTGAAAAATTGGGAATCTCGGAAGGATTCTTTCGTATATCCGTCGGGATCGAGGATATTGCCCTGCTGAAAGAGGAATTCAAAATTGCAATAGAAGCCACTGAAGGTATTTAGAACGAGTGGAGCTTGGGACCGGCGCGGACCTCGATTATATCGAAATCAAGGGACGGAAATTCTATTTTCACTTCTCGCAAGATGATTTCCGGATTAGGAAATGGTGGGGCAAGGGCGCGGATACGGCCAGAGAAATCAAAAAAGTCAAGAACCGCAACAATATCGAGAACATCGAAATTTTCGGCCAAAAGCGGACATAGTATAATATCGGGTTGAAGCTCGGCTAATAACACAGCCGTCAGTTCTGAAAACGCACAAAACCGGGTTTGTGCGATCTTCGGAAGGTCGCGACCAGATGCAATCCATTGGTCAATGTCGCCCACAACAAGTATCAACAATTTATTGTTGATCTTGGTCATTCCGTTTCCATCCCATTTTGTTCAGCATTCAGTGTATTGATGCTGATTAGGTGACAATGTACAAAAGTTACGAAAAATTGCTAGCCGGAAATACCGTCTTGGTTGTTTATTTCTGCTGGAACTGTTGCAATCGTACTGTATGCCTGCGGCATATTGAAATAAACGAAAAGAAACCGCAGGGATTGGATGTTTATTATATGATGAGTGACGATTCCAAAAACATCATTTCTGCAATTCCGATGCCATTGGTTTTGATAGAGGCGCAAGGGCGCATCCGATTTGCTAATAAGTCAGCGGGCGAAGTGTTTGGTCTAAACCTGGAAGGGAAGCATTTTACAAATGTTATGCGGCAGCCAGATCTGCTTGGGGCCATAGAAACTGCCATTCAGAGCGGCAAATCCTGTAAGTCCCGCTATCAAAATGCAATTGGGGACAGTTCCACCCTTTATGAGGTGACATGTTCGCCTGTCCCGGATCAAGAAAATTCACCAGCTATACTGGTCAGTTTTGAAGATGTTTCACCACTCTTGGAAGCCGACCAGATGCGCAGTGATTTTGTTGCAAATGTCAGCCACGAGCTTCGGAGTCCTTTGACTGCGTTGTTGGGGTTTATCGAAACTTTGCAAGGGCCGGCAAAGGATGACGCGCAGGCAAATACCAGATTTCTAGAGCTTATGCAGCGCGAAACCAAAAGAATGACGCGTTTGGTCGGGGACCTTTTATCTCTATCTAAGGTAGAAACAGAAGAACGGGTTCGGCCGAATGAAATAATTGATGTTATCTCGGTTATTGATATTTCTATTCAGGTGCTGAAATCTGTTGCAAAAGACGGGAATGTTACCCTTTATTTCCATAAACCCGAAGATCGGGTAACGATGGTAAAAGGGGACGCAGACCAGTTACAGCAGGTATTTACCAACCTAATCGAAAACGCGATTAAATATGGCGGGAGCAACGGCGAAGTCCATATCGATGTTGTCAATCATGACCATGAACCAAGTCTGCGCGGGCCTGCGGTTTACATATCTATTTCTGATAAAGGGGACGGGATATCCCAATTACACATCCCGCGGCTGACGGAACGGTTTTACCGCATCGACAACCATCGCTCGCGCGAAATGGGTGGAACCGGATTGGGATTGGCAATTGTAAAACACATCGTCAATCGGCATCGCGGACGGTTAAAGATCTCCAGCGTTAAAGGGCAGGGCAGCAGATTTACGGTGATCCTTCCTGCGGCTTAGGCGGGGGATTGTCATAAAGCCGTTACAAAAGTTTCACATAAGCATAGCAACAGGATCCTAGATTCGAATCGTGGCCGCTGTTGGCCCTTTGCGAAATTCTGACAGGAGTTAAAAAATGTCCTTTGCTATTCGCCTTACCACTGTTGCGGTTGCAGCACTTGCTGCCGGTTCCGCCTCTGCGCGGGATCAGATTCAAATTGCTGGGTCCAGCACGGTTTTGCCCTATGCCACTATTGTTGCCGAAGCTTTTGGTGAAAACTTTGATTTCCCGACACCTGTTGTCGAAGGCGGCGGTTCTGGTGCCGGTCGCAAAGCGCTGTGCGAAGGGGTAGGTGAAAACACCATTGACATCGCCGATTCATCATCGCGCATCAAGCAATCTGACATCGACAATTGTGCCAGCAACGGCGTGACCGAAATTCAGGAAGTCCGCATCGGTTATGACGGCATCGTCTTTGCGTCCGACATCAACGGCAACAAATTCGCCTTCACACCGGCGGACTGGTATAGTGCTATCGCCGCAAAAGTGGCCAAAGACGGCAAGCTGGTCGATAATACTGCAACATCCTGGCATGATGTGAATGCGGATCTGCCGGATCAGGAAATCCTGGCCTACATCCCGGGCACCAAACACGGCACCCGCGAAGTTTTTGACAAAAAGGTAATTGTCGCAGGCTGTAAGGCGACGGGTGCTTATGACCTTTTCAAAGAACAGTCCGGCGGCGATTCAAAGGCTGCCAAGAAGATGTGCAACATGCTGCGCACTGACGGAAAATCGGTTGATGTTGACGGTGATTACACCGAAACTCTGGCCCGCCTTGCGGCCAATTCGCAAGCAATCGGTGTGTTTGGTTTGTCCTTTTACCAAAACAACACCGACAAGCTTCAGGTTGCGACCATGGGTGGTGTTGTGCCATCGGTTGAAACGATCGCAAGCGGTGAATACCCCGTGTCGCGCCCTCTATATTTCTATGTCAAGAATGCGCATCTGGACGTGATCCCGGGCTTGCAGGAATATATCGAATTCTTTGTGTCCGATGATATGGCTGGTCCTGATGGTCCGCTGGCAGAATATGGTCTGGTGCCGGATCCGGAACTTGCCAAAACACAGGAAGCGGTTGCCAACCGCACACCAATGGGCCCGCTGGAGTAAGCAAGCCCCTGAAACACCGGACAGCGCCGCAACATGGCGCTGTCTTCAATTTTCCGGCCCGTTTACAAGGGGCCTTGCCAATAGCCCGAGGGCAATATGAACGTCAGTATCCTCTCTGTTATCGTGCTTGGCCTCTCTGTTCTCGGGTTTTTCCTTGCACGGCGACGCGCCCTGTCCAAAGTCAATGGCAAAGCATATAAACTGCATTCCCGTCCGATCTATTATGGTCAGGTGGTATTTCTATTTACGGCGGTGCCTGCATTGCTTGTGTTGGCGCTTTGGCTTTTCATCCAGCCAATCGCAATTGAACGTCAGGTCAGCGCCGAAATCCCCGCCAGTGCCATTCCCAAAGGATCTACACCGCAACTGGTGATGAGCGATGTGCGCCGCATTGCGGGCGGGATAGATGCGATGTTGCATGCTGGCAATATCACCAAAGCCGAATTTAATGACATGAGTGTTGATACAACCAGCATACGTTCGCAACTGGCCAGTGTCGGGATTGCACTAGGTGCCGATGTGACGCCGGCGGTTTTCGAGGCGGCCAAATCCTATCGCAATATGAAAAATGTCGGGCATACGGCAATGGCGGCAGTTGTGCTTGTCGTTGCCTTGGCCGGTCTGCTGCTATCGCTTGCCCGCATCACGCCCGCGCAACGGGCGCGCAACATTGCTGAACATTTCATCCTTGCGCTTTTGATCGGGGCCTCCTTGGTGGCAATTCTGACCACGCTGGGCATCGTGCTGTCTTTGTTGTTCGAAACGATCCATTTCTTTCGGATATATCCGGCGCGTGATTTTTTCCTTTCGCTAACCTGGAACCCGCAATTCCGTGGCGGCTCCGATCTGGGCATGATCCCGTTGCTTTGGGGGACGCTGTATATCTCGCTGGTGGCACTGGTTGTGGCGGTGCCTGTCGGGATGTTGATCGCTATCTATCTGGCTGAATACGCTGGTAAAAATCTGCGTAGTTTTGCCAAACCGGCGATCGAGGTTCTGGCCGGTATCCCGACGATCGTCTATGGTTTGTTCGCGTTGATCACTGTTGGGCCTTTCATACGGGACTGGATCGCGGTGCCGACGGGATTGGGAAATTCCTCATCATCCGTTCTAACGGCAGGGCTGGTCATGGGTATCATGCTGATCCCCTTCGTTAGCTCGCTGTCCGATGATATCATCAACGCAGTGCCGCAATCCTTGCGCGATGGTTCCTATGGTCTGGGGGCAACCCGCTCAGAGACAATCAAAAAGGTGATCCTGCCCGCAGCACTACCCGGTGTGGTCGGGGCAATCCTGTTGGCGGCCAGCCGCGCCATTGGCGAAACCATGATCGTCGTCATGGGGGCCGGTGCCGCCGCGCGGTTGGACCTGAACCCACTGGAAGCGATGACCACGGTTACCGTGAAAATCGTCAGCCAACTGACGGGAGATACCGAATTTGCCAGCCCCGAAACGCTGGTGGCTTTCGCACTTGGGCTTACACTCTTCATCTTCACATTGGCGCTTAATGTGCTGGCGCTCTACATCGTGCGTAAATATAGGGAACAATACGAATGACCGTTAACTCCCAATCTCCGACCTCCAGCTCGCAGGGGCAGGCAGGGCCGCGTAAATCCCGTTCACTTCTGGCCGTTGACGCGCACACAAAACGGCGCAATGCTTCCGAGGCACGATTTCAGTTTATGGGCAAACTGGCTGTCGGGATTGGCATTCTGGCGCTTGTCGGGCTTTTGGCCTCGATCCTTGCCAACGGGCTGTCCTCTTTTCGCCAGACCTATGTCACTGTAGATATCTTTCTTGATCCGGCCAAACTTGATAAAGACGGTAGCGGCGATTTGGCAAAAATCGCCAAAGTGACGACTTTTGGTTACAAGCCGTTGATCAAGCGGGCCATGGCGGCCGCAATTGCGGAACACGGAATTGATGACCAAGGTCTGAAAGCCAAGAAAATTGCGGCCCTGATTTCCCCTCAGGCACCGGCAACCCTGCGCAACTATGTGCTCGCCCATCCAGACCAGATTGGCAAAACCGTGGCGTTCAACCTGCTCGCTTCGGGGCGGATTGACGGCTATTTCAAAGGGCGGGTTACGATGGATTCCGCCAAGCTGGATCGCAACATTTCCCCCGAACAACTGCGTCTGGCTGATGAAATGCACAGGGTCGGCCTGCTGGAAACCCGCTTCAACTGGGCCTTTTTCACAGCACCAGATGCCTCTGACACCCGCCCCGAAGCCGCGGGTCTGGGCGTTGCGATCCTTGGCTCGGCCTATATGATGATTGTCGTGCTTTTGCTGGCCTTGCCGTTAGGCGTGGCCGCCTCGATCTATCTTGAGGAATTTTCGAAGCAGAATTTCCTGACCGATCTGATCGAGGTGAATATTTCCAACCTTGCGGCTGTGCCATCAATCGTGTTCGGTATTCTGGGTCTGGCGGTTTTCATTAATTTTGCCGGATTGCCTAAATCGGCGCCGATTGTCGGCGGGCTGGTGCTGACTTTGATGACATTGCCCACCATTATCATCGCCACCCGCGCAGCCCTAAAGGCCGTGCCACCCTCGATCCGCGAAGCCGCGCTCGGGGTGGGGGCCTCGAAAATGCAAACGGTGTTTCACCATGTTCTGCCACTGGCCATGCCCGGAATTCTGACAGGTGCCATCATCGGGCTGGCACAGGCACTTGGTGAAAGTGCGCCGTTGTTGCTGATCGGGATGGTCGCCTTTGTGCGGGAATATCCTGCCGCGCCACCTGAAGGTTTTTTTGACCCTGCCGCAGCTTTGCCCGTGCAAATTTATAACTGGACCACACGCGGCGATCCGGCCTTTGTCGAACGCGCCTCGGGGGCCATCATCGTGCTGCTGGCATTTCTGCTGACCATGAATATTGTTGCAATCATCCTGCGCCGCCGTTTCGAGCGCCGCTGGTAGGAGAATACAAACCTATGAATGACATCAAAGTATCCGCCCGCGACGTGCAGGTCTGGTATGCCGACAACCACGCGATCAAGGATGTTTCGGTCGAGATCGAAGACAAAACCGTAACCGCCTTTATCGGCCCCTCGGGCTGTGGCAAATCCACGTTCCTGCGCTGTATCAACCGGATGAACGACACCATTGATATTTGTCGGGTCGAGGGTGACATCCTGCTGGATGGCGAGGATATTTACGATCCGCAAGTGGACCCCGTTCAATTGCGCGCCAAGGTGGGGATGGTGTTTCAAAAACCCAACCCGTTTCCCAAATCCATCTATGACAATGTGGCCTATGGCCCACGCATCCATGGTTTGGCGTCTGGTAGGTCTGAACTGGATGCAGTCGTTGAAAAATCCCTGCGTCGTGCAGCACTGTGGGACGAGGTCAAGGATAGGCTGAATGCCTCGGGCACCGGTCTGTCCGGCGGGCAGCAACAGCGCCTTTGCATTGCCCGCGCGGTGGCAACCGAACCCGAAGTGCTGCTTATGGACGAACCCGCCTCGGCGCTGGATCCCATCGCAACCGCCCAGATCGAAGAGCTGATTGACGAGCTGCGCGAGAAATTCGCGGTGGTGATTGTGACCCATTCCATGCAACAGGCCGCCCGCGTCAGCCAGAAAACCGCATTTTTCCACCTCGGGAACCTTGTGGAATACGGCGAAACCAGCCAGATTTTCACCAATCCGGTCGACCCCCGCACCGAAAGCTATATTACCGGCCGTATCGGCTAGGAAAGGACAGATTATGCCAGACCAACACATCATGCGCGCCTTTGACCGCGATCTTGAGGCGATACAGGCCAAAATCATGAAAATGGGCGGGCTGGTCGAGGCCGCGATCCACGAAAGCGCCAAGTCGCTGAACAAGCGTGACGACGAACTGGCCGCACGCGTGCGCGAGGCTGACAAGCTGATCGACGCGCTGGAGGAAGAGGTGAACCACGACGCTGCACAGGTGTTGGCCCTGCGCCAACCGATTGCAGGTGATCTGCGCACGGTTCTGTCGGTGATGAAGATCAGCGGGAATTTGGAACGGGTCGGGGATTACGCCAAGAACCTTGCCAAACGCACCGCTGTTCTGGTGCAGATGCCGGCGATTGAAGGCGCGTCCGGTGCGATCAAACGCATGGCGCGCGAGGTCGAGCGGATGTTAAAGGACGTGCTGGACGCCTATGTGCATCAGGACGTGGCGCTGGCCGAAGACGTGCGGGCGCGCGATCACGAGGTCGACCAGATGTATAACGCCCTGTTTCGCGAATTCCTGACCTTCATGATGGAGGATCCGCGCAACATCACCGCCTGTATGCACCTGCATTTCATCGCCAAGAATATCGAACGCATGGGTGATCATGTGACCTCGATTGCCGAACAGGTGATTTATCTGGTCACCGGCGAATTGCCAAATGATGAACGCGCCAAGCTGGATTACATCGCTGAATCGCAAGAGGCGGAGGACTGAATGGTGGTGGACCTGCCAACAGTTCTGGTGATCGAGGACGAGCCTGCACAGCGCGAAATCCTTGTTTATAACCTGAAGGCCGAAGGGTTCGCCGTGCGCGAGGCTGCCGACGGGGACGAAGCCTTGTTGCAGGTGGCCGAGGCGCCGCCGGATGTCATCCTGCTGGACTGGATGTTACCCAATGTGTCGGGCATCGAAATTTGTCGCCGCCTGAAAACCCGCTCCGAAACCCGCAATATTCCGATCATCATGCTGTCGGCCAGATCGGAAGAGGTCGATCTGGTGCGCGGGCTGGAAACGGGCGCGGATGATTACGTCAGCAAACCCTATTCCGTGGTCGAGCTGATGGCGCGGGTGCGCAACCAGTTGCGGCGCACGCGTGCGGCGTCGATGGGGGGCGAGTTGCGATACGAGGACATCGTACTGGATGGCGAAACCCATCGGGTGACGCGCGCGGGGCAGGGGATCAAACTGGGGCCAACTGAATTTCGCCTGTTGGCCGCGCTGATGGAAAAACCGGGTCGCGTGCTGTCGCGCTCGCAATTGCTGGACCGGGTCTGGGGGCGCGATATTTACGTTGATACTCGCACGGTGGACGTGCATGTGGGGCGCCTTCGCAAGGCGCTGTGCCAGCATGGCGGCGATGACCCTGTGCGCACGGTGCGCGGGGCGGGTTATGCCTTGGGCTGATTTGGCTGTCTGACCATGCGGGACGAACGGCGCAGCGCGGTTGCCGCTGCGCCCATGCTGGCGATTGAAATCTGGTTCAGCGTGATGGATGTTTTTGCTAACATCTGGCCCTGGACATGATCCGAATTATTTATTCCCCGAGTTCAAACCGCAGGGCAACACCATTCATGCAATACCGTAGTCCCGTCGGCTCTGGCCCGTCAGGAAACACATGCCCCAAATGCGCCTCGCAAGTTGCACAATGGACTTCGGTGCGGCGCATGAACAGTTTGCGGTCTTCGGATTCGCCCACCGCCCCGTCTATCGGCGCATAAAAACTGGGCCAGCCGCTGCCGGAGTCATACTTTGTGGATTGGTCAAACAAGGGCGCACCACAGCAGACGCAATGAAACACACCGGCCCCTTTTGGAAAATCCTCGTGGCTGCCCGCCCGTTCGGTTCCGTGCTTACGTGTCACCTTATAAGCAAGGTCGGACAGCTGTTCGCGCCACTCTGCATCGGTTTTGCTGATTTTCGCCATGTTTTCCCCTGTTCTTTTACGACTTCCATGCCCATATTCAGGCAGACGTGATGAAAGGCAAGAGCCATCACAAGGGGTTGAACATGGACATCCTGAATCGCGGTCGCTATCGCGCCAGCCGCGCTAAAACTCCGGACGAGGTCACGCAGGCCCAACGCCTGCGAGCGCTGGCATTCGCCGGGAATGCAGACGGGCTGGATGCGGACGGGTTTGACGGGCGTTACGACCATATTCTGGTGCGTGATCAGGACAGCGGGGCGCTTGTGGCCTGCTACCGATTGATGTTGCTGCCTGACGGGGCGGCGATTGATCAAAGCTATTCCGCACAATTCTATGATCTGTCCGCCCTAAAACCGTTCAAATCCCCGATGCTGGAACTGGGCCGGTTCTGCACCCATCCCGATCACCTTGACCCTGAAATTGTTCGCGTGGCATGGGGCGCGATGACGCGGATTGTGGATGGGCAGGGGGTGCGGATGTTGTTTGGCTGCTCTTCTTTCACCGGTACGGATGCAAGTGCCCACAGGGATGCCTTTGCCCTGCTGCGCGCCCGCCATCTGGCGCCGGACCCATGGCACATTGGTATTAAATCTGCCGAAGTGGTGCCACTGCCTGACGGCCCCGTGCCAGCCGATGCTATCCGCCATATCCCGTCCTTGCTGCGCACCTATCTGGCGATGGGGGGCTGGGTGTCGGACCATGCAGTGATTGACAGGCAAATGAACACCCTGCATGTATTCACCGGCGTTGAAATCAGCGCCATCCCCGAGGCCCGAAAACGCCTGTTGCGCGCGGTGGCCGGATAACAGCCATTGACCTTTTTCGATCCACCGCATAGCCAACCCACATGGCAAGAGCACCTTTATTACAACTGACAGATATATCGTTAACCTTTGGCGGGGATCCGGTGTTTTCCGGCCTGTCACTGGTCGTGCAACCCGGGGACCGTGTGGCGCTGGTCGGGCGCAATGGCTCGGGCAAATCCACCCTGATGAAGGTGATGGCCGGACTGGTCGAGGCCGACAGCGGCGCGGTGGTCACATCGCCGGGTGTCAAGGTTGGCTATATGGAGCAAGATCCTGATTTTACAGGGTTTGCCACACTTGGCGAATATGCCTCCAGCGGGTTGATGGAGGGTGAGGATTATCTGGTCGAACGGGTGGCCGAGGGGCTGAAGTTTGACCCTGCCGGTGCTGTTTCTACCGCATCGGGGGGCGAGCGCCGCCGCGCGGCTTTGGCCAAACTGCTGGCGGAAGCACCGGAACTGATGCTGCTGGACGAGCCAACGAACCATCTGGACATTCAGGCCATTGGCTGGCTTGAAGAATACCTGAAAACCACCCGCACCGCCTATGTTCTGATCTCGCATGACCGCGCATTTTTGAATGCATTAACCCGCGCAACCCTTTGGATTGACAGGGGAATGGTGCGCCGCCAAGAAAAGGGTTTTGCCGAATTTGAAGCATGGCGCGACAAGATGTGGGAAGAAGAGGACGACGCCCGCCACAAGCTGAACCGCAAGATCAAGGCCGAGGCCCGTTGGGCCGTCGAGGGTATTTCGGCGCGACGCAAACGCAACCAGGGCCGCGTGCGTGCCTTGCAGGAATTGCGCGCAACGCGCTCGGCTCAGATCAAACGCCAGGGCACGGCGGAAATGGTGCTCGAGGCCGGACAGAAATCCGGCAAAAAGGTGATCGAGGCGATTGATATATCCAAGGAATATGATGGAAAAACTATCGTTTCCAATTTTTCCCTAAAAATCCAGCGCGGTGATTGCATCGGCTTTGTCGGCCCCAACGGGGTGGGCAAAACCACGCTGCTGAACATGCTTATTGGCCGTCTGGAACCTGATAGCGGCACCGTGTCGCTGGGCACCAATCTGGACATCGCGCTGTTTGACCAGAACCGTGCGCAACTGGACCCTGATGTCAGCCTGTGGGAATCCATGACCGGCGATATGGACCTTCGCGTTTCGGGCAAGGCCGATCAGGTGATGGTGCGGGGCAATCCGCGCCATGTGGTCGGGTATCTAAAGGATTTCCTGTTTGACGAGGCCCAGATGCGCGCGCCCGTTCGCTCGCTTTCGGGCGGGGAAAAGGCGCGGTTGTTGCTGGCGAAAATCATGGCGCGGGAAAGCAATCTGCTGGTGCTGGATGAACCCACAAACGATCTGGACGTGGAAACGCTTGACCTGTTGCAAGAGCTGCTAACCGATTATAAAGGCACGGTTTTACTGGTCAGCCACGATCGCGATTTTCTGGACCGCGTAGTGCGCACCACCATTGCGATGGAAGGCGATGGCAAGGCCACGGTTTATGCCGGTGGCTGGTCCGATTACCAGTCGCAACGCGGCGCGATGGCTGGCGATGGCAAGCCGGACAAGAAGAAAAAACTGACCAAATCCAAACCGGCAGATAAACTCGCCGAAACCGGATTGTCCTTTGTCGAACAACACCGGCTGGAGGAATTGCCAGCGGTGATCGAACGGCTGGAGGCCGAGATCAACAAACTGGCCGAATTTCTGTCGGACCCGGATATGTTCACCAAGGAACCGGTGAAATTCCAGAAGGGCACAGATGCGCTGGTGGAACGTCAGGCGATGCTGGATGCAGCCGAGGAAGAATGGATGATGCTTGAGGAAAAGGCGTCGGGTTAAGACAGCCAATTCTGAAAGGCCCGCTGACCTTGCGGGGTGAACTGGACAACTCTGCTATCTGGCAATCGGCGGGCCCACCCGCGATCATAGATGGATTGCAGCAATGCCTTTCCCAACCCGCCAGCCAGATGATGCCGCCGCATCGACCAATCCAGACAGGCGCGGCACAGGGGGCGACGGTTGCTTTGCAGCGGTTCCAGTGCCATTCCAAACTCTGAAAAAACTTCGCTGCCGGCATCGGTCAGGAGCAATTCGTTTTCATCTCCGTGAATCCAGCCCGCGTTTTGCGCGTGCTCATATAGCTGCACGCCCATTTCACCCGCCAGATGATCATAACAGACCCTTGCATGGCGCAACGCCGGATCACGCGGGCCGGGGCGGGTGCGCGGGCCAGTGTGGTTGGCGGAAACCCCCATCAGAGCCTCAAGGGCCGCGCCCACATCAGCGCCGTTCAAGCGAAAATAATGGTGCCGCCCCTGAACCTCGCGTTTCAGCAACCCGCCATTGGTTAAACGCGCCAGATGGCTGCTGGCGGTTTGTTTGGTCACACCCGCCTCTTGTGCCAGTTCGGTAGCGGTTAGCGCATGGCCATCCATCAGCGCAACCAGCATGTTGGCGCGCGCCGGATCACCGATCAGGGCGGCGGTTTGGGCGATATCGGGGCCTTCTTTCATAGTTCGATCATAGACGAACCATTATTGTCATGCAAGATGATAGGGATATTTGTATAGAAGGAGCCAAATCATGATAACTTGTTTCATCCGCTACCAAATCGACCCGTCCAAAGGGGATGAATTCGCCCAATACGCCCGCAACTGGGGGCAGGCCATTCCCGAGTGCGGGGCCGATCTGATCGGCTATTTCGGCCCGCACGAAGGATCGGCCACCACCGCATACGGGGTGTATTCATTGCCAACGCTGGCCGATTACGAGGCCTATCGCGCCCGTCTGGCGGCGCATCCGATGGGGCGCGAGAATTATGCTTTTGCAAAGAAGGAACGCTTCATCCATCGTGAGGACAGGATATTTCTGAAATGTCTTTCCCTCCCTCATGCCGAAAGGAACACGGGATGATTGCTGTCATATTCGAAGTCACGCCGGCCGCTGGGCACCGCGCGCGCTATCTTGAAATTGCTGCGGCACTGAAAGCCGATCTTGAACAGATCGACGGCTTTATCTCGGTCGAACGGTTTGAAAGCCTGTCACGGCCGGGCACGCTTTTGTCGCTTTCCTTTTGGCGGGATGAAGAGGCGGTCATGGCATGGCGCAATCTGGAAAGCCATCGTCGCGCGCAGGGGCAGGGGCGGGCAGGGGTGTTTGCCGAATACCGCCTGCGGGTGGCCAGTGTCTTGCGCGATTATGGCATGTCCGACCGCAAGCAGGCCCCGCAGGACAGCCGCTCAGCGCATTCTTAATGCCCCGTCGATGCGGATCACTTCGCCGTTCAGATAATCGTTTTCAATGATGAATTTTACCAGCGAGGCATATTCCGCAGGCCTGCCCAGCCGCTTGGGAAATGTCACATCCTTCGACAGGCCGTCGATAATTTCCTGCCCCAGCCCTTCCAGCATCGGTGTCAGGAATATCCCCGGCGCAATCGCCATAACGCGGATGCCGTTTCGCGCCAGATCGCGTGCTACGGGCAATGACAGCCCTGCGATACCCGCCTTGGACGCAGCATAGGAGGCCTGGCCCATCTGCCCGTCAAAGGCAGCGATGGACGCAGTGTTGACGATCACGCCGCGCGCGCCGTCCTGATCCGCATCGTTGTTCGACATTTCCGCAGCCGCCAACCGCAGCACGTTGAAGGTGCCCACCAGATTGATGTCGATCGTGCGCTTGAATGTGTCCAGCCGGTGCGGCCCGTCACGGCCCACGGTTTTCTCGCCGCTGGCGATGCCCGCGCAGTTCACGCAGGCGTTGATCCTGCCCATATGGGCCACGGCGGCCTTGATGCCACCCGCCACGCTATCCTCGTCTGTCACATCCACCTCGGCAAAGCCTGCGCCGATTTCGGCGGCCACTGCCGCGCCGCGTTCCGTGTCACGGTCAAAGATCACCACTTGGGCACCTGCACCCCGCAAGGCGCGCGCGGTGGCTTCGCCAAGGCCCGAGGCCCCGCCGGTGATGATGGCTGCTGTCTGGTCGATTTGCATGGGGGTCTCCGGTTAAATGAACGTGTGTTCAGTTAACGGAAACAGAGCCTCCCTGTCCAGTCCCGTCAAATCTTTGTTCCCCAAATATCCGCGCCGCAGGCATGGAATCTCTTATACCGGCAGGTGAATATTGAACCTGGCCCTGATTTCTGCATCCAGCGCCGGATCAAGGGCGGCTTTCGAAGGCTGGCCCAATATCTCTTCCTTGCGGCGGATCGCGGCGGGGATCAACTCGGGGCGGCCCTGTTCCTCCCATTCCTTGGGCGAGGCGCGGCTGGCCAGTGCCGGATACAGGTATTCTGTCTGCATCAGCGAAAGCGTCTGTTCGTGCCCCAGATAATGCTGTGGTCCGCCCAGACAGACCGCCCGCATGGCCTCAAGTGCCAGTGTATCCTCGCTCACCTTGATCCCGCGCAAACAGCGCAGGGCCTGCCCGATCAGGTCATTGCCCAGGATCAGGCTTTCGTGGCAAAATCCCAGCAAAGACGTGTGCATGCCTGCGGCCTCGTAAACCAGATTAAGGCCGGACAGCCCCGCCATGACGTTAGAAATGCCTTGTTCCCATCCGGCCTGCATGTCGGGCAGCTTGGCGTCGGCAATGCCCGCGGGTGCGCCGCCGGGCAGGCCATAGAAATGGTGCATCTGCGCGCAGGCTGCGGTCAGCAATGCCTGTTCGCCCGAGCCGCCCGACATCGCACCGGTGCGCAGGTCCGATACAAACGGCCATGTGCCGAAAATCGCCGGATAGCCGGGGGATATGGCATTGACATAAACCACACCGGCCAGACATTCGGGCACGGCCTGCATCACGGCCCCGGCAAGGGACGCGGGGGCGGTGGCGCCGGCCTGACCGGCAGACAACAGCAGGATCGGAAAACCGGCCTCGATGCAGCGTTCCATCACCAGACAGGCGTCGGTGGCAAAGCGCATCGGCGGCACCACGAAACAGCTGGATATCGACACGAAGGGGCGTGCGCGCCAGGCGGCTTCGCCCCCTGCGATCATATGCAGTAATTCGACACCATCCGCCACAAAACCCGGCTCGAAAAACGATGTGCCGACATGTTTGGTGGTGCCTGTGACGGTGGCATAGACGGTGTTCAGGTCCATTTCGCAATTGTCGGCAATATCGCGGCAAACCATCGGGCGTTGCACGAAATGGATGTTGTCCAGATGATCGGCAATGCGGGCGGCATCATGCAAATCCTGCACGGTACTGTCGCGGTAATCATGGGTCAGAACGTCAACCATATGCACTGCGGCCCCTGCGGTACCATAATAAACGTTGTTCCCGCCGATCTGCATGTCATGCTTTGGATCACGTCCACACAGGGTGACGGTTTTGGCGGCTTTGGCCAGCATGTCCTCGACCAATCCGCGCGGAAACCGCAACCGGCCATCATCGCCAAGGATTGCACCCGCTCCCACCATCACATCAATGCCGCTTTGCGGGGCATCGGCCAGCCCGATCTGTTCCAGCGCATCCAGCGCGGCAAGGTGGATGCGTTTCATTTCGGACGGGGCAAGAGGCGCGTATCGGCCGCCCTCCATACCGGGGCGCACGGGACGCATGGAATGGTCAAGCGGGGCGGCACGGTTGGCAACGCGGGCGGCGCGGCCACCGGCTCGGCGGGGAGGTCTGCTGGTCATATCCGAGCTTTCTGGTTGGTGTAAGGTATGGGTGAAAGCCCCTCAGGGACGCCCCCGCGCCGCCCGCCCGCGCCGCGCGCCTATGATCCGCGTAACCAGTGCTATTTTCCAGTGCATCCTGTTCATGCGTTCGATGCTGGATTCGATCGGCAGCCCTGTCTTGTCTGTTTGCGCCACCATGTCGCTTTCAGAGCAAAAGAATTTCTTGCCTCCGACGGGGATATTTGTGCCATTTGGAAGGGGTTATGCCGGTTCTGACAGGTCTTTCAGCACTTGGGGGATCATCATCACATCCTCACGGGTGCAGTCAAACTGGCCGACCTGCACACGGATCACGAATTGCCCCTTGTGCCGCGTCTGGGTCAAGTAGATGCGGCCATCGTCGTTGATGCGTGACAGCAGGGATTCGGTTTCTCTGTCATTGTCCTTGTAGCGGAAGGTGAACAGCGAAAAAGAACGCGGGGTGGTGATTTCAAAATCCGGCATTAGCGAAATAGTTTCAAGGCATTCCTGCGACCAGTTAATGTGGTTGCGGATGCGGCGGCGCAACCCTTCCAGCCCATAGGCGCGCAGTGTAAACCACAGTTTCAGCGCGCGAAAACGGCGGCCAAGCGGTACGGTCCATTCGTTGTAATTGGTGATTTCATCCTGCCCCAGCGTGTTCAGATATTCCGGTCGCAAGCCCAGCGTGTTAATCTGTGGCGCGGGATCACGCAGGAACTGCACGGCGCAATCAAACTGTGCGCCCAGCCATTTGTGCGGGTTGAAAACAATGCTGTCCGCCCCTTCAACCCCGTCCCATAGGGGCCGAAATTCGGGGCAGATCATGGCGGAACCGGCCCAGGCGGCATCCACATGGGTATAGAGGTTATGCGCCTTGGCCACGGCAATGGTGTCGCGGATGTCGTCACAGGCCCCGATCGAGGTGCCGCCGATGCAGGCGATCACACCGGCAGGCAGGAACCCTGCACCCAGATCGGCGCGGATGGCCGCATCCAGCGCCTCTGTGTCCATTGCGAAACCATCAGTGGTGGGGATTTTCACCAGATTATCCTGCCCGATTCCGGCAATCCGTGCGCCCTTGTCGATGCTGGAATGGGTTTCGCCCGATGCATAGAGGCGCAGGCGGGGCAGGGCAGAGAGGCCCGCTTTGTTGCCTTCCCAGTTCAGGGCGCGTTCGCGCATGGTCAGAATGGCGGCCAGCGTGGTGGTGGTGGCGCTGTCGTGGATGGTGCCGGTGAATGTGTCGGGCAGACCCATGGCATCGCGCAACCAGTTGATCATCACCGCTTCTATTTCATTGGCGGCGGGGGCGGTTTGCCACAGCATGGCCTGACCTGCAATCGCATTGGCCAGTTGTTCCGCCAGCATCGAGGCGGGCGAGGCATTGGCAGGGAAATAGGCAAAGAAACGCGGGTGCTGCCAATGGGTTGTTGCACCGGGGACGATGGATTCAAAATCTGCAAAGATCTGTTCCATCGGTTCGGCCTGCTCGGGCGCTTGCGCGGGCAGTTTGGCGGCCACATCGCCGGGGGACAGTTGCGGGCGCACGGGCCGGTCGCGCAGGGTTTTGTGATAGTCCCGCGCCCAGTCGGCGGCCCGCTTTGACCAGTGGTTCAATTCATCGTGGTTCATATTCGTGATAGGTTCATGGTTGTTTGCTTATGGCAAGTGGGGATTATTGCCCATACCGGATTATCGCCTTGCATCGCGTCGTAAATACTATGTAAACCGTCGTTTATATGCCGAAACCAGGCATTGTTAATACAGCAGGGGAAATTAGTTGGATATTGATGCAGTCAAAAGCTCGTACAAGGTATGGGCGCCGGTCTACGACAAAACCTTTGGGGCCATCACCACTATAGGCAGAAAAAAGGCAATTGAATATATCAATACCCGCAAAGGAAGGGTGTTGGAAGTAGGGGTGGGCACCGGTCTGTCGCTGAAACACTACAAACCGCATCTGAAAGTCACCGGAATCGATGTCTCGCCTCATATGCTGGCCAAGGCCCGTAAAAAGGCGGTAAAGCGCCGGATGGATCATGTCGAAGGTATCCACGAAATGGACGCCCGTGCGATGGATTTGCCGGACAATCATTTCGATACGGTCGTGGCGATGTATCTGGTGTCGGTGGTGCCTGATCCCGAACAAGTGATTGCGGAAATGGCGCGGGTCTGCAAACCGGGGGGCGAAGTGCTGATCGTGAACCATTTTGCCCGCGAAAAAGGGGCATTGGCGCGGGTGGAAAAAGTGATGGCGCCTTTTGCCAACAAGATCGGCTGGCATTCGGATTTTTCAATTCACCGGATATTGGGCGAAGATGAACTGAAAGTGCAGGACAACCGCAAATTCCCACCCTTTGGCATGTTTACTTTCCTGCGGATGGAAAAGCAGGGTGACGAACCGCGGGTGAACTGATCACGATACTGCCCCGGACCTGATCCGGGGCCTGCGGTAAACAGACGAGGCCCCGGATCAGGTCCGGGGCAGGGCCGACAGCAGATCGTCCACCACATCACCGGAAATCGAATGGGTCAGGGGGGTGAAATCCCCCTGCTCGAACATCGCAAGGGCGGTATCATGGATTACCCTGTGGGTTGCCCGTGCCAGTGCCGACCCCAGCGAAATGCGCGCCACGCCGATCTTGGCGAATTCCGCGCGGGAAAACTTGACATAGGGGCCGGCGGCCAACCCGTTCACCGGCAGCATGGTTGCTTTGCATACCCGCGCCAGATCGTCAAAACTGGCGGTCATCGGCACATAGAGACAATCAGCCCCGACCTCTTCATAAGCTTTCAGGCGGCGCAGGGCCTCGTCAATGTCATAAGCTCCGTGCATCACCCCGTCGGCACGGGCCACCAGCACGAAATCATTGGGCAGGGCACGGGCGGCGGCGGCGGCGGCGCGAATGCGTTCCACCGCCAGATCAAAATCATAAGGCGTGGCGGCGGGCAGGGCCATATCCTCGATCGAAATCCCGGCCAGCCCGATTTCCCCAGCCAGCCGCACGGTTTCGGCGCAAATGTCGGGATCATCACCAAACCCGTTTTCAAAATCGCCCGATACCGGCACATCCACGGCGGCGATCAGGTCTTGCGCATGGGCCAGAGCCTCGTCCCGCGTCACATGGCCCAGATCAGGACGGCCAAGGGTAAAGGCATGTGCGGCGGAAGAGGTGGCAATCGCCTGTGCCCCCAAAGCAGCCAACATCCTGGCACTGCCAACGTCCCATGCATTGGCAAGGATGAAAGGGTTCCCGGGTTGGTGTAAATCGCGGAATGTGGTCATGGCGGGCCTCTTTGATCTGGGACAGGGCGAATTTGACCAGCTTACTGTATAATCGCGCCTGAACAAGAGCGAGGATATCGTTATGGAGATGATCCGCCTGACCGAAACCAACATCGCAGACGAGCACATTTGCTGCGCCATCAGCGACAAGAAATGCGCCGAAGGGTATCAGTTGAAAAAGGACTGGTTGAAAGTGCAGTTCAAGGATGGATATCGCTTTCAGAAAATGGATGTGCGCGGCAAGGTATTCATCGAATATGTGCCGATTGAACATTCTTGGCTGCCGCTTTTTGGTGGCAACTACATGGTGATCAACTGTTTCTGGGTGGCGGGCCAATACAAGGGGCAGGGCAACGGCAAACGCCTGCTGGGGCAATGTATCAGCGACGCCAAGGCTGCGGGAATGGACGGGGTGGTGGCCGTGACCGGCGAAAAGAAACGCCCGTTCATGAGTGATCCGAAGTTCCTGAAAAAACAGGGATTCGAGGAGGTGGATCAGGCCGCGCCATTCTTTCGCCTGCTGGCGCTACGCCTGACGGATGCCCCCGCGCCACAGTTTCTGGACAGCACCCGTTCGGGCCGCACACCGGATGACGCAGGGATCACCGCCTATTATTCAAACAGCTGCCCCTTTACCGAGCTATATACCAACCACTGGCTGCGCGGCTACGCTAGGGAGAAGGGCGTGCCGGTGACCATCCGCCACCTGACCACGCAGCAACAGGGGCGGGATATGCCAGTGCCCTGGGTGATCAACAGTGTATTTTACAAAGGCGAGCTGGTTTCGCTGGAAATGAAAGCCAAGCGGCATCTGGATAAGGTGATCGGGTAGATAATTGACTATTGTACTTTTCCATGTTTTCCACACATGTCTGTATTCCGATAGTGTGTGTTTAGAAAGTCAATTGAGATTGTCCGATATCCCGCACTAACCAAATCAGCGTATATTGGCTGATCCTGAAGGATGAATTGGATTTTATCACCGATGCTTTGGAGTAAAAAGAAAGAGATGGAATCGATAATATCCTGATCTAAATACTCGGTATCATTCTGGTTTTGCGAAGATGTATAAGGCCTGCCAATTTCGCACAGAATTTGCGCATCATTATTAGCAATTAAAAAAGGAGTTTCAAAGAATGTCTGAATGGAAAAGGAATAGGGCTTTTGATACTGGCATTCCAGATACTCCCGTGACCTATTCCAACTACCGTTGTTAATATCTGCAATTGATAAGGAATGGTAGTTTGAATCCAAAACCTGCATGCAGCGCTCTGATTGGGAAATATCCAGTTCAACCATATCATTTGCACATCTCAGTAAATAATAGGCCCGTGCAGCGGCCATATCCTGTTTTGTAAAATGGTCGTTATTGAATATGGAATAATCGCTAAGTCTCTGATCGCAATATATTCCACCCCCAAGAATTTTTCCCAAATCACATATGGATTTTTCGGTGTGATTGATAAGATTAAGGTGTTCACCGTAAAACCAGTTGGGGTCAAATTTTTTTGGCTTGAAATAAGTTGTCATTTTGACGTCAGTCCCTTGGCAAACCCCACCAGCCGTTCCAGCGCATCCCCGAACGCCGCGTCTTCAACCGTCATCGCCACGCGGATGTGCCCTGCTGCGGATTGGCCGAAACTATTGCCCGGCATCACCGCGATATGTTCGCTTTGCAGCAGGGCATGGGTGAAATCCTCGCCGCTCATCCCTGTGGCGCGCACGTCCAGCATCAGATACATCGCGCCCATTGCGGGCAGGTGTTTGACCACGTTCTGACCGTCCAGCACCCGCATGGCGATTTCGCGGCGCCGCGCAAAGGGGGCGGCGATCTCGGCTTCCAGCGGGGGGCCTTGGTTCAGCGCGAACAGGGCTGCGTCCTGAATATAGCCCGGCACGCCATAGGTGGTGTGGGTGGCCAGATTTGACAGGTGTTCGATGGCGTCCTTTGGCGCCACAATCCAGCCGATCCGGCTGCCGGTCATCGCGTGGCTTTTGGACATCGAGCCAACCACCAGCGTGCGCTGTGCCATATCGGGCAGGGCGCGGGGGCTGATGTGTTCGCCTTGCCAGATCTGTGTATCATATACCTCGTCCGAGATCAGCCACAGGTCATTTTCACGACACACATCGGCAATGCCCTCAAGCGTGGTGCGGGAATAGACCACGCCGGTGGGGTTGTTCGGGGTGTTGATCAGCAGGGATTTGGCGCCCTTGGCATGTTTTGCAATCGCTTCGGCTTGTGGTTCGAAATTGTTCCGCGCATGGGCGGCAATGGGGGTGGCGATGGCGCCGACTGCACGCAAAGTGGCGGGGTAGGTGGCGTAATAGGGATCAATGAACAGGGCGGTGTCGCCTTCGTCGCAAACCGCGTGGTGGCTGGAAAACAGGGCGGACTGTCCACCGGGCGTAATCAGCACATTGTCGATTGTGGTGGGCACACCGGTGCGGTCCTGCACACGGGTGGCCACGGCCTGTCGCAGGGCGGTTACACCGGGGACTTCGGCGTATCCGGTATGGCCGCCAAAGGCCGATTTATGCATTGCGTTCAGGATATCGGGGTGGGTGCGGATATCGTGTTCGCCGATGGTCAGTTCAATGACGGGGATGCCTGCGTCGATCATCTCGCGGGATATCAGATAGAGGCCCCAGCCGTCATGGCCGTTATCCAGAAGAGTGGTGATACGGTTTGATAATTGCATGGTGACTCGGGCCTTGCGTTGCTTTGCGCCACGCGACCACGGGAGAGGGTGTTTGTCAAACGGGGAATGTGTGTGGCGGGGTGAACCCCGCCCTACGCGCGTTTCGCGGCCCGATAGGACAGGGGGAGCGACGCGAGGTAGGCCAGATCGACCAGCGCCAGAACATGCCATGGGAACACGGTTAGAAAGATCAGGAAAAGCACCACACCGGCAAACAGGATGAATTGCTTTTCCTGCGGGATGCTCATCTTTTTCACAGAAAAGGTCGGGATCCGGCTGACGGCCAGACCACCGGCAAAGATGATATATAGCGCAACGATTACCGGGTGGGTGGCGACCCCGTCCCAGCCCATCAACAGCAGGAATGCGGGCAGAAAGCCCAGACAGGCCAGCGCGGGCGCGGGCACGCCGACAAAGAAACGGTGATCGACCGGCTCGTCGTCATCTTCCAGCAGGGCGACGTTGAAACGGGCCAGCCGCATCATGCAAGCGATGGTATAGATGATCAGCGCCAGCCAGCCGAAATTGGCATAGGGCGTGCCGGCAAAGAACATCGCATAAAGGATGATGGTGGGGGCCACGCCGAAGTTGAAGAAATCCGCCAGCGTGTCCAGTTCCGCGCCAAACTGGCTGGTGGATTCCAGCATCCGCGCCAGTTTTCCATCCACCGCATCCAGCAACATCGCCAGCAGCAGCAGATACAGTGCTGAAGTGTAGTGTCCCGATATCCCCGAACGCACCGCCGTCAATCCGGCGATCAGGCCAAAGATCGTTACAAAGTTCGGAATGAACCTTCTGAACGGGACTTTTTTGGCCTCGGGGACGTTCATATCCGCACACCCTCGTAGTTCGGGGTCGGGTCGGACAGATCGGCCAGCACAGTTTCACCGGCGACGGCATTTTGCCCCAGCACGATTTTAGGCTGCACCCCGACGGGCAGGAATACATCCAGACGGCTGCCAAACCGGATCAGGCCAAAGCGGTGGCCCGCCTCGATCTTGTCGCCAACCTTGACGAAACAGACGATGCGCCGCGCCACAAGGCCGGCGATCTGGATCACGCCGATAGAGATACCGTCGTCATTGGTGATGGTCAGCGAATTGCGCTCGTTATGCTCGCTGGCCTTGTCCAGTGAGGCGTTGACGAATTTGC
Organism: Marinosulfonomonas sp.; assembly: GCA_015488685.1. Lineage (GTDB taxonomy): Bacteria > Pseudomonadota > Alphaproteobacteria > Rhodobacterales > Rhodobacteraceae > Profundibacter. Next base: position 55,535 of record WFNH01000086.1, read on the forward strand.
CTTTGTGGTAGTTGATATTGGTGAATTCACCGGCCATCGGCGCGCGGTTCACATGGCAGTTGAATACGTTCATGAACACCGAAACGCGCACACGTTCGTCCGGTCCCAGCCCCATATCCTCGGGCGGAACAACGGTGGAAATCAGGCTGACCACACCGTCGGCGGGCGACAGGATCAGCCCCTCTTTTTGTGGCACCGAGCGCACGGGGTTGCGAAAGAAGTAATAACACCAGACGGTCATCACCATACCGAACCAGAACAGCGGCTCCCACAGCAGGCCAAGGCCGACCGAAATCGCGGCAAAGATGGCAACAAATTTAACCCCTTCGGGGTGCATCGGGACGGCGACGATTTTCAGCGGGTTCGACATGATATTCCGTTATCTAGGCAAGGATCAGATGTTGCCACAGCACGTAAGCCAGAAACAGCCCGTTTGCAATCAACAAACACATGACCGCCAATGATCCAAGGTCTTTGGCATCGCGGGCAAATTCGCTCCAGTCAGGGGAAACATGGTCCACCACGGCCTCGATGGCGGTGTTCAGGGCCTCGACGGCGACCAGCAACAGGGCAAGGGCGGTTGCGATCAGATATTCCTCCATAGTGGCGCCGATAAGGAAAAAACCGGCGATGACCAGCAGATATAACAATACCTCTTGGCGAAAGGCGGCTTCTTTCCAAAGGCACTTGACCCCGCCGATGGAATAGCTGGCCGCCGCAAAGACATGTTTGATACCGGTGGTGCGCTCGGGTTTTTCAGGCTGGGTCATGGGTTACTCCGCTGCTTTAAGGCAGGCGGATGTAACATCCAGTTCAGGATGCCGCTCGCCGGTTTCAATATTCATCATGCCAAGGATGGTGTGAAACATGTTTTCATGCGTGGCGGGTTGTTTGGCGCGGCTGTCCATACACGCCTGATCAAGTCCAAAGGCCTTTTTATACGCATCCGAAAACCACAGGATCATCGGCACGCGGGTCTGGGTGTCGGGGGCCATGAAATAGGGGGTGCCATGCAGGTAAATCCCGTTTTCGCCCAGAGATTCCCCGTGGTCGGACATATAGAACATCGCCGGTATCACATTGTCCTGTGTCTGCAGAAACTTGATGGTCTCGGCCAGAATGTGGTCGGTATAGGCGATGGTGTTGTCATAGGTGTTGGTAATTGCTTCGCTGCTGCATTTTTTCAGTTCGGATTCCTTGCAGGTGGGAGTGAAGCGTTCGTATTCCTTGGGGTAACGCAGATAGTAGGATGGGCCGTGGCTGCCGATCTGATGGAACACCAGAACCGTATCTTCGGTGATGGTGGCGGCTTTTTCCTTCAGGGTTTTCAAAAGGATACCGTCGTTACATTCACCAACAGCACAGAATTCGGGATCCTTTAGATAGGTCAGTGAAGTAAAACCGCCAATCCGGTCGGCAATCCCCTTGTCGCCGGTATTGTTATCGAACCATTCTACCTTGACCCCCGCATGGGCCAGAATATCCAGCAGGTTCTCATTGGCCAGACCGGCCTCGTAAGAGTAATCACCACGCCCGAACCGCGAGAACATGCAGGGCAGGGAAGTGGCCGTCGCTGTGCCGCAGCTGCGCACGTCTTCAAACACGGTGATATCATCGCGCATCGCTTCCAGTTCGGGGTTGGTATCGCGTTCATATCCCAGCAGGCTGAAATCCTGTGCGCGGGCCGTTTCGCCCACCATGATCACCGTCAGAACCGGTTTTTGCGCGGCTGTGATCAGAGGGCCTTTCACGGCATCCTCGCCGCGGGCTTGCAACACAATATCACGGGTGTTCAGCACCAGATTAGCATAGCGGATGGTGCTGGTAATCGGTGCGCCGGGCTGGAAACTGCCCATCAGATCTTTGTTGTCATGGATCGCGCCGGAAAAATTCTTGTAGTTGGCAAACAGCAATGCGGCGCACAACCCGATACCGGCAATGGCCAAAATCCCCTGACTAACCAGCGCGCGCATGAAACGCGGGCGTTTCACAGGGATCATCCAGACGATAATCGAGGGGATAATCGCGTAAATCACTACATGGCTGACAAAGCCGAATGTGATCAGGTGTTTGCCTTCTTGCATCGTGGTGGTCATGACGTTCTGGATCATGTCCCGGTCAATCATCACACCCAGCGTGTCCATATAATAGGAGGACACCCCGCCAACCATTAGCAAAAAGATCAGAAACGGTTTTTGCAGGTATTTACCGGAAAACAGTGCGATCACAAACAGGATCAACCCGAATACCGCAAGCCCAAACAGGGCGATATGTAACGTATTGCCTTCGAATATCCGCTGGGCCTTGCCCCAGAAGGTGTTATTATAGGCGGCCATGATAAAGGCGGCAACGATTATGCTCAGAAGAACGGGGGATATACCGCGTTGTTGTGTTGTTTTAGAGGATTTCATTCGGGGCCTGTTTTGCTGTCATATGATCAGGGCATTACTTAAACAAACTTTATGATGAATTCCACCTTGGTCTTGGCCCTGGGTGGGAACCTGCCTAATAGTAACGAAAACCCCTCTGATGCTGGTTATGCACCAAAGGGGCCAAGTTTGTGGATATTGGGTTTCAGGTCAGGAGGGTTTAATCGTCGCCGCCTCCATCACCGCCGCCGTCACCACCATCGCCGCCATCACCACCACCGTCACCACCATCGCCGTCGCCACCATCACCATGGCCACCATCACCATGGTCGGCACCACCATCATCGCCGCCGTTACCGCCATCGTCATCGCCATGATCGTCATCATGGGTCCCCGTTCCAGTCCCAGTTCCAGTTCCAGTCCCAGTCCCAGTCCCAGTTCCAGTTCCGGTGTCAGTCCCAGTCCCCGTTCCGGTTTTCGTGACAACTTTTGTTTGCGGGCCAGTGGGGGTGCCAGCCGTTTGTGCAAACGCGGTATTCGCGCCAAACGCCATTGTCAAAAGGGCAATTGCTGTCGAGTTTGTCAGAAGCCTTTTCATCGTTTTCTCCCTGTTTATATTTGTCCCAGTATCGGGCATTTGTTTCGCATCATCTTGAAAAGCATGCCGTGAGTGGCTTTGTTGCTTCGAAAACGACTATCGTTGCAATTACTGGCTATGTGTATTGGTCAGGGGTTTATGTGGCCCCGGTACAGGAGCCGAACCGGGCATCCAACTAAAGTTTACGGGCAACTATATGAAAATAATAATTTAATATTATTCCTGTGTCTGGAGAGCAGGTGAATTTAATCACATAAACTCGGTAAATTTGCCATTTTCAGCAGACTCTAAACAATAGTTTATCTGTGATGTATGTTTTGCCAAGACGGATTCGGAATTTTTTGACCGCATATGGCCCGATTCTAAATCTTGTCAGGGAGATGCCCTTCTGATACTATCCCCCCATGAAACTGAACGCCGCAATTTGCTGTATTTGTATTATCTGCTGACATAGGTCACGCGGGCTGTTCTTTTCGTTTTCCATCACAAACCGAAGTTGATATGCCCGCGGGGGAATGCCGCCTGACGAGGATATCATGGTCGAAATCAAACTGCACAACACCAGGACCCGCAAGAAAGAGGTCTTTACCCCGATAGATGCCAGCAATGTGCGCATGTATGTCTGCGGCCCCACGGTCTATGACCGAGCCCATCTGGGCAACGCGCGCCCTGTGGTGGTGTTCGATGTGCTGAACCGGTTGCTGCGCCATGTATATGGCGAAGACCACGTCACTTATGTGCGCAACTTCACCGATGTGGATGACAAGATCATTGCGCGGGCCGAGGAAAGCGGGCGCGAGATCGGGCAGATCACATCCGAAACCACGCAATGGTTTCTCGACGACATGGCGGCACTGGGCGCGCGCGAGCCGGACCACATGCCACGCGCCACGCAATATATTCCGCAGATGGTTTTGATGATCGAGGAACTGATTGCGGGTGGTCATGCGTATGCGGCCGAGGGCCATGTGCTGTTTGCCGTCGAAAGCTACAGCAAATACGGCGCGCTGTCGGGCCGCACGGTCAAGGACATGATCGCCGGCAGCCGTGTCGAGGTTGCGCCTTACAAACGCAACCCGATGGATTTCGTGCTGTGGAAACCCTCGACCGGCGATCAACCGGGGTGGGACTCCCCTTGGGGCTATGGCCGTCCGGGTTGGCATATCGAATGCTCGGCGATGGCTTATGAGTTGCTGGGCGAAAGTTTCGATATCCACGGCGGCGGCAATGACCTGATGTTCCCGCACCATGAAAACGAAATCGCTCAAAGCTGCTGTGCCCACCCGCACGGTGATTTTGCCCGTTACTGGATGCATAACGAGATGTTGCAGGTGGAAGGGCGCAAGATGTCCAAGTCGCTGGGCAATTTCTTTACTGTTCGGGATTTGCTGGACCAAGGCGTGCCGGGCGAGGTGATCCGGTTTGTGTTTTTGAGCACGCATTACAGGAAGCCGATGGACTGGACGGAGAAGAAGGCAGAACAAGCGCGTAAGCTTTTGAAACGATGGGCAATAGTGCCGAAGGAGGCAGGTAAGGTGCCTAGAGAAGTCGTCGGGGCATTGGCAAATGATTTGAATACTCCTCAGGTCATTACCGAGCTACATCGTTTAGAAGCATTGGGAGAGTTTGGGGCACTTAGCGCATCACTTAAGTTCTTGGGCATCGATTTGAGCAGAGTCGGCGAATGGGGACTCGGATGGGGACTCAGTTCCCCTTGGGATAGTTTAATTGGCTTCAAGATTGCTGAGCGGAATCGTGCGCGCATCGAAAAAAACTTCAAGCAAGCTGATGAAATCCGCAATGGTTTGGCTGTAGCGGGAGTATTGTTAATGGATGGCCCAATGGGAACTGATTGGGAATTAACTCCTGAATTCGATCCAAAAAAACTGGAGTCCCTCAAATGACCCCCTTCACAACACAGGGCAGCGCCCGACCTTGGGGGGGCGTTTGCTTCGGTTTGGCTGAACGCTTTGGCGCAAGAGTCGCAACGGATGGTCTGAACTCAAACGCTGCAAAAGCGCCCTCCCGTGGGGAGGGTCGGGCGCTGCCCGGGCA
>WFNH01000087.1 GCA_015488685.1 Marinosulfonomonas sp.
ACCGAAACCAAAGGCCCCTATTCCCGCGCCGATCTGGGCCGGATGCTTTTGGATGGCTCGCTGTCGCGTGAAACCTATGTCTGGGCCGCAGGGCAGGACGGCTGGAAAAAAGCCGAAGATATTGACGAGCTGGCACAACTGTTCACCATCCTGCCACCCCCACCACCGGGGGCATAAAACAAATGCCGACTGCGCCCGATCCCTATCAGGGGCCCACGGTTACAGGGGAACATCGGTTTCCCTGTGACGAATGCGGCGCCGATCTGCGGTTTGCCCCTGAAAAGGGGCTGCTGGTCTGCGATTTCTGCGGTAACGAGCAACCGATCGAGAGTGGCGGCAGCCGCCATCATCCAATCCGCGAGCTGGATTTCCGCACCGCGCTTGATGCCCGCCTGCCCGATGCCGAGATCGAGGAAACCCGCGTGGTGCAATGCCCCAATTGCGGGGCGCGTTTTGAATTCGATCCTGCGATCCACGCTGCGGAATGTCCGTTTTGCGCCACCCCTGTGGTGGCCGACACCGGCAGCCAGCGGCAGATCAAACCCAAGGCCGTGCTGCCATTCGCACTGGATGAGCGCACCTCGCACAAGGCGCTTGGCGATTGGCTGGGCAGCCTGTGGTTTGCCCCGAACGGAGTGAAACAATACGCCCGCAAGGGGCGCAAGCTGCAAGGCGTTTATGTACCCTACTGGACCTATGACGCCCAGACCCAAAGCCGTTATTCCGGTCAGCGCGGCACGATCTATTATGAAACCCGCACCGTAATGCGCGATGGCAAACGTGTGCAACAACGGGTGCAGAAAATCCGTTGGCGGTCGGTTTCGGGGCGCGTTGCGCGTTTCTTTGATGATGTGCTGGTGCTGGCCTCGCGTAGCCTGCCAAAACGCTATACCGATGCGCTGGGGCCGTGGGATCTGTCCGAGCTTGAGCCTTATCGCCCCGAATACCTGGCCGGTTTCAGGGCCGAGGGCTATACCGTGCAACTGGATGAAGGCTATGCCGAGGCCCGCGCTTATATGGACCGCGTGATTGTGCGGGATGTGAAATTCGATATTGGCGGCGATCGCCAGCGGATCAGCAGCCTTGATACTGACATCAGCAACGTGACCTTCAAACACATCCTGCTGCCGATCTGGATGGCTGCCTATAAATACCGCGGCAAAACGTTTCGTTTTGTGATCAACGGGCGCACCGGACGGGTTCAGGGCGAACGGCCCTATTCCGCGTGGAAGATCACCTTTGCGGTGATCGGCGTTGCGATTGTCGCGGGTGCCATCGGTTATCTGATCGCCACAAACCAGTAAGGGCGGCGTATCCCGCCGCCCCTGTTGCTGTTAGCCTTTGGAAATAGGCACCTTACGGGCACCATCGGCAGATGTGTCTTTGCGTTTGGCAACGGTGATTTCCAACACGCCATCCTTCAGGTCGGCAGACACCTTACCCGCATCCGCATCCGGTGGCAGGCGGAAGCTGCGGGAAAAGCTGCCGTACTGGCGTTCGCTGAAATACCAGGTATCACCTTCTTCCTCGCGGCCTGTGCGCTTTTCACCTTTGACAGTGATCACCCCGTCATGGATGCTCAGGTCGATGTCTTTTTCCTCGACCCCGGGCAGTTCCATGGCAATGCGATAAGCATCATCATCAGCAGATGCTTCGGACGCCGGAGCAAACCATTCTGCCAGTTTGGTGCCAAAATTGCGTAGGGGTTCATAGAGTGAAGGCCAGAACCCGCTGTTGTGTGATTTCTCGATCATAGCAGTTCTCCTTTCTTGTCTTGAACCAGATATGGGCAGGTTTTTTCGCTTTTCCAAGATGGATGCGGCAAATTTTCCGCCCCCTTTAATCCGGTCGCTCAAACCTTGTTGTCGTCCTCGACCGGTGGCCCGAACCGCTCCAGCAATTTCGCCCTGATCTGGTCGCGGGTCTGCCGGTAGGAGGCCAGCTTGGCCTCGCGCCCTTCGCCCAATCCCGTCGGATCCAGCACCGGCCAGTATTCGACCTCCAGATGGTAATACCGTGTCAGATCCAGCGCGCGGCGCTGGCTGGCGGGCGACAGGCAGATCACCAGATCAAAACCCGACAGATCATCGCCCCATTCCTGCATCTCGTCAAAGGAACGCGAGCGGTGGCGCGACAGTTCGACCCCGATTTCCTGACAAACGGCAATGGCGAACCCGTCGATTTCCAGATCGCTTTTCACCCCTGCCGATTGCACATAGATTTCCTGCCCGTACATCTGTTTCATCATCCCTTCGGCCATCGGCGAGCGCACCGCGTTATGGTCGCAGCAAAACAGCACAGAAGAAGGAAGATCGCCCGCCATCACTGTCCGCCGAAATGCAAAACGCAAATCAGGGTGAACAGGCGGCGGGCGGTGTCGATATCGACAATCGCCTTGCCATCCAGCCGTTCCTGCAACACCCGCCCGCCTTCATCATGGATACCGCGCCGCGCCATGTCGATGGTTTCGATCTGGCTGGGGGGCAGCTTTTTCACCGCGTCGAAATAGCTTTCACAGATCATGAAATAATCCTTCACCACCTGACGGAACGGCCCCAGCGACAGATGGAATTCCCCTGCCTTCTGGTCGTCCTCGGTGGTGACATCCATCACCAGCCGCCGCTCGCGAATGGCCAGGGTCAGCCGGTAAGGCCCCTCTGGCGGCACCTTGTCGCCGCGTGCGGGCAAGGCAAAGCTGTTTTCCTCAAGCAGATCAAACACCGCCACCTTGCGTTCCTGCTCGATCTCGGGCGTGGGCGCAGGCAGACCGGAATCGTCGATCTCGATATGGCTGATGCGGTTGGTCATGACTCGTTCAATCTGTCCAGTCGCGCCCGTACTGATAACCCATGCGCTTGCAGGCTTTCGGAAATCGCCAACCGTTCGGCTGCGGGGCCGATGGCGGCCAGTGCCTGCGGGGTCATTTTTGATAGCGTTGTGCGTTTGACAAAATCCATCACCGACAGGCCGGATGAAAACCGCGCCGAACGGGCGGTGGGCAGAACGTGGTTCGGGCCGCCAACGTAATCGCCAATCGCTTCGGGGGTCCATGCGCCGATGAAAATCGCGCCGGCATGTTTGACCTGTGTGGCCATCGCATCGGCATCCGCCACACAGAGTTCCAGATGCTCGGGCGCGATCCGGTCTGACAGGACCACAGCCTCGGCCATATCCTGAACCACGATTACCGCGCCGAAGTCACGCCAGCTTTTGCCCGCGATCTCGCGGCGTTCCAGCGTCTCAAGCCGCTTTTCAACCGCCGCCGTCACCGCCTGTCCGAAATCGGCGTCATCGGTGATCAGAATGGATTGCGCGCTTTCATCGTGTTCGGCTTGGCTCAGCAAATCCACCGCGATCCAGTCCGCTTCGTTGTTGCGATCCGCGATCACCAGAATTTCGCTGGGACCGGCAATCATATCAATCCCGACCTTGCCAAACACCCGCCGTTTGGCAGCAGCCACAAAGGCATTGCCCGGTCCGGTAATCTTGTCCACCGGCGCAATGGTTTCGGTGCCATAGGCCAGCGCGGCAATCGCCTGCGCCCCGCCAATGCGATAGATTTCATCCACCCCCGCAATCCGCGCCGCCAGCAGCACCAGCGGGTTGCAGATGCCATCGGGCGTGGGCACGGCAATCGCCAGCCGTTCGACCCCTGCCACCTTGGCCGGTATCGCGTTCATCAGCACGCTGGACGGGTAGGACGCCAGCCCGCCGGGCACATACAGCCCCGCCGCCGAAACCGGACCCCAGCGCCAGCCCAGTGTTGCGCCGGTGTCGTCCTGCCAACTGGCATCTTCGGGCATCTGGCGGGCGTGATAGGCGCGGATGCGATCCGCCGCCAGTTCCAGCGCCGCGCGGTCCTCTTCCGAAACCTTGGCACATTCGTCCTCGATTTCCTCGGGCGTGAAGGCCAGCGTTTGCGGTGTCAGTTCCAGCCGGTCGAATTTCGCGGTCAGCTCGATCACCGCCGCATCGCCACGGGCGCGCACGTCCGCAATGATGTCGGCCACGATGGCGTCCACATCCGGCGAATCCTCGCGTTTGGTGGTCAGGAAGGTGGCGAAAGCAGCCTCGAAACCGGCATCATTGGTGTTCAGGAAAATTGGCATCTGCCTACTCCGGGTGTTTTGGAACATGTTTGGACGGGGCGATATAGGGGCGGGTCACATCCTTGAGCGCGACATCCAGACATTCGACATCCAGCGCGATGGCCCCGTCACCGGCAAAGGTCAGGATCACACGGCCCGCGCCATCTTCGCCTGCCTCGAAATCTATCGACAGCAGCGACAGGATCAGGTCCTTGTCGCCACGTTCAACCCCTTGGGATTGCACCTTCAGAACATCGCTGATCACCAGCACCGATTGCACCCGCTCATAGGGCCGCTTTCGGGCTTCGGCTTTGGGCAAATCCTCCCAACGAAACCGGTTCAGTAGAATGGCAAAGCGGCGCTGCCCCTTGTCCCATGTCATTTCATTGGCCGGAAACACAGCATCCTGCGCCAATGCGGCAATCACGGCCAGATCGTCGGTATCTTCGGCCCGCAGGCGCAAGGGCTGTTCAGTGCCGTCCTCGAATTTTGCGTCTTCAGCCATTGTTTTTGATCCGTTCTATTTTGGCGCCAATCCCCTGGAATTTGCGCACCACATGTTCATAGCCACGATCCAGATGGTAAACTCGGCTGACCACGGTTTCCCCTTCGGCGGCCAGCCCGGCCAGAATCAGCGATACCGAGGCCCGCAGATCGGTCGCCATCACCGGCGCCCCCTTAAGACGTTCAACACCGGTCACAGTGGCCGTGCCGCCGTGCACTTCAATTTGCGCGCCCATGCGCATCAGCTCGGGGGTGTGCATGAAACGGTTTTCAAAAATGGTTTCTTCCAGCACACTGACCCCGTCGGCCGTGCAAAGCAGCGCCATCATCTGGGCCTGCAAATCGGTCGGAAAACCGGGAAAAACCTCGGTTTTGACATTAACCGCTTTTAGCTGCCCGTTACGGCGGGCCACTTTCAGCCCCTTTTCGGTTTCGGTGACGGAAATACCCGCCTCGTCCAGTTTTTCGCAAAAGGCCGTCAGCAAATCAACACGCCCGCCCAGCAGCTCGATTTCGCCACCCGCAATCGCGGGGGCCAGCATGTAGGTGCCCAGTTCAATGCGGTCCGGCAGCACCGGATGGGTTGCGCCGTGCAAGCGGTCCACACCCTGAATGGTAACGGTTCCGGTGCCATCCCCATCAATTTGCGCCCCCATCGCGCGTAGACAAGTGGCCAGATCAATGATCTCGGGTTCGCGGGCGGCATTTTTCAGAACGGTTGCGCCCTTGGCCAAGGTTGCCGCCATCATGATGTTTTCGGTGGCCCCGACCGAGGCAAAGCGCAATTCGATCTGCGCCCCCTTCAGGCCGCGCGGGGCATTGGCGTGCAGATAGCCTTCTTTCAACTCGATCTCGGCCCCCAGCGCCTCGAGCCCGTGAATGTGCAAATCCATCGGCCGTGTGCCGATTGCGCATCCGCCGGGCATTGATACGACCGCATGGCCATGCCGCGCCAGCAATGGGCCAAGCACCAGGTTCGAGGCCCGCATCTTGCGAACGATTTCATAATCGGCAACCGGATTGTCGGCGTTGTGGCTGGACATGGCAATCACGCTACCATCGGCCAGCGCCGATACCTCGGCCCCCAGCGATTCCAGCAAGGCGGTCATCGTCACGATGTCCGACAGACGCGGCGCATTGGTCAGCGTTAGCGGCTCTTCCGACAACAGGGTCGCCGGCATCAGTGTCAGACAGGCGTTTTTCGCCCCCGCAATCGGGATCTGCCCGCTTAACGCCCCGCCACCTGTTACAACAATTGAATCCATGATTACTGCCCTACTCTGCCTTGCTATCGGACGCCGCCGGGGCCTTGCGCCCCCGCACCTGCGCCTTGCGCCTCGCCATATTGGCCTTTAATGCCGCCTTCAACCGCGCCTCCTTTTGGGCGCGCGCTGTGGCCTTGCTATTTTTGCTCTTTTGCGTCGTCATATCACCTTCTCTATAGCAGGGCGCAAAAAGGGTCCAGATTGCGCTTGCACCAAACTGAAAATACCCCTATTCACCCGCCAGAACCGATGCTGCCGTAGCTCAGGGGTAGAGCACTCCCTTGGTAAGGGAGAGGTCGGGAGTTCGAATCTCCCCGGCAGCACCACAGATCTTTCGTGAAACGAAAGGCCGTACCCCTTTGCAGTATATCTCGCTGGGTGTGCCAGTTTTCCCCACTTGAAAAAGACCGGCCGAGTTTGCCATTTCGGCCATCTGATAGTCTCCTCTACGCAGATCTACGCACCATCCGTCTCCTGATATGTAACCGTATACCGTATACCGTATAGTGCGATTTAACCTGCACAGGTATTGGTGGGCTTGGTGTCATTCTTCGAAGGCATGCTGGGGCATTAGATTTGTCATATTCGTATATATTAACAACTGTTATAACCTTGGTCGAAGACCTTGGCATTGGCCGGGAAAGCCGATTAAATGAGTTCACGAAACGGAGCGAGAGCGGGATGAACCCAAGGATGGGCGGGAAACTCGTATTTTAATCTTACCCAAAAACTGTAATATGCGAAAAGAAGCGACCAAATAATGTGGTGCAAACAGGAGGGGATCATGAGTGCACAACGTTTAACAATGATGTTTGCCGGTCTGTTTATACTGGTCAGCCTTGGTTTGGCACATATGAGCGGAGTCGCAAACCTTGGCGCCATGAGCTGGCTTTGGCTAACCCTGTTTGTCGGGGCGAACCTGACGATTGCGGGCCTGACCGGCTTTTGCCTGATGACCAAAATACTAAAGGCCGCCGGTGCCAGATAACACCGATATCCCGCCATATTTCACCCCTGCCCTGGCCTGCGCGGCACGGCGCATTTCCTTGACCAAAGGCGAGGCGCTGTTTCGCGAAGGGCAACAGGTGGCGGGGATCTATTATGTCATTTCCGGCGAGGTAAAGGCGCTGCGCCATACATCTGCCAGCAACGAAGCAGTTATGGCGCGCGCCAAAGCAGGCGAGCTTTTTGCCGAATCCGCCATTGCCGCGCCGCAATATACTTGCGATGCCGTGGCGGTTAAGCCTTCTGGGCTTTTGTTTTTACCGATGGAGGATCTGGAACTGGCCCTGACAGACGCCGAATTTTCCAAAGCGTTCTTTTTGGCCAATGCCGCCAATGCCCGCCGTCAATGCAGCCGCTACGAGCGGGTGCGCCTGCGTTCGGCCCGTGAGCGGGTCTTGCATCTGCTGGCCTGCGAGGCCGGGCCTGACGGGGTGTTCCACTGGCCTGCCCCCCTGACAGAACTGGCTGTGGAACTGGCACTTGAGCCGGAAACCCTGTACCGGGTGCTGCGCGAACTGGAAACGGCAAATGAGATCACCCGCGATAAACGCAGTTTTCGCCTCACCTCCTAATCTCGATCATATTTTTGTTACTCGATTGCTCTTAGGCTTCCCTAATAAAAAAACAGGGAGGAACGAACAATGAAAGTAACCAAATCCGTTTTGCTGGCAACGGCAGTTGTCGCAGGTGGCACAATTGCAGGTGTTGTTTGGGCACAGGACAGCGCAGATACCAACATGGATGATCGCGAGCTGCTGACAACCGTTTCAGATCACTGGCGTATTCATCTGCTACATGACATGCGCGAAGGGCTGTTCGTGCAGGTGCAGGAAATCCTGCAGGCAAACGCCGATGGAGATATGGCCACGGTTGAAGCGCTGGCCACCGAACGTGGCAAAGCACATTTTGCCAAGATGGACCCCGACATGATGGCCGAGTTGCCCATGGGTATGAAAGGCATGGGCAAAGCGATGCATCTTGCCTTTGACGATGTTGCCACAGCGGCACGCGAAACCGGCGATCCGGCCAAAGTGGCAGGTGCAGTCAGCGACCTGATGCTGGCCTGCACGGCCTGCCATGTAACGTATAAGCTTAATCCATAATCCCGGAGACACCATGCGCCATCGCCTTACCACCCCTCTGCCGGAAAGCGATTTCTGGCAGCTGTTTTCAAAACGTGCCAGCGGTATATTGCAATGGTCCGATATGGATGCCTTTTGGGCGGAACTAAAGCATACCGGCGGACAATGGTATGTTTTTGATCCAAGTCAGGATGCCCCCGAAATGCCCCTATCGGGTAACGAACTGCAAGTCGCACTGGATACCGCCCAGACACTGGTCAACCAGCGTCGCGAGCTACCGATGAGCGGCACGGTTTATGTGGACAACCGCGAAACCCCGACCTTTTTCAAGGTCTTTGATCCTGCCAACATGGGGTCATCCTGCAGCTGCTCAACCGAACCGGTCATGCCGCGTTATATCTTCAGCCAGATCAAACCCGACAGCCTGCCTTTTGCGCCGCCCCCTGCCAAACCCGGCCTGTTTTCCCGCCTGACCGGCCGCAAATAACACCCTTTACGATAAGGAAACCGAATGCGAACGCTTCTTAATACCCTGATTATCATCTTTGCCTTTTCTGCCCCCGCGCTGGCACAGGAGGCGCCCGATTTTCTGGTGTCCTCCGAATGGCTGGAAGAACATATAGATGATGAAAATCTGACCGTGCTCGAAGTGCGCTATTACCCGCATCGCTATATGACTATAGGTCATATTCCGGGTGCTGTTCAGGTGGCGCGGTTCTTGGATCTGGGGGATAATTCAGGACAGGGCACGTTGATGAAATTTCCGACCCGCGAGGCGTTTCAGGCCACCCTGCGCAGTTGGGGAGTAAATGATGACAGCATGCTGGTGTTATATGACGACAGCGCAACGGCGCTGGCCTCGCGCCTTCATTTTCTGCTTAGACTATATGGTTTCAACATGGATCATGTGAAAATCCTGAATGGCGGCACGGTCGCATGGCAAGCCTTCAACGATCTGGAACAGGACGAGGTTTTCCCCGAGCCGGGCAATGTGACACTGGCCGAGCGCAACACCGATCTGTTTGTCGAATGGACCGATGTCTATGACAACGTTGTCGCGCGCCGCGATCCGCAATTCCTTTTAATCGATGCGCGCCCTTACAAGGGGTATACTGGTGAAGTATTGACCCATGCAGTGCGCGCCGGCCACATTCCCGGTGCCATCAGTATTGTCAGCCTGGATGGCATTACCAAGGATGGCGAACAGCAATGGCTGCCGCTTTCGGAGATCGCCCAAATGTATGCAGATGTGCCAAAGGACAAAACCATCTATGTTTACTGCCATGATGGATTCCGTATGAGCCTCGCCTATCTACAACTGACCGCTTTGGGCTATACGGACGTGCGGCTATATAACGGCGGTTGGGGGCATTGGGGAAACAAGTTTTCACTGCCCGTCGTGGTGGGTGACGAACCCTTTGATGATGATTTCAAACTGTAAAACGCCCCCTTTTGGCGTTGGCAAAAGCCACCAGCGACAACATCACCGGCACCTCGACCAATACCCCCACAACCGTTGCCAGCGCTGCGCCCGAATTCAGGCCAAACAGGCTGATGGCGACGGCGACGGCCAGTTCGAAAAAGTTGGAGGTGCCAATCAGGGCTGCGGGGGCGGCAATGTTGAAGGGCACTTTCCACGCATATCCCCAACCAAAAGCGATGGCGAAGATGCCGTAGCTCTGGATCATCAGCGGCACGGCGATCAGGGCAATGACCAGCGGGGCGTTCAGGATGGTTTGCGCCTGAAAGCCGAACAACAGCACCACCATCGCCAACAGGCCAACCACCGAAAACGGTTTCAGTCGGGCGGTGAACTGTTCGATTGCATGGTCCGCATGGGTCGCCTCGAGCCGACGGCGGGTGATATAACCGGCCACAAGCGGCACCAGCACATAAAGAACGACCGACAGGATCAATGTATTCCAGGGCACCACAATATCGCTTAACCCCAGTAGAAACGCGGTGATCGGGGCAAAGGCAAAGACCATGATCAGATCATTTATCGAAACCTGCACCAATGTGTAATTTGCATCCCCCTTAACCAACTGGCTCCAGACGAATACCATCGCCGTGCAGGGCGCAACCCCCAGCAATATCATACCGGCGATGTATTCGCGGGCGGATGCAGGTGGCACTAGGCCCTTGAAAATGACCATAAAGAACAACCAGCCAAGGGCCGCCATGGTAAAGGGTTTGATCAGCCAGTTCACCACCAGCGTAATTACCAGCCCCTTGGGCTGCTTGCCAACGTCCTTGATGCTGGCAAAATCAACGCCGACCATCATGGGGTAAATCATCACCCAGATGAACACCGCCACCACCAGATTGACGCTGGCATATTCCAGCGCGGCAATGCTGGCAAAAAGCCCGGGCAGATTTGCCCCAAGGAACACGCCCAGCACTATAGCCGCAGCAACCCAGACGGTGAGGTATCGTTCAAAAAGTCCCATGATCTATCCTTTAGCCCTGAACCGGCATATTGCCGATTTCATCAATGTTGTTTTGCAGTTCCGGTGTGCCCGGTGTGATATCGGGCAAGGCTGCAAAGGCTTCTATGCGGGTGCGCATCTGTCCGTAAGCGCGGGCAAAGGCCAGCGCCTTTTCTGCATCGCTTCCCGTGGCCGCTGCCGGATCGGGGATACCCCAGTGACCGCTGGTCGGGCGGCCCGGCCAGATCGCGCATTCCTCGTTGGCGGCAGAATCGCAGACCGTAAAGATAAAATCCATCTGTGGCGCGCCGTCTTTCTGGAATTCATCCAGATTTTTCGAGCGCAGGTTGGTAATGTCATATCCGTTGCGCTTTAGCGTTGCCAATGCCAGCGGATGTGGTGCACCGGTCGGCTGGGTGCCCGCGGAAAAGGCGTTGAACCGCCCCCCGTCCAGATCACGCATGATTGCCTCGGCCATGATCGAGCGGGCGGAATTTCCGGTGCAGATGAAGATGACGTTCAGCTTTCGCTGGGACATGGGCTGGCTTCCTTTGATGGGATCTGGGGAAATGGTTGGACAAAGCTGCGGGCGGCCCCGACAGCAGTCAAGAAACAGGTAGTCGATAATTTCACGCGCAGCATCGATCCGGGTTTTGTAGTGCAGCGATGTGCCGTGGCGGGATTTGGTGATCAGGCCGACCCCGGCCAATGCCGACAGGTAAACCGACAGGGTGCTGGCCTTCAGGTCCAGCGCTTTTGCCAACTCTCCGGCAGGCACCGCTTGCGGGTAGCGGCGCATCAAAAGCCGGAAAAGCGCCATGCGCTGGGGATGGCCAAGGGTCGTAAGACGTTCCAGAATCACTTTTTCCATATTTCATGAATATATGAATAATAAACTTCTGCAAGCATAAAAAGCCAGCACAAGAGCGGGCGTGGAGACAATGGAAAATGCTGCAAAGCCGACAGCAGAATATTATCAGGTTCAGTCTGAAACGGCTTCTCGTGAGGTTTCTCTTGTCGGGGTAAAGCCTGCCAATTGTAAATCCAACAGGCGCGGCCCGTCTTTCATCAGAATCGCGGGATTGCGTGTGACCATCATCCGCAGAACCAAGCTTTGAATGACACCAAAGATCAGGGTCGCTGCATCATTTTCATCCAGCCCTGAGTAAAAATGACCAGCGCCAATAGCGGCTTTGACATTAGAAACCAAAGCCGCGCGAAAAGCCTCCATCGCATCGTGTATACTATCCTGCACCACGATATGACCGTTCGTTTTATCGCGAAGCACCATAAAGTCGGGCAAGGCCGGGTTTTCTTTGACCACATGCAAATGCCCCAGGACCAGTTTTTTCAACCTATCCAGCGGCGCAAGGCCCGAGGCAAAGGATAAGGCAATATTTTCATCAATCCGCGTGCCCAGATGTAGTGCGATGGCGGCCCAGATATCGTCTTTCTTTGGGTAATGCCGATAAATCGCAGGCTGGGTCAGACCCAGTTCTTTGGCAATCATACCAGTGCTGACCTGTGACGGGCCAATTTTGAAAGCAAGATCCAAAGCCGTTTGTTCGATTTCGCATTTACGATCTACGGCGGATTTTCTAATGCGCATGAGGCCCTCAAATATTAGTTATCAACATATTACTATCAAGGACCGTGGCACACTACAATAGTGTACTCTACCGCGGCAACTTTGGCCACTAATATTCAGCCTGACCCGCTACGGGATTTTCCTCCAGTTTACACTAGGGCCAGCTTGTGATGGGTTGGATTTACCTTGGAGGAGTAGCAATGTGGCTGTTGCTCTCCTGACACAAGCGGGGCCCGATCCGCATCTCCTTACCTTGCCCCGACTTCTGCTGTCGCGTAGACACCCCGCACCGCAACCCCATACCCCACGAGAGAACCATGTAACGCCCGCAGCATATTCGAAACCACCGCACCGATGCCTTTCGCACCGGCCGGTTTGTTATGTTTGCACAGCAAAGGCCCAGCGCCTTCCCAATCTCGTGAGATATTACAATGACACTCTTAAAATACCCGCGCACGCGGCACATCGAGGGATCGCGCCTTCAGCATGGTGACCTTGGCGACGACAAGCCGATTGCCGAACTGAAAGACGCCTTCCTGACTATCGAGGAAAAAGTAGATGGCGCAAATTGCGCGGTCTCTTTTGACATGGACGGCGGGCTGATGCTGCAAAGCCGTGGCCATTATCTGACCGGTGGTTACCGTGAACGCCATTTTGACCTGCTGAAAACATGGGCCTTTACCCATGCGGACCGGCTGCACTCTGTTTTGGGCAGCCGCTATGTGATGTATGGTGAATGGATGTTTGCCAAACACACCGTTTTCTATGACCAACTGATGCACTACTTTCTGGAATTCGATGTGCATGACCGCCAAACAGGCTTTTTCCTGTCAACACAGGCGCGCCGTGAACTACTACACGGGCTGCCGATCCTGCCGGTGCCGGTGCTGTTTCAGGGCACGGTCAATTCCCTGTCACAAATCCAGGCCCTGATCCACCCCTCGATCTATAAATCGGAAGACTGGCGGGACGCGCTGACCGTGGCGGCCACCCAATCCGGCAGCCGCAGTGATTTTGTGGAAAAACAGACCGAAGACAGCGATCTGGCCGAAGGGCTGTACCTGAAGGTGGAACAGAATGGCATCGTCACCGAGCGTTACAAATATGTGCGTGGCGATTTCCTACAAGCAATCCAATCCTCCGAGGGGCATTGGCAGGATCGTCCGATCCTGCCGAACCAACTGGCGAAAACAGTTGATATATTTGCACCCGTGCTGGGTGTGAAAGGGGCATATGATGAAACAGCGCATTAACCCCGCAACCCTGCTGTCCTTTGTGCCAACCGCACCGGGCTGGTCTATTGACTGGTCCGGCCTTTGGGCGCTGTGGCCGGAATTTGCCGCATTGGATCATTGCCCGCAGGATGCCATCCATCATGCCGAAGGCGATGTCGGCACCCATACCCGCATGGTGGTTCAGGCGCTGGTGGATGGCCCGGATTGGCGCGCCCTTCCCGTTCAGGACCGCGAGATGCTGTTCTGGGCGGCCTGTCTGCACGATATCGGCAAACCCGCCACGACAAAGCATGAGGATAACGGCCGCATCACATCACGCGGTCATTCCCGCACAGGGGCTTCCATCGCGCGCGGGCTGTTGCGTGATGCGGGGGTGGATTTTCACTGGCGTGAACGTATCTGCGCGATCATCTCCCATCACCAATTGCCGTTCTGGCTGATTGAACGGCCCATGCCCGAACGGCTTGCCATTACCACATCTCTGACTTGCCGCCCTGACCTGCTGTGTCTGCACGCCCGTGCCGATGCCTTGGGCCGGACCTGTGCCGATCAGGCAGATGTGCTGGAAAATGTGGCCCTTGCCCGCGAACAGTTTGCCGAGGCAGGATGCCTGACGCATCCCTATCCCTTTGCCAATGCCGAAAGCCGCCTTGCCTTTCTGGAACGCGAGGACCGCGATCCGGCCTATGTCGCGCACGAGGATTTCCGCTGCACTGTCTATCTGATGTCGGCCCTGCCCGGCACCGGCAAGGATACATGGATCCGCAGCAATCTACCTGATTTACCTATGGTAAGTCTGGATGCTCTGCGCAGTGAACTGGGAATTGCCCCGACTGGAAATCAGGGCAGGGTGATCCAGGCAGCCTATGAACAGGCCAAAGTGCATTTGCGCGCCGGTCAGGATTTTATCTGGAACGGCACCAACACCACCCGCCTGACCCGCGGCAAAGTCCTGCGCCTGTTGCGTGATTACGGGGCGCGCATTCATATCATCTATCTGGAAGTGCGCCCCGACCGCCTGCTGGCACAAAACAGTGCCCGCGACCAAAGCGTTCCCCGTCAGGTGGTCAAGAATCTGGCACGCAAGCTGGAGCCACCCGATATGACCGAGGCCCACGAAATTACCTATATCTTATCCACTTAACTCAAAAGCCCCCGCCAATTGGCAGGGGCTATCCTTGATTGGAATAAATTGCCTGTTACGGCGCGACAACGCGATGGCTGGAGCCGTCACGATTTTCACGACGCACCTGTTCGCGGCGCGCACCCGTGACACAGACCACATCACCGGTATAGGCTTCGCGCCAGACAAATCCGGCTTTGCAGGTGTTCGGACCATAGGCCCCCGTCGGGTTAACCCTTGATCCGGCAATGGAATTCTCATGGGCTGCTTTTGAACGCCGTACAGGCCGCACACACACATGATCGCCAGGAATGGCATCCCGCCAGACATAACCGGATTTGCAGGTATCCGGACCATAGGGCAATGCCGGAGCAGGAGCAGGTGCGGGATCCGATGAATGACCGGCAATCACACCGCCAATAATCGCGCCAATAATGGCTGCGGCGGCAGCATCATCAGAACTGCTGCGCCCTGTGCCACCGCTGGCCGCGCTGCGCCCTTCAACGGCAATCAGATACCGTCCGCTAACCCAGCCATCCGGTCCCGGATGCTGGATGTGGCACCAGTTACCACGGCATTCGGTTATCTCGACCGCCTCACCACCATAGAGCGCATCAACCTTGCCATAGCTGACCCCCGGCCCCGAGCGCACATTCACAGCGGATTTGGCCGTGGCTTCGACCGCCATCACCGCCGATGTTGAAATTGCAAGGCCAACTGTGGCCGCGATAATACCTGAAACAACTTTTGTAAAATTTGTCATGGTCGTTCTCCAAATTGTGGCGCGTTCCGCCAAGTAATATGCGTCTGCCAATATAACGCGCCCAAATATCAAATCTCACAAGTCATGGATTCCTTACCCAACGTCAAAGCCCACCTTCTCGCTATGAAAAAGATGGGCTTTAACGTTGTTTTACAGTCAGTTAAGGTTAATTAAGCTGTCTCCTGACTCTCCTCTATCCTCAACGGATGCGGCAGATGGGTCAGCATTTCTTTTGGACAGATCTGCACAAAATGCCCCACGGACTTGTCCCAGTGATGCAGAATATCCCGCGCCTTGCGGCTGCCGGTTTCCGCCAAATGGCGCTCGATCAATCCCTTCAGTTCGGCCTCCCAATGGGGCACTGTCACCGGACAGGTCACCAGCGTTTCACGGTTCATCAGCTCTTGCGCGATTCCATCTGGATCGTACACATAGGCCATACCGCCAGTCATCCCCGCGCCAAAATTCGCGCCGATCCGGCCCAGAATGATCGCCACGCCACCGGTCATATATTCACAGCCACAGGTGCCACAGCCCTCGATCACCACTTTGGCGCCCGAGTTACGCACGGCAAACCGCTCGCCTGCACGTCCGGCTGCAAACAGGTAACCATCGGTCGCACCATACAGCACCGTGTTACCGATGATCGCGTTGTCCGATGCCACCAGCGGGCTGATCATTGGCGGGCGCACCACGATGGTGCCACCCGACAGGCCCTTGCCGACATAATCGTTTGCATCACCCGCCACTTCCAGTTTCAACCCCGGCGCAGCGAACGCGCCAAGCGACTGACCCGCCGAGCCGGTCAGCTTTACCGTCAAGTGGTCCGGTTGCAGCGAATTGCGCATCCCGAAGTTGCGCACGATATGGCTGGAGGTCCGCGTGCCGATGGTGCGATGTGTATTCTGCACCGCATATTGCAACTGCATCTTTTCACCGTCGTTCAGGAACCGCGCAGCGTCCTTGACGATCTCGGCGTCCAGTGTATCGGGCACCTCGTTGCGCGGCTTGTAACGGTCATATTTGATGCCCTGCCCCGCATCCACCGCGATCAGCAGCGGGTTCAGGTCCAGATCGTCCAGATGGGCCGAACCACGGCTGACCTGTGACAGCAGGTCGGCCCGCCCGATCACCTCGTCCAGCGACCGCGCGCCGATACTGGCCAGAATTTCGCGCACTTCCTGTGCATAGAAAGTGATCAGGTTCACCACCTTGTCCGCCGTGCCGGTGAAGTTGGCGCGCAGGCGTTCATCCTGTGTGCAAACACCCACGGGGCAAGTATTGCTCTGACATTGGCGCACCATAATGCAACCCATCGAAATCAGCGCGGCGGTGCCGATGCCGTATTCCTCGGCCCCCATCATCGCCGCCATTACAATGTCGCGGCCGGTGCGCAGACCGCCATCGGTGCGCAATGTAACCCGTTCACGCAGGTTGTTCATGGCCAACACCTGATGCGCCTCGGTCAGGCCCATTTCCCACGGCAGGCCCGCATATTTGATGCTGGTCGCGGGGCTGGCGCCTGTGCCGCCGTTATGACCGGAAATCAGGATCACATCGGCCTTGGCCTTGACCACGCCGGCGGCAATCGTGCCAACGCCGGAACTGGCCACCAGTTTCACCGTCACCTTGGCGCGCGGATTGATCTGTTTCAGATCGTAAATCAGCTGTGCCAGATCCTCGATACTGTAAATATCGTGGTGCGGCGGCGGGGAAATCAGCGTGACACCTTTGGTCGATAGACGCAGGCGTGCAATCAGGTCGGTGACCTTCATGCCGGGCAATTGCCCGCCCTCGCCGGGTTTGGCGCCCTGCGCCACTTTGATCTCCAGCTCTTCGCACTGGTTCAGATATTCCGCCGTCACGCCGAACCGACCCGAGGCCACCTGCTTGATCTTGGCTGACGGATTGTCGCCATTGGGTTCCGGCACGAAATGCGCCGGATCCTCGCCGCCCTCGCCACTGTCCGATTTCGCGCCAATCCGGTTCATCGCCACACTCAACAGCTTGTGCGCCTCGGGGCTAAGCGCGCCCAGCGACATGCCCGGTGTGACGAACCGCTTGCGAATTGCGGTGATGCTCTCGACCTCTTCGATCGGAATGGCGTTGCCCAGCGGTTTGAAATCCATCAGATCGCGCAGGTTGATCGGCGGGTTACTGTGCATAGCCTTGGAATACCGCATCCACATCTCGAACGATGCCTTGTCGCAAGCCGACTGCATCAGATGCATATTGTTCGCTGTCCACGCATGGGTTTCGCCGGTGCGCCGTGCCTTATAAAAACCACCAATCGGCAACACATCCTGCCCGCCGCGCCAACCCAGAGCGTGAACCTTGGCCAGCTTGCGTTGAATGCCGTGCAGACCGATACCGGAAATACGGCTGGTCATGCCGGGGAAATATTCGGCCACCATCGCGCGGGACAGACCCACAGCCTCGAAATTCAGGCCACCGCGATAGGACGAAATTACGCTGATCCCCATCTTGGCCATGATTTTCAGCAGCCCCGCATCAATCGCCGCACGATACCGCGCGACGGCCTCGGTCAGGGTGCAATCCAGCAGGCCCCGTTCGATCCGGCCAGCCAAAGAATCCTCGGCCAGATAGGCGTTGACCACGGTCGCACCACAGCCAATCAGCACCGCAAAATAATGCGGATCAATACATTCGGCCGAACGCACATTAATCGAACAAAAGGTGCGCAACCCCTTGCGTGTCAGCCACGAATGCACGGCAGACGTTGCCAAAATCATAGGCATCGGCACGCGATTCTCGTTCTGCTCTTCATCCGTCAAAACGATATGACCGGCACCCGAGCGCACCGCATCCTCGGCCTCGCTTCTGATCCGCGTCAGGGCTTCTTGCAAAGCCCCCTCGCCCGCGTCCAAATCATAAGAACAGTCAATCGCCACCACGGAATCACCCAGATGCTCCAGCAGTTTGGCAAATTGCGCGTTACCCACAAAGGGGCTTTCCAGCACCAGAATTTCGGTCTGGCTGCTGCTTTCATCCAACACGTTCTTCAGGTTGCCGAAACGGGTTTTCAGGCTCATCACCCGATACTCGCGCAAACTGTCGATCGGCGGGTTTGTCACCTGCGAGAAATTCTGCCGGAAAAAATGACTTAGCGGGCGATAGCGTTCCGACAACACAGCCGAGGGCGTGTCATCACCCATGCTGGCCAGAACCTCTTTGCCGTCTTCGGCCATCGGTGCCAGAATCTGCTCCAACTCCTCGACAGAATAACCCGCCGCGATCTGGCGTTTGCGCAGCTCGCTGCCTGTGAAAATCGGCGCTTCTGAAATACCGTCCAACGTATCTTCCAGATCGACAATCTTGCCGACCCATTCGCCAAACGGCTGACTGGCGGCCAGCATGTCCTTTAGCTCGCGATCCTTGAACAGCTTGCCTTTGCGCATATCCACCGCAATCATCTGCCCCGGCCCCAGCGCGCCCTTGCGCACCACGGTGGCCTCGTCTGTTGGCACCATTCCGGCCTCGGAGCCCGCCATCAGCAGACCATCGCCCGTCACCACATAGCGCATGGGCCGCAGCCCGTTGCGGTCCAGTCCGGCACAAACCCAGCGCCCGTCGGTCATCGCCAGCGCGGCTGGGCCGTCCCATGGCTCCATCACCGAATTGCAATAGGAATACATATCGCGCCACGGTTCGGGCAGTTCCACCGCCCGTTTGCTCCAGCTTTCGGGCACCATCATGGTTTTCGCCATCGGCGCGTTGCGTCCGGCCCGCACCAGCACCTCGAACACCGAATCCAGTGCCGCACTGTCGCTGGATCCGCCTGAAATGATCGGCTTGATGTCCTCGGCCAGTTCGCCAAACGCAGATGATGCCATACGGATTTCGTGGCTTTTCATCCAGTTCACATTGCCCTTCAGCGTGTTGATTTCGCCATTATGGGCCAACATGCGGAACGGCTGGGCCAGCCACCATTGCGGGAATGTGTTGGTGGAATAACGCTGGTGATACAGCGCAAAGGCGCTTTCGAACCGTTCATCCATCAGATCGGGGTAAAATTCGGCCACCTGCTCGGCCAGCATCATGCCCTTGTAAATCACCGACCGACACGACAGCGAACACAGATACAGCCCGCTGATATGCGCCTCGACCGCGGCCTTTTCGATCCGGCGGCGGATCACATACAATTCGCGCTCGAACGTATCCTCGTCCACACCCTTGCAGTTGGAAATCAGAATCTGCTCGATTTCAGGGCGGGTGGCGTTGGCCTTTTCGCCCAGACAGCCCACATTCACCGGCACCTGACGCCAGCCGTAAATATGGTACCCCATGCGCAAAACTTCGGTCTCCACGATGGTCCGGCAATGCTCTTGTGCGCCGAAATCCTCGCGGGGCAGGAACACCTGACCCACGGCAACCAATTCGTCCATCCGCGGCTTGTGCCCCGTGCGCTCGATCTGGTCATAGAAAAACTTCACCGGAATTTGCACATGGATACCCGCACCATCACCGGTCTTGCCATCCGCATCCACAGCCCCGCGATGCCAGACGGCCTTGAGGGCCTGAATGCCGTTTTCAACCACTTTGCGGCTGGCCTTGCCGTCCACCGAAACAACCAGGCCAACCCCGCAAGAGGAATGCTCCTCGTCCTCGGAATACATGCCGTTTTCAGCCAGCCATTCGCGCCGGTCCTGCTGTTCCTTGGCCCAGTTCACATCATAGTTGGTCATTGTTTTCCCACCCCATTTTCATCGACAACACCAAGAATTCCCCAATACGCCTCAGCGGGGTTCAGTGTAAAATAACCGGCTTTTCCATTTTGAAAGGCTTCCAACCAAGCGTTATACCCGTCCTCAAAATTATCATTTGGCCTTTCTCGTGTGCCAATCTTTGAGCCATTGCATTTACTAAGCGCAGACAATGCAAATGGGCTATGCCCCACTACGGGAAATTCACCATCCCCAATTGCCACCATTTGCAAATGCACCAGTTTGCTATCTGCGCTTACTCCCCCTACGCCCAGATCGCGCAAGCTCTCAATCTTTCCCACCCAAATTTCAATTGGCGGCAAGCCATTACTGGATTCACAACGAATTATGTCTCCAACTTCCGGTTCGATCATTTTCATAACTCCCATTAGTAGCATTGCGGCACCACTTAACCCTGCCACTGGTCTCATCGTTTTCCAGATCATACACGGCATCAACCGCGCCCCACGCCTTGAAGGGAGGACATCATCTGATCACACCCGAATTCCGGTTTGTCCGCTAGAAACCCGGCCTCGCCCGGCTCGCTGAACAGCATGGGTTTTTCATCATATTGATAGGTTTCGCCGCCAACCTCTTCGGTTTCTCGGCCCTGAAAAAACAAACGGAATTTCGGGCTGACGTACTGGTTGCCATAGGTGCGGGATGTTTGCCCGTCCAATCCGCTTTCCACTGTAAACTCGAATTCCGTTACCAGCAATTCCTCGCCATCAATTCGCACCTTTGTGCCGGTCAGCTTGTCAAAGCCGGTGATATGTTCGGTCGTCACCGGCGCACCACCACGCGACACGGTTTGCTCAAAATCAAAATCATCCCGCCCTGTTTTGAACAGCTCTGTCATCGAATTCGGGTCGGCTTCGGGCTGCCGTAATGTCCGCTTGTAATCGCCGGGTAAGGGCGAGTTTTGCAGCCAGCGAAATTCATTATCCAACTGCTGCAGATAACTGGGGCCATCTGCATCAATCGTCAACGCCCAGTGGTTCCCTTCAGGCTCCCCCGCACAGGTCCAGTGTTGCTCGACTCTGCAACTGCTCATCTGCACGGTCAGGTAGACGGTGCAACCCTTGGGCGGGGTGAAGGTGCCGGCGGTGGCCGCAAAGGGGGCCACGGTGAAAACTACTGCAAACCACTTCATTCTGTCACCCCGAACAATGCCAAGGTTGCCGCCGTATCCAGCCGATCCCGCTCTCCTTCAAATGCCATACATTCGGGCTTCGTGTCCGTGAAAATCTCGCGGGTCATGGTCAGGCCGGATGTGTCATCCAACAGGCCAATCGGCATGTGGTAGGTGCCATGATGTGGCCCCTCGGCCGTCACCTGATACCACAGGCCGGACCCGCATTTCCCGCACCACGCCCGTTCGGCCCAGTCCGAAGATTGATAGCGTTTGATGTTTTCCTTGCCTTCAAAACCGATCGTATCCGCCGGAACCGTCAGCCCCAACAGCGCCGATCCCGTCCAGCGTTGGCACATCTTGCAATGGCATGTGCCGAATTCCGGATTCAGATCGCGGATCGTGAAACGCACGGCCCCGCATAGGCATTGTCCTGTTCTGTCCATTTTATCCTCCGGTATTCGTCAGCCCTGCTGACCTGTCATCATTTTCGACCCCGACGTTTTGCCATACACAAAGCATACACAAGGCAGACATGTTCCTGATCGCCGTTTTTACCTATTCCGCTGCCACGCTGGCCACTTTGTCCAGATCGTTCAAAATCGAGTCCGCAGCTTCGCGCCCATCCGCAATCGCCCACACCACCAGCGAGGCACCACGCACGATGTCGCCCACGGCATAGACCCCGTCGATGGCGGTTCTGTGGGTTTTGAAGTCGGCCTTGATGGTGCCCCAGCGGGTCACTTCCAGCGCGCCTTCATCCCACAATGTCGGCAGGTCTTCGGGTGAAAATCCCAGTGCCATAACCACCAGATCGGCCGGTTCGGTATAATCCGCCCCTTCGATCACCTCGGGGCTTTGGCGCCCTGTGGCATCCGGTGCGCCAAGACGCATTTTCTGCACTTTCACAGCTTCGACCGGATCCCCGACAAAACCGCTCGGCGCGGTCTGCCAGACGAATTCCACGCCTTCTTCTTCGGCGTTCTGAACCTCGCGCATACTGCCCGGCATGTTTTTTTTATCGCGCCGATACAGACACTTGACAGATTTCGCGCCCTGCCGGATCGCCGTGCGCAAACAGTCCATAGCAGTGTCGCCACCACCGATCACAACCACCCGCTTGCCTTCGGCGTTCAGCTCGCCGCTTTCAAATTCCGGAACCTCGTCACCAAAGCCCACACGGTTGCTGGCTGTCAGATAGTCAATCGCCCGCACCACGCCCTTGGCACCCACACCGGGGGCCTGCAAGTCGCGTGATTTATAGACGCCAGTGGCAATCAACACCGCATCGTGCTGGCCACTGATCGCCTGAAAACTAAGGTCTACCCCGACGTTGCAATTCAAAGCGAACTGAACCCCGGCCGCTTCAAGTTGTTGAATGCGGCGCATCACCACGTCTTTTTCCAGCTTGAACCCCGGAATGCCGTAGGTCAGCAAGCCGCCCGCGCGATCATAGCGATCGTAAACCGTCACCTGCACGCCTGCCTGCCGCAACCTGTCCGCCGCCGCCAGCCCGCCCGGTCCGGCGCCGATAATGCCAACAGATTCAGCACGTTCCGCATGAGGCAGATTCGGTTTCACCCAACCGTTTTCCCACGCCGTATCGGTGATGTATTTTTCAACCGCACCAATCGTCACCGTTTCATAGCCGGAATTTTCAATCACACAATTGCCTTCGCACAACCGGTCCTGCGGACAAATTCGGCCACAGATTTCGGGGAAGGTATTGGTCGCCTGACTGATTTGAT
>WFNH01000088.1 GCA_015488685.1 Marinosulfonomonas sp.
GCAGCGTCAGATGTGTATAAGAGACAGGGCCCAAACCCGGCCCCAGACACAAGGCATTGATCCGCTCATCCGCCAACACCGCTTTCAGCGCAGCACCATCCCCCACCTCGGCCAGCATGATCGCAGTCAACTGGCTGGCGTTTTCCAGCACAGCATCCGGCGGGCATCCGACCGTCACCACCCCCGCCCCGATCCGCAACGCTCCACGCGCCGCCAGACGCGCCGCGCCGGTTTTGCCGGAAGGGCCGGACAGGATCAGGGCGTGGCCATTTGTAAACTTATTAGCGTCTAGTTCTTTGTGAAGACTGTCGTAGGTATGGCGTCCACCAATACGATAATTATCCAACCAAACTCTTGCTTTCCAATCAATTTCATCGACTTCATTAACCGCAGCATTTGAGAGGCCAATATCAACCACCTTGAGCTTGTGGCAATCGTACATCCAGTCCCCAAGGTAATGACCTAGTTTCTTAGCATGGAATGTAACACATAACCTCGGGTGAAAACGTCCACCACCAACCCAGCGCCCGGAATCCGAGCAGATTCCGCTAGGCATATCAACGGAAACACCGTACTCCCAATGAAAGCCACCACCGCTCCAGAATCTCGAAAGCTCCAATAAATCTTCTGGAAATCTTCGGGTAAGCCCAGTACCAAATATTGCATCAATAAAGATCGTTTTTCGCCCGTGTTCATTAGATGGCATACCAAATCTATCAGCACCTTCTGCCTCTGAAGCACGGTCGGTATACCCATCGAACGCTGCAAGAGTCAGAGACGCAACCTCCCCCAACTCCCGCCACCGCTCATAATTCACCAACGCATCCGGCGTCAGCTTATCGGCATCCCCATACAAAAACACTTCCACCTCCCAACCCCATTCCTTCAACAACCGCGCCACCACGAACCCGTCGCCGCCGTTGTTACCTGGACCGCACAGCACCACCGCGCGGTGCGAGGTCGCGGCAAGCTCCGGCCACTCCTCGAACACCGCTTCCACCACCCCGCGCCCCGCGCGTTCCATCAGTTCCAGCCCCGTGACCTGCCCCGACTCAATCGCCGCCTGTTCAATCGCCCTCATCTGGGCCGCTGTCAGAAGTTCGGTCATCGTAAAAACCCTTTGTTCGCAAAATGCACAAATTTCGCACATTCTGCCTAATTATTAATCACAAGCCACAGAATCCCGCCCCGCGCCCTGCCCCGCTTACCATAGCGAATTGTGGGGGGCATTTGAAAGTGGTCTGTCATTGATGAAATCACCTGTCAGGGGAGTCGCAGGCCATGAAAAAGATTGAAGCGATCATCAAACCTTTCAAACTGGACGAAGTGAAAGAGGCATTGCAAGACGTGGGCGTTCAGGGCCTTTCGGTTCTGGAAGTCAAAGGTTTTGGCCGTCAAAAGGGCCACACGGAACTGTATCGCGGTGCAGAATATGTCGTCGATTTCCTGCCCAAGGTGAAAATCGAGGTGGTTCTGACCGAAGACATGGTCGATGCCGCCATCGAGGCAATTGTGGAAGCCGCCAAAACCGACAAGATCGGCGATGGCAAGATTTTCGTGACTCCGGTCGAGCAAGTCGTGCGTATTCGCACCGGCGAAAGCGGACCCGAAGCCATTTAGGATAAACCGGCGGAATTTCCGCCCACTATAATTTACCATAGAAAAGGAAGCAAAATGGACAACAAAGGCGTTCTGAAGCTGATCAAGGACGAGGACATCGAATATGTAGATGTTCGTTTCACCGATCCGCGCGGCAAACTGCAACATGTAACGGTCGTGGCCGATCTGGTGGACGAGGATTTCCTTGAAGAAGGCTTTATGTTTGATGGCTCGTCCATCGCGGGCTGGAAATCGATTGAAAACTCGGACATGAAACTGATGCTGGATCCGGCCTCGGCCTATATTGATCCGTTCTATGCCGAAAAGACGCTGGCGGTGCATTGTTCTGTTGTCGAACCGGACACCGGCGAATCCTACAACCGCGACCCGCGCGGCACGGCGCAAAAGGCCGAAGCCTATCTGAAGGCGTCGGGCATTGGCGATGTGTCCTATTTCGGCCCCGAGGCTGAATTCTTCCTGTTCGATGATGTGCGGTTCAGCGTTGAAATGAACAAGGTATCGTTCGAAGTGGACGCAGGGGACGCATCCTGGAACACCGACACCCCCTATGAAATGGGCAACATGGGCCATCGCCCGGGCGTCAAGGGCGGCTATTTCCCAGTGAACCCGATTGATGATGCGCAAGACATCCGCAGCGAAATGCTGTCGACCATGAAGCGTCTGGGCATGAAAGTGGACAAGCACCACCACGAGGTTGCATCCTGTCAGCACGAGCTGGGCCTGATTTTCGGATCCCTGACCCATCAGGCGGACGAATTGCAAAAATACAAATATGTGATTCACAACGTCGCGCACGCCTATGGCAAAACCGCCACCTTCATGCCGAAACCGATTTCCGGTGACAACGGCACAGGTATGCACGTCAATATGTCGATCTGGAAAGACGGCAAGCCATTGTTTGCAGGCGACAAATACGCCGATCTGTCGGACGAGGCCCTGTGGTTCATCGGCGGCATCCTGAAGCACGCCAAATCGCTGAACGCCTTCACCAACCCGTCGACCAACAGCTACAAGCGTTTGATCCCCGGCTTTGAAGCCCCCGTTCTGCGCGCCTATTCCGCGCGTAACCGCTCGGGCTGTGTGCGTATTCCGTGGACTGAATCGCCCAAAGCAAAGCGCGTCGAGGCCCGTTTCCCCGATCCGGCCGCCAACCCCTATCTGTGTTTCTCGGCCCTGTTGATGGCCGGCCTTGACGGCATCAAGAACAAGATCGATCCGGGGGCTGCATCGGACAAGGACCTTTACGATCTGCCACCGGAAGAGCTGGCCGGTATCCCGACCGTTTGTGCATCGCTTCGCGAAGCGCTGGACGAGCTGGAAGCGGATCACGAATACCTGCTGGCCGGTGACGTGTTCACCAAAGACCAGATCGAAGGTTACATGGATCTGAAGTGGGAAGAGGTTTACGCCTATGAACACACACCGCATCCGGTGGAATACAAGCTGTATTACAGCTGTTAAGGCGGCGGCGGGGTGAACCCCGCCCTACGGAAAATTCAAAGGGCGTCCTTATTGGGCGCCCTTTTGCTATTTTGCAGATGGCACGATAAGGTCGGGACGTATTGATTGAAGGAGGGACAAATGCCCCGCAAGTTGACCATCACATTCGCCGCCATGTTGGCCGCATCCGTTATTACCGCCCCCGCAATCGCCGCCCAATGCGGCAACACATCCGCAGGCTATAACGCCTGGAAGGCCGCCTTTGCCAAAGAGGCCAAGCGCGCCGGTGTTGGCAAACGCGGCTTGGCCGCACTGGCAGGCACATCCTATGCCAAACGCACGATTGCGGCGGACCGGAACCAGAAAAGCTTTCATTATTCGCTGGCGAAATTCATGAAAATCCGTGGCTCGGACACGATTGTCGCCCAAGGGCGCCGCCGCATCGCCAAAAACCCCGCCTTCTATGCCAGCCTGGAAAAGAAATACGGCGTTCCGGCGGCTGTTCTGGTGGCAATACACGGGATGGAAACCGGCTTTGGTCATTTCATGGGCGACAGCAATGTGGTGTCGTCAATCAGCACACTGGCCTATGATTGCCGCCGCACGGATTTCTTTGTGCCCCATGCCATCGCCGCCCTGAAACTGGTGGATCGCGGCACGCTGTCCGCCAATTCCATCGGCGCGCGGCATGGCGAAATGGGCCACACCCAGTTTCTGCCCGGCAATGCGCTGAAATACGGTGTGGATGGCAATGGCGATGGGCGGGTTGATCTGAACAACATGGCCGATGCGCTGGCCACCACCGCGAATTACCTACGCGGCAAGGGCTGGAAACCGGGTAAGGGCTATCAGGAAGGCCAGCCGAATTACCGCGTGATCAAGGAATGGAACGCGGCCACGGTTTACCAGAAAGCCATCGCAATTATGGCAGGCCGGATCGAAGGCTAAGACACAATAATCACCGCTATCAACAAAGGGGGCATCATGCCCCTTTTTCGTTTGGTGATCGCCCTGAACTTGTGCATATTCAGCGCAATACATTTTAACGGAGAGTATTTCATGACCAATCTTACGTCCGAGCAGCAAGCCCTGCGCGCATCAATCAAAAAATCCGCCATCATCTGGGGCGTGGTGCTGGGGCTGATCATTGCCGGCCTTGCCTATTGGCTGCTGGGCAGTCAGGGCACTGGCATCCGCAGCGGCGGCGCGGCACTGGCGGGTTTGTTATCGGCGGGCCTGATCACCCGCAAGAACCTGTCTTCGGGCGCGGCGGGGGCGAAATGCGCCAACTGTGGTGCGGCCTTCAGTGTGGCGCGTGTGGACCGGCAAGAGGTTCTGGCAAACGCCACCCCCAAGGAAGAACGTAAAACTCTGGACAACGGCGACACCGAAATCACCACATGGGTTGAAGAGGTCTATGACGTTGACGACACATACAAATGTTCCAGTTGCGGCGACACCACCCACAAGACTTATCAATCCACCCGCCGCAAGGACGAGGAAACTGTGGTGAAATCGGCAGGCAAAAAGGGCGCTGATGCGGGCAAAGACAACAGCCACGGCAAGGGGAAGTCGGCCGGTAAGAACTAGGCGACGGTAAACTGCCCCATCATACCCAGATCTTCGTGCTCAAGAATGTGACAGTGGAACATAAAGGGCTGGTTCGCGTCTGCCTTGCGATTAATCTGAACCAGCAGTTCGGCGGAGCCATCCACCAACACCACATCCTTTAGCCCCGTTTTGGTATAATCCACCTTGCGCCCGTTCTTTGACAACACCTGAAATGAGGTTCCATGCACATGGAACGGGTGCGCCATCATTTCGGCGCTAACCTCCCATATCTCGGCCTCGCCCAGACGCAGTTCCTGATTGATCACCGCCATATCCATGGATTCGCCGTTGATCGCCATCGAGCCACCACCGCGCATCATGCCCATCCCCATGCCCATGTTCAGGGCAAAACGGCGGCGGCGCACAGGCTCGCCAAATTCGGGGATCGGTGCACCGGCCAGTGTTTTGGCCAATGTGGTCACCGGGGCGGGCCGACTGTTATCAATGGCAAAGGACATCACCTCGAACACCCCGCCATCGGCGACGGATTCGGGGGAAGCACCGCGCATCATACCGCCCATCATACCGCCACCCATCATCCCCATGTTCCTGTCGGGGGCAGATAGCAGGCGGGCGGCACCGGCGCTGAAATCCACTACAATTTCCACCCGCTCGGCGGGGGCCAGTGTCAGGGTGTTCATGGCAACCGGCATCGGCAGCAGACCGCCCTCGCTGGCCACCTGATGAAACACGCGCCCGTCCTCGAACCCGAAATGGTATATCCGCGCGTTTGATCCGTTTAGGATCCGCAACCGAACCATTCCGGCAGGCACGCTGGCCTTTGGCCGGATCGCGCCATTCACCAGTATTTCACTGCCGCGATAGCCCATCATCCGCGTAGGCCCTTGCGGCGCATAAAGCATCTGCCCGCCACGGTCGAAAACACGGTCCTGCACCACCAGTGGAATATCATCCACACCATAGGTCTGGGGCAAGCCGCTGTCGGGGGCGTCCGGGTCATCAATTATCAGCATCCCCGCCAGCCCGTAATAAACCTGAATACCGGTGCGTTGGTGGATATGCGAATGATACCACAGGGTTGCGGCAGGTTGATCAATGTCCAAAGCGGCCTCAAGCACCCCGCCTGTATCAACAGGGCTGTGCGGTCCACCATCCTGCGCCCCGTCAATATGCATCCCGTGCCAATGCACCGTCACCGGTTCCTTGATCTTGTTACCAAGGTTCAGCCGCGCCGTTTCCCCGCGTTTCATACGGATCACAGGGCCAAGAAACCCCTGCCCGTATCCGACGGTGACACTTTCCGCACCTTCCATGATTTTGGTGCGGGCCGCCATCGCATCAAGCGCGGGCGCGCCGCCGCCGCCAGATAAATCCAGAACATCGGGAATTGGCAAATCCCGCCCGCCGGTGGCCGCAATGGCACGCCCGATCAGGGCCGGTGTGGCAATTACCGCCGCAGCGGAGTTGATAAACTGTCGTCTGGAAAATCTCATGGTATCGCCTTTGCATTATATTTTCAGGCATCCCGCCCACAGACAGAGTATAACCCGCAAGGCAATATTTACAGAAGCGCGGGCCTCACATCTACGTCAAGATTGTAACCTTGTGTATCAGCGCAAATAGAACCGCGCCAGCAATCCGAAATGGTCCGACCCCAGTTGCGGGCGACGCCAGGTTTCGGCGGGGCGGGTGTTGGCGTTCACCAGCACATGGTCGATCGGCAACATATACAGCCCGTCAAACAGCGGGAATGTGTATTTCGTCGCCCCGATCCGGCGGGTTGTGGTGGCGGCTGTAATGACCCGCATAGTATGCGACCACGGCACCATATTGAAATCGCCGCCCAATACCACCGGCCCTTCCAGCGCCTTCAGGGCCGTTTCCAGCTGGCGCACCTGTTCGGCCTGCTGATGCGGGAATGGCCAATGCAAATGCAATGCCACCAGCCAAAGCGGCCCGTCCGGTGTTGCCACCTGCATCGCCACCATGCCCTGCCCTTGCAGACAAACATCACTGCCCGCCACTTTGGGCCAGCGCGAAGCCACGGCCACCCCGCCAACGTTCATAAACGGGCAAAACGCCTGTGCGGGGTAGTCAGGCTTCAAGGCGTCCAACAAGGCAAGGTTTTCCCTGTCCACCTCCTCCAAAGTCACAAAATCCGGTGCCTGCTGCAAAATATCCGCAGCCAGCGGACCTGTGTCCGGCATCCGGAACGACATGTTCTTTTGATACAGCGCATAGGGCGCATCAACCGCCGCCGAAAATGCAAACCTTGGCATCAGCACCGTATAGGCCGACCACAGCACCAACCCTGCCCCCAATGCGGCCAACACCCAACGTCGTTGCAATACCAGCACCAACACGGCCACAGCCCCGACAATGGTCAAAACCCCGCGAAATACCGCCAGTGAATCCCCTAACGGGTGCAGCACGCCAAGATGGCTGGCCCCCAGAACAAACAGGCAGATCAGGGCAACAAAACGTAGGAACATACGGGCTTTCACAAAATCACACTCGGTCCGTTCATAGGCAGCCCTGCAAGCGCGGTCAACGCCCTCACAATCTGTGCGAAAAACATCACTGTGACGTGACCCGCTGTCACATGCCTTGCACATCCGGCCCCGCCACCCCATCCTTGATTCAAACACGAATTGACCAAGGGACGTTCCCCATGCAAACCGAAAAGATCACCTTCACCGGCCACAACGGGCATACGCTTGCGGCCCGTCTGGACATGCCCAAGGGGCCGCATCTGGGCACAGCCCTGTTTGCCCATTGTTTCACCTGTTCCAAAGACATCCCCGCCGCACGCCGCATCGCCGGACGGCTGGCTGCGATGGGGATTGCTGTTCTTCGGTTCGATTTTACCGGTTTGGGCCACTCCGGGGGCGAATTCGAGAATACCTCGTTTTCCTCGAACATAGATGATCTGGTGCTGGCCGCTGACTATCTGAGCGGCCGCGACATGCCGGTCGATATGCTGATCGGTCATTCGCTGGGCGGGGCAGCGGTGCTAAAGGCCGCTGGCCGGATCAATAGCGCAAAGGCCGTTGTCACCATCGGCGCACCGTTTGACCCCGAACATGTTACCCACAACTTCCAAAGTGCTATTTCCGAAATATGCAAGGAAGGCATGGCCGATGTCTGCCTTGGTGGTCGCCCCTTCAAGATTGCCCGCCAGTTTATCGAGGATATCTCGAAATCCGAACTGGCCCCCGCCATCGCAAACCTGAAACGCGCCCTGCTGGTACTTCACGCCCCGCGCGATACTGCCGTCAGCATCGACAACGCGGCGGAAATCTTCATGACTGCGAAACACCCCAAAAGTTTCGTCACGCTGGATGATGCCGACCACCTGATCACCCGCGCGTCAGACGCCGAATACGCCGCCGGTGTAATCGCCGCATGGGCCAGCCGCTATCTGGACTTAACCC